>JAIYDH010000328.1 GCA_027487585.1 Rubrivivax sp.
AACTCGTACTGCATCTGCGTCTGCAGCAGCTTGGCGATGTGGTTGGTGGTGTACGAACGCACCGCGAGCGCCTTCTCCATCATCAGGCGGCCGGTGCCGATGACCTCTTCGCGCGCCTGGGCCTGCAGCAGACCGTGGCTGATCCAACCACTGACGGCCACGCCGACGGCCATCACGAGCACAAAGATCAGGTTGAACTTGGCAAGCAGCTTCATCGAGGGGTCTCCGGGGCGGATGCAGCGGGTTCGGCAGAGCGGCGGGCGCCGGGGCGATCGGCCGCGCGGGGCGGCGCAGGCCGCACCAGCGGCTCCCACTCGGGGTGTTGCGTCAGCCGCGCGAGCACGGCGTCCTTGAAGGCAGGTTCGGCCAGCCACTCGGCCCAGCGGCGCGGCAGCTCGCGGCGCAGCATCGGCTCGGCCACGAGCCAAGGCATCACGGCAGCGTAGCCGGGGCTGGGGCGCTCCTTCAGCGCCGGCGGCGGGCCCTGGAACTGCGCCAGCCGCGAGGGCAGCGTGTCGCGGAAGGCGCGCGGAATGGCGGCCAGCCAGCCCGCCGGCGGACGCGGCTGCGCGCGCGCCGGCGCGTCGCCCTCCACCACGGCGGCCTGCCCGGCCTTCAGCGACAGTGGCACGTTGCCACGGCGGCCGATCACGGCCTCGGTGCCAACTTCAGCAAACAGCACGGCACCCTCAGACCCTATCTGCGTGACGACCACGCCCTGGAACGGCTTCAGCTCGAATGCCGGGCTCAGCTGCCCCGCCGTGGCCGTTGACTGCGTCTGCTTGACCACGCCGCGCAGCACGTAAACCAGGCTGCGCGGCGAGGCGGCTGGCTGCAGCATCACGCGGGTGGAGGCACCAAGGTCGAGCCGGCTGCCGTCGACCCACTCGAGCCGCAGCAACCCGGTCTGCTCGGAGGTCTCGACGATGCTGCCGGCCGGCAGGCGCGCACCGGCCACCGCCACCAGCGCGCGCGCGCCCACCAGCAGCGTGGCCTCACCCTGCAGCACGGTCAGCACCGCCGGCTCGGCCGCGCGTGCGGATGGCAGCCCTGCGGCACAGGCGGCCGCCAAGGCCACTGGCATGAGCGCGCGCACGACACTGGACTGCATCACCGACTTCACCCCCCGAGTCGCGGGATGGTAGCGCGCGGGGCCCGTCACAATGAGCCGCACAAGCCCGCATGAACCACCCGTCACCAGCCATGCTTTCGCCACCACCCACTGCCTGGAACGAGGGCCTGCGCGTCTTCGAGCGCGGCTGGCTGTCGTCGAACAACGTGCTGCTGCATGGCGAGCCCGACGAAGGCGCCGTGCTGGTGGACGCCAGCCACACGCTGCACGCTGCACAGACCGTGGCGATGATGCATGCGGCGCTGGGCCGCGAGACCCTGGTGCGTGTCGTGAACACGCACCTGCACTCCGATCACTGCGGCGGCAATGCGGCGCTGCAGCGCGCCTTCGGCTGCGGCATCCACATCCCGCCGGGGCTGTTTGCCTCGGCGCGCGAGTGGGACGCCGGCGCACTGAGCCACGCCACCACCGGCCAGACCTGCGAACGCTTCGAGCCCGAGGGCGTGATCGCCCCTGGCGACGTGCTCCAGGTTGGCCGCCGGCGCTGGCAGGCGCTGGCCGCGCCGGGGCACGACCCGCACTCGATCATGCTGTTCGACGAGCAGGCCGGCGTGCTGATCAGCGCCGACGCGCTGTGGCAGAACGGCTTCGGCGTCGTCTTCCCCGAACTCGATGGCGAACCCGGCTTTGCCGAGGTGGGCGCGGTGCTCGACCTGATCGACGAACTCGCGCCGCGCCAGGTGATCCCCGGCCACGGCGCGCCGTTCTCCGACGTTGCCGAGGCGCTGGCGCGGGCACGGCGGCGCCTGGCCGGCTTCCATGCCGATCCGCAGCGCCATCTGCAGCACGGCGCGCGCGTGCTGATGAAGTACCACCTGATGGAGGCGCGCAGCCAGCCTTGGCCCGAGTTGCGCGAGTGGCTCAGCACCACGCCGCTGATGGCCACCGTGTGGCAGCGTCTCGGCCGGCCCGAGGGTGATCTGGCCAACTGGGGCGAGGGCGTGCTGCGCTCGCTGGTGGACAGCGGTGCGCTCGCGTGGCGTGAGGGTGTCGTGCACGACGCCTGAACGACGCCTAGCCCGCACGCCGCCCGCGCAAAGAAAAACGGGCTAAGCGCCGAAGCGCTTAACCCGTTGTTCTAGAACGATTGTTCTGGTGCGGCTGGCAGGATTCGAACCCACGACCCCTTGGTTCGTAGCCAAGTACTCTATCCAACTGAGCTACAGCCGCGCAGCCCAGGACTATAGCACGCGAAATCCGCCGCCGAATCGGCCCCGTCAGTCCAGCGCGGCAGCGCTGCGTTCGTGCGCCTGCGCGCGCGCCTCGTCGCCCTCGCCACGGGCCAGCTCCGACAGCAGCCGCCACGCGCGCCGCCGCACCGGCGTGGCCAGGCCCGGGCTGGCGGCGGCCTGTTCCAGCAACGGCCGCGCCTTGCCCCAGAGCTGGCGCTCGGCGAAGGCCATGCCGACGGCGGCCACCAGTGCCGGCTCGTGGCCGAAAGCCTGGGCTGCAGATTCCAGCCGCGGCAGCCAGTCACTGCCGATGCCGGCGCGGGCATCGGCCAGCGCCAGCGCCACGGCGTCGCGGTCTTCGCGGGGCAGTTCGGCCAGGCGGTCCCAGAACGGGCGCAGCCATTGGCGCGCGTCGTCGGTGCCACCGAGCACGGCGGCACGCTGCGCGGCGCGCGCCACGACCTGGGCGTCACGCCGGTCGTGCGCATCGAACTGGTTCCACAGGCGGCGCAGCTGCTGCAGGTCGTGCGCGGTCTCCAGCGTGTCGGCGGCCAGCGAGCGCAGCAGCGTCTGCGCCACGAGTGGCGAAAACGCGTTGTGATTGGCCAGCAGCCGCGCCGTGTGCAGCGCCTCCATCGGCTGGCGCGCCAGCCGCGCCGCCTGCAGCCGCAGGCGCAGCGCCTGCGTGCGCCGCGCCGCGCCCGGCGGCAAGGCGTCGAGCATCTCCAGCGCCCGCGAGGCATCGCGGTCGTCAAGCGCCCACTCGGCTGCCAGCAGGCGCACGGCGTCGTCGCCCACGGCGGCGGCGGCGCCCTTGCCGGGGCCGTCGGCCAGCGCGCGTTCGATCATGGTGTCGCGGCGCTTGCGGTCCTGCAGCCGGTGCAGGCTGCCCGCCGCCAGCAACCGCGCCAGCAGGCGAAAGCGGGCGTCGCCGCCCAGCGCCTCGGCGTCGTCCTGCAGCACCAGCGCGCGCTGTGCCGCCTTCTGCGCGCGGCCGTAACGGCCGGCGAAGTACTCGGCCTGCGCCTCGCGCAGCGCGGCTTCGGCCGCGCGCTCGCGCCGCAGGGCACGCCACTGGCTGGCCCGGCGCGGCAGGCTGACGAGCGAGTTCAGCGCCTGCACGGCCAGCAGCACCACGGCGCCGCTGGCCAGCAGCAGCAGCACCGCCAGGTTCAGTGACAGATCGGTGCGCCAGCCGCCCCAGTAGATGCTGACGAGGCCGTCGTTGGGGCCCAGCATCGAGGCCGCCACCACCGCCACCACGGCCAGCAGCAGCAGCCAGATCACGCCTTTCATCGGCGCGGTCCTTCAGCGCCCGGCCGGCACGGCCGAGAGCGTGGCAATCGCCGCCAGCGTGGCGTCGGGGCGCGGCACCACGACCTGCCGCGCCTGCGCCGACACCTGGCGCAAGGTCTCGCCGGCCAGCGTCACGCGGCGGGCGCCGCGGTCGAACCAGCGGTCGAGCAGGGCCTGCGATTCGCGCAGGTCGGCCGCGGCGGTGTCGAACTGCCGCGACAACAAGGCCAGGCGCGCGTTCAGCAGCCGCAGCTTGAGGTTCTCGCGCAGGTACATCGTCTGCTCGGGCGACACGAGCACGGCCTCGGGGCTGTCGATGCGCGTCACGCGCACAAGGCCACGCACCTCGGACCACACGGTCTGGCCGAAGAAGCGCCAGCGCTCAACCAGGTCGGGTTGGGTGGCACCCTCGGCCGCGGCCAGCGGCAGCGTGGGCGCCTGCGGGCGGCCGCGCTTGTCGGGCGTGGCCAGCATCGGCAGCTCGTCAATCTGGCGGATCACCTCGTCGAGGCGAATCGCCAGGCCGGCGAAGTCGGTGACGCCGGCGTTGCGCGCGCGTTCGAGGTCTTGCGCCACCGCGCGGCGCACGCGCTCCAGCCGCGGCTGGTTGAAGCGCGCCAGGCGCTCGTCGGCCTGGCGCAGCGTGGCCACGAGCGGATCGACGCTGCCGGTGATGGCGCTCTGCTGCAGCGCCACGCGCAACGCGGCGTCGATGTCGGCGAGCACGTTTTCGTCGCGCGAGCGTGCCAGGCCCTGGATCAGCTCTTCGATCTGCGTGCGCTGCAGCGCGGTTTCGGCCAAGCGCGCTTCGAGCAGCGCCAGCTTGGCGCTGGCTTCGCGCGCGCCCTGCTCGGCCTGGCGCGCCAGCACGCGGGCCTCGGCGGCCTGGGTTCCGCTGTCGGTTTGCCGGCGCACGAGCTCGGTCTCGAGCTGGCGCACGCGCTGGTGGGTGGTGAAGGCGAACACCAGCGACGCCGCTGAAATGGCAGCCAGGGCGGCTGCGCCCCAAGGCGCCCAGCGCCAGGCGGCAGGCAGGGCCACCTGCGGGGCCGGAGTCGCGGACGCGGACGCGGACGCAGAGGCAGGAACAGAGGCAGACACCGGCGGGCTCGCGTCGGGCGGGCGGGGCGCGGCGTTCTGCTGGGGTTCGTCTGGGGTGTCCGACACGGCGGGCCGGATTCTAGGAGGCCCCCGCATCCAGGGCCGCCCCCATGGCCGCGGCGCCTTGAGCCAGATCGTCCTGCGGCAGCAGCACCCGCACCCGGCCAAAGCCCGCCGCACACGCCGCATCGGCAATGCGCGGGTGGCCGGCCAGCGCCAGCGCCGCGCCCCAATCGGCCTGCGGCGCCAGTTCACGCAGGCGCGCGACCGCCTCGCTGCTGCCGAAGGCAAACGCATGCTGCTGCGGCGCCGCGGCCGCCGCGGCCAGCAGGGCCGCCGCGGCGGCATCCAGCACCGGTGGCGCCCGCCGGTAGGCGGCGACGAAACCCACCTCGGCACCAGCCTCGCGCAGCTGCTCGGCCAGCCAGTCACGGCCGTCTTCGCCGCGCACCACCCGCACGCGCCGGCCGCGCCAGCCGCGCGGCGCCACCTGCGCCCACAGGCCTTCGCTGTCGGCTCGGCCGGGCACCGGCTCGTCGATGAGCGGCACGCCCGCGGCCTGCAGAGCGGCCTTGGTGCCCGGCCCTGGCGCGCCCGCGGCCAGGCCCACGGGCCATGTGGCGCCCTCGGGCCGCAGGGCGAAAAAGTGCTCCACCGCGTTGGCGCTGACAAACATCACCCAATCGAGAAGCGGCAGCTCGGCCCAGGCCTGGCGCACCGGCGTGTCGTCGGCCAGCGGCTCGATGCCGATCAGTGGCAGCGCCACCGCGTCCACGCCCTGCGCGCGCAGCGCCTGCACCCAGGGCGCGGCCTGCGCCGCCGGGCGGGTGACGATCAGGCGGCGCGCCATCGGCAGCCAGGCTGCGGCTGCGCCGCCTGCCGCGTCCGCGCCACTCAGGGCGCCGGCAGGTAGCCGGCAGCGCCGGCGGCCCGCAGCTGCGCCACCGCCTGCGCGCCCAGCGCACGCGCCGCGGCTTCGTCGGCCACCGGGGCGGCCAAGCGCACGCGCAGCAGCGGCCGCGTCGGGTTGGCACCGTCGCCGAGGGCGGCGTCGAGCGTCAGCACGCCGTCGCCTGCCAGCGTGGCGTGGGCCGCCAGCGGCAGGCTGCAGCTGCCGCCCAGACCGCGCGACACCGCGCGCTCGGCCTGGCATGCCAGGAAGGTGGGGCCGTGCAGCGTCTGCGCCAGCAGCGCCTTCAGCTCGGTGGCGTCTTCGCGCACCTCGATGCCCAGGGCGCCCTGGCCGGCGGCCGGGATCATGATCTCGGGGTCGAAGCGGGCGCGGATGCGCTCGGCCAGGCCCAGGCGCATCAGCCCCGCAGCGGCCAGCACGATGGCGTCGAAGCCGCCTTCGTCTAGCTTGCGCAGCCGCGTGTCGAGGTTGCCGCGCAGCGGCTCGATGCGCAGGTCAGGGCGCCTTGCCAGCAGCTGCACCACGCGGCGCAGGCTGCTGGTGCCGACCACGGCGCCTTGCGGCAGCTCGTCGACGCTGCCGTAGCGGTTGGAGACGAAGGCATCGCGCGGGTCTTCGCGCTCCCAGATGGCGGCGAGCGCGAAGCCCTCGGGCAGGTCCATCGGCACGTCTTTGAGCGAGTGCACCGCGAGGTGGGCCTCACCGTTTTCGAGCGCGGTCTCGAGCTCCTTCACGAACAGGCCCTTGCCGCCGACCTTGGAGAGGGCCCGGTCGAGGATCTGGTCGCCGCGGGTCGTCATGCCGAGCAGCTCGACGGCGATGCCGAAACGCGATTGCAATTCGGCCTTGACGTGTTCGGCCTGCCACAAGGCAAGGCGGCTTTCGCGCGTGGCGATGACGGTGGGTGCATGCATGCGCCAGATCATAGCCAGCGCCTCCCGCGCGGCGCACCCGCACTTCCCGCAGGCACGGCGCGCTGCCGAAGCCGCTACGGAACGCCGAACAGGCCCGCGGCTTGCAGCAGAATTGGTAACCCGGTTACATCACTCGGAGCCACGATGCCGCGTTCGACTTCCGCCGCCAAGAAGGTGCCTGTTCGCACCAAAGCAAGGCGCAGCGCGCCCCAGAGCGATGCTGTCGAGAAGAACAAGCCGCTGGTCGAGGACATCCGGTTACTCGGCCGGCTGCTCGGCGACGTGATCCGCGAGCAAGAAGGCCTGGAAGCCTTCGAGCTGATCGAACGGGTGCGCCAGCTCTCGGTGGCCTACCGCCTGAAGGCCGACGCCTCGGCCGGCCGCGTGCTCGACCGGCTGCTGAAGAACCTGTCGGCCGACCAGACGGTGACGGTGATCCGCGCCTTCAGCTACTTCAGCCACCTGGCCAACATCGCCGAAGACCGCCACCACCTGCGCCGCCGCGCCGTGCACGAGGCCGCCGGCAACCAGCAGAACGGTTCGCTCGCGCTCAGCTTCGAGCGGCTGCACCGCGCCGACCACCGCGCCGCCGACATCGCCGAGGTGCTGCAGCGGGCCTGGGTGTCGCCGGTGCTCACCGCCCACCCCACCGAGGTGCAGCGCAAGAGCATCCTGGATGCCGAGCGCGCCGTGGCCGCGCTGGTGGCCGAGCGCGACGGCCTGGCCACGCCCGAGCGGCGCGCCGAGAACGAGGCGCTGATCCGCGCCCGTGTGACGCAGCTGTGGCAGACACGCATGCTGCGCACCGCCAAGCTGACGGTGGCCGACGAGATCGAAAACGCGCTCAGCTACTACCCGGTGACCTTCCTGCGCGAGATTCCGCGCCTGTACCGCGACATCGAGCGCGCCCTGCCCGGCCACCGCATCGCGCCCTTCCTGCGCATGGGCCACTGGATCGGCGGCGACCGCGACGGCAACCCCAACGTCGGCGCGCCGACGCTGCGCCATGCGCTGGCCCGCCAGGCCGAGGTGGCACTGCGCTTCTACCTCACCGAGGTGCACGAGCTCGGCGCCGAGCTGTCGATGAGCGGCACGCTGGCGCCGGTGACGCCGGCCATGGCCGCGCTGGCCGAGGCCAGCCCCGACACCAACACGCACCGCGCCGACGAGCCCTACCGCCGCGCGCTGATCGGCATCTACGCGCGGTTGGCGGCCACGCTGGAGCAGCTCACCGGCACCGAAGCGCTGCGCCACGCGGTGAAGCCGCAGAACCCGTACACGGCGCCCGAGCAGTTCATTGCCGAGCTGCGCGTCATCGAAGCCTCGCTGGCCCACCACCACGCGCAGGCGCTGGTGGCGCCGCGCCTGGCGCCGCTGATGCGCGCCGTGCAGGTGTTCGGCTTCCACCTGGCCACGCTCGACCTGCGCCAGAGCTCCGACCACCACGAGGCCGTCGTGGCCGAGCTGCTGCGCACCGCGCGCCTGTGCCCCGACTACAGCGCGCTGCCCGAGGCCGAGCGCCGCACGCTGCTGCTGGCGCTGCTGAATGACGCGCGGCCGCTGCGCGTGCGTGGCGCGGCCTACTCCGAGCTGGCCCAGGGTGAGCTGGCGGTGTTCGAGGCCGCGCACGAGGCGCTGGCGCGTTATGGCCGCGAGGCCATCCGCCACTACATCATCAGCCACACCGAGGCCGTGAGCGACCTGCTCGAGGTGCTGCTGCTGCAGAAGGAATGCGGCCTGCTCACCGGCACGCTCGACGGCGCGGGCGAGGCGGCCGCGAAGGCGGCGCTGATCACGGTGCCGCTGTTCGAGACCATCGGCGACCTGCGCCAGAGCGTGCCCATCATGCGCGAGTTCTATGCGCTGCCGGGCATCCGCGCGCTGCTGCAGCGCAGCGGCGCCGAGCAGGACGTGATGCTGGGCTACAGCGACAGCAACAAGGACGGCGGCTTCTTCACCAGCAACTGGGAGCTCTACCGCGCCGAGACCGCGCTGGTGGCCCTGTTCGACGAGCTTGCCACCACCGGCGAGCGCATCACACTGCGCCTGTTCCACGGCCGCGGCGGCACGGTCGGCCGCGGCGGCGGCCCGAGCTACGAGGCCATCCTGGCGCAACCCCCGGGCACGGTGAACGGGCAGATCCGCCTCACCGAGCAGGGCGAGGTGATCGCCAGTAAGTACGCCAACGCCGAGATCGGCCGGCGCAACCTGGAAACGCTCATCGCGGCCACGCTCGAGGCGACGATGCTGCACCCCACGAAGCCGGCGCCGAAGGCGTTTCTCGAGGCCGCCGAGGCGCTGAGCGAGGCCAGCTTCGGGGCCTACAGGCGCATCGTCTACGGCACGCCGGGCTTCACCGACTACTTCTTCGCGGCCACGCCGATCCGCGAGATCGCGGGCCTCAACATCGGCAGCCGGCCGGCCAGCCGCAAGGCCACACGCGCCATCGAAGATCTGCGCGCCATCCCGTGGAGCTTCTCGTGGGGCCAGTGCCGCATGGCGCTGCCGGGTTGGTGCGGCTTTGGCAGTGGCGTGGCGGCCTTTGTCGATGGCGCCGGCGCCGCGGGCCGCGACGAGCGCATCGCGCTCTTGCAGCGCATGCACAAGCAGTGGCCGTTCTTCCGCACGCTGCTGTCGAACCTGGACATGGTGATGGCCAAGAGCGACCTGCGCATCGCCTCGCGCTACGTGGAACTGGTGGAAGACAAGGCCGCTGCCAAACGCATCTTCGCGCTGCTGAAGGCCGAGTGGCAGCGCGTGCAGGATGCCCTGACGCTGATCACCGGCGAGCCGCAGCGCCTGGCCGCCAACGCCGCGCTGGCGCGCAGCATCGAGCACCGGTTTCCGTATCTCGACCCGCTGAACCACCTGCAGGTGGAGCTGATGCGGCGCTACCGCAACCGCAAGGAAGGCCAGGACGAGGTCGAGCGGCTGCAGCGCGGCATCCACCTCAGCATCAACGGCATCGCGGCGGGCTTGCGCAACACGGGCTGAGCGCGTTCATCGGCGCTCATCGGCGCTCATCGGCGCTCAGCGACAGAAGCGGGCGCTTCACCCACCTTCCATCGCGGCCCGCACCGCCCCCAGCTGCCGCCGCGACACCGGCAGCCACTCGTCCAGCGGCGCCACGCGCACGGCCCAGCCGTCGGCCTCGTCACCGGTGGCATGGGGCTGCAGCGCGCGGATGGCGGCCACGGCCACGAGCGCGCTGCGGTGCACGCGCACGAAACCGGGGCCGAGGCGGCGCTCGAGGTCGAGCAGGCTGTCGTCCAGCACGAAGGCCTGCGTGGCGGTGCGCATCGTCACGTACTTCTGCTCGGCTTTCAGCACCAGCACCTCGCGCACGGGCACCCGCAGCACGCGACCACGCTCGCTGACCACGAGCACCGGCTCCAGCGGCGTGGGCGTCGCCAGGCCGCGGGCCAGCGCCAGCTGCTGCGCCGCTCGCTGCAGCGCGGCCTGCAGGCGCTCGCGCTTAACGGGCTTGGTGAGGTAGTCCAGCGCCTGCAGTTCGAAGGCGCGCAGCGCGTGCTCAGCGTGCGCGGTGACAAACACCACCAGCGGCGGCACCGGAAGCGACTGCAGCGCCGGCGCGAAGCGCAGACCGTCGCGCCCCGGCAGGCCGATGTCGAGCAGCACCACGTCGGCCGGCGCGGCCTGCAACGCGGCCAGGGCGCTGTCGGCGTCGCCTGCCTCGGCCAGAGTGGCCACGCGCGGGCTCTCGAGGCTCTCGATCAGCGTGCGCAGGCGCAGGCGCGCCAGGGGTTCGTCGTCGACGACGAGGACACGCATGCCAGATCAGGGCGCCGGCAGTACGAGGCGGGCTTCGAAGCGGGCCCGGCCGTCTTCGCCGGGCGCTGCAGGCCCAGCCTCGAACTGCGCCGCCACGTCGTGCAGCAGCCGCAACCGCTCGCGCACATTGGCCAGCGCGATGCCCTGCCCCGGCAGGCCCTCCACGCTGCCTACCGTGTTGACAAAACTCACCTCGACCTCGCCGCGCCGGCGCCGCGTACGCAACCACACCTCGCCGCCAGCCGGCACGGGCTCGACGCCATGGCGCACGGCGTTTTCGGCCAGCGGCTGCAGCAGCAGCGGCGGCACCCGGGCGGCGCCGGCACGCTCGTCAATATCCCAGTGCACGACGAGGCGGCGGCCAAAGCGCACCGACTCGATGTCGAGGTAGCGCCGCACGAGCTCCAGTTCCTCGGCCAGCGTGACCGAGCTGCCCACCTCGGCCAGCGCGGTACGAAACAGCTCGGCCAGGTCTTCGAGCACGCGTTCGGCGCGCTCGGGGTCGGCGCGCACCAGCGCCACCGCGGTGTTGAGCGTGTTGAACAAGAAGTGCGGGCGAATGCGCGACTGCAGCTCGGCCAGCCGCGCGCGGCTGTCCTCAGGCTGCCAGGCACGGGCACGCAGCGCCAGCCAGGCCCACAGCAGCGACGCCGCCAGCGCGCCACCCGCCGCCACGGCGGCGCCTTGCCAGGCCGAGCCCATCACCAATTCGATAGCCGCCAAGGGCCACCAAGGCGCCAGCGCCACCAGTGCGCCGAGCAGCATCACCGCCCCTGCTCGCGGCCCGGCCGGCAAGGCGGCCAGCGGCCGGCGCAGCGCGCACACCGTCACCAGCCACAGCAGTGTGGCCGCCGTGCCGCCGAAGGCCAGCACGGCCTGGCGGGCCATCCAGCCGGCCCCATCGGCTGCGCCGGCCAAGGCCACCACGGCCAGCGCCAGCTGCACCAACAGCACCGCGCGCAGCGCCAGCGCCGGATGGCACACATCGAAGGCCGCCGTGGCCAGCGCCGCCGCGCGGGCGCGCGCGGCCTCGTGCTGCTCGGCCAGCGGATCGAAATGGCTGAACTGGCTGGAGGCGGCCGCAGCGGGGCCCGCCGACGCCGTGTGGGGCCACAGGCTGGCGGGTCGGGACGCGGCAGCGTCGGCAGGAGGCGGGGTGGGAACCATCGGAAGGCGAAGCCAGAGTGGCCGGGATAATACGAAGCCCGACGCCGCCAGCGCGCCGCCACCACCCCGCCCCGCGCACCGAAACCCCATGTCTCACGATCCCCTGGCCAACAAGCAGCAGGCGTGGTCTGCTCTCTTCACCGAGCCGATGAGCGAGCTGGTGCAGCGCTACACCGCCAGCGTGGGCTTCGACAAGCGCCTGTGGCGGGCCGACAT
>JAIYDH010000363.1 GCA_027487585.1 Rubrivivax sp.
CAGCGCGAGCACGAAGCCGATGTGCAGGCGGGAGCGCTCGACCAGCAGCGGCATCCAGGTGGAGGGATCGAAGCTCTTTGTCTGCGGAAAGTTGAAGCCCTGCGGGTCCTTCCAGGGCCCGAAGACCAGCCAGTTGACGGCCTGCTGCGCCACGTAGACGAGCATCAGGCTCACGAGGATCTCGTTGGCGTTGAAGCGGTCCCGCAGCAACGCGGTGATCCCCGCCCAGGCCATGCCACCCAGCACGCCGCCCAGCAGCACCAGCGGCACCGACACGCCACGCGGCAGCACGATGCCCTGAGTCGTGAGCCACAGCGCGACGCCCCCCCCCGCCACCGCGCCCATCAGGAACTGACCCTCCGCGCCGATGTTCCACACGTTGGCCCGGTAGCAGACGGCCAGCCCCAGGCCGATCACGATCAGCGGGGTCGACTTGAGCAGCACCTCGGTGATCTGGCGCCGGCCGGACAAGGGCTCGATGAAGAAGACCGCGAGGCCGCGCAGCGGGTCCTTGCCCAGGGCCGCGAAGAGCAGCGCGGCCAGCACGCCGGTGAGGACGAGCGCGATGAGGGGGGAGGCGAACGCCATCCAGCGGGACGGCTCGGCGCGCGGCTCAAGCCTGAGCATGCTGCTCCCCCGCGGTCCAGAGGCCGGACATCCACTCGCCGATCTGCTCGACCGTGGCCTGAGCGGTGCTCAAGGCCGGGGACAGGCGCCCCTGCGCGATCACGACCAGGCGGTCGCTGATCTCGAAGAGCTCGTCGAGTTCCTCGCTCACCACCAGCACGGCGCACCCGGCGTCTCGCAGCGCGAGGAGCTCGGCGCGGATGAGCGCCGCCGCCCCGACGTCCACGCCCCAGGTGGGCTGGGACACGATCAGCACCCTCGGCTTCGCGTCGATCTCGCGGCCGACGAGGAACTTCTGCAGGTTGCCGCCGGAGAGGCTGCGCGCCGCGGCCTGAGGGCCGCCGGCCTTCACCTGGAAGCGCTCGATCAGATGGGCGGCCAGCGCGCGCACGCCAGCCGGGCGGATGGTGCCGCGCGAAACGGCCTCGGTGCGCGTGAGCAGCGTGTTGGCCGCCAGCGACAGCGACGGCACGGCGCCACGACCCAGCCGCTCCTCGGGCACGAAATGCAGGCCGCGGGTGCGACGGGCATCCGGTGGGAGCGCGGCGATGTCCTCGCCGAACAGGCGGATGCTGCCGACGGGGGCCCGGGTGTCCTCACCAGAGAGCGCCGCCATCAACTCCTGCTGGCCGTTGCCCGAGACGCCGGCAATGCCGAGGATCTCGCCCGCCTGCAGCGTGAGGCCCACGTCACGCAGCGTCATGCCGAAGGGGTCCTGCTGGGCCAGGTTCAGGCCCTGCACCTGCAGCGCCACGGCGCCCTCCTGCCGCGGCCGGTGCACCAGGGCGGGCGGCTCCGCGCCGATCATCAGGCGCGACAGGCTGGCGTTGGTTTCGCGGGTGGGATCGACCTCGCCGGTCACCCGGCCACCCCGCAGCACGGTGCAGTGGTGGCAGAGGGAACGGATCTCGTCGAGCTTGTGGCTGATGTAGAGGATCGAGCAACCCTCCTCGGCCAGCTGGCGCAGCGTGATGAACAGCCGGGTGACGGCCTGCGGCGTGAGCACGGAGGTCGGCTCGTCGAGGATGAGCAGGCGTGGCTCGGTGAGCAGCGCGCGCACGATCTCCACGCGCTGGCGCTCGCCGACGCTGAGTGTGTGCACCGGCCGCTCGGGCTCCACATCCAGGCCGTAGCCGGTGGCGACCTCGCGGATGCGCGCCGTCACCACGGGCAGCGCCAGACTCTTGTCCAGGCCCAGCCACACGTTCTGCGCCACCGTGAGCGTGTCGAACAGGCTGAAGTGCTGGTAGACCATGCTGATGCCCAGCTGCCGCGCCATGGCGGGGCTGGCCACGCGCACGGGCTGACCGTCGAAGTGGATGACGCCTTCGTCGGGCTGCACGGCGCCGTAGATCACCTTCATCAGCGTGCTCTTGCCGGCGCCGTTTTCGCCCAGCACGGCGTGGATCTCGCCGGGCTTGACGCGCAGCGAGACGCGGTCGTTGGCCTTCACGGCCGGGTACTGCTTGGAGATGCCTGTGAGTTCAAGGCGCAGCGCGGTGCTCAAGTCGTGCTCCTCCGGTAGCGTTCTTGTCCGGCCACCCAGGTGGCGGCCAGGTGGCGTTCGTCGGCCAGGGTCATCCAGGCGAAGACCCGTTCATGCAAGCCGCGGGCCACCCGCTGGCGTTCGGCGTCCAGGCTGCCGGTGGACCAGTCCCAAACGGCCACATCGGCCATCAGGCCGGGCTCCAGCGTGCCGAGCTCGTGGCCCAGGTGCAGCGCCTCGGCGCCGCCGCGTGTGGCGGCGTGCAGCGCCACCCAGGCGGTGAGGCGCTGGCCTTGCAGCGCCTGCACGGTGTAGGCCGCGGCGGCGTTGCGCAGCAGGTTCAGGCTGGTGCCGCCGCCTACGTCGCTGGCCAGGCTGGTGGCGTGGCCTGCCGCCGATGCCGCGCGCCAGGCGTAGAGGCCGCTGCCGAGGAACAGGTTGCTGGTGGGGCAGTGCGCCACGTGCGCGCCGCTGGCGGCCAGGCGCGCGCGGTCGTCGGCGTCGAGCCAGATGCCGTGCGCCAGCACGCTGCGCGGGTGCAGCAGGCCGGCGTCGTCGTACACCGCCAGGTAGCTGCGCGCCTGCGGAAACAGCTCGGCCACCCAGCGCACCTCGTCGCGGTTCTCGGCCACGTGTGTCTGCATGTACAGCGTGGGCTCGGCGCGGGCCAGCGCGCCGGCCATGGCCAGCTGCTCGGGCGTGCTCGTGGGCGCAAAGCGCACCGTGAGCGCGTAGCTGCAGCGGCCGCGGCCGTGCCAGCGCTGGATGAGGTCGATGCTGTCGCGCTCGGCCTGCGCCACCGTGTCGCGCAGGCCGTCGGGGGCGTGGCGGTCCATCAGCACCTTGCCGCCGATGACGCGCATGCCGCGCGCCTGCGCGCCGGCAAACAGCGCCTCGGCCGAGGCCTTGTGCACGGTGGGGTAGACGGCCGCGGTGGTGGTGCCGTGGGCCAGCAGCGCGTCGAGGAAGAGTTCGGTGCCGCGCGTGGCGTGCCCGGCGTCGGCCCAGGCGGTTTCGCTCGGGAAGGTGTAGTTGTTCAGCCAGTCGAGCAGCTCGGTGCCGTAGCTGGCCATCACCGGCACCTGCGGGCTGTGCACGTGGCTGTCGACGAAGCCCGGCAGCAGCAGCCGGCCGCGGTGGTCGTGGCGCTCGATGCCGGGCGCGGGCTCGAACGTGGCGGCGGCCTGCACGCCGGTGATGCGGCCATCGGCGCCGATCAGCAGCCAGTGGTCGGGGCGGAAGCGCACGCTGCCGCCGGGGTTGTCGCTGGCGTCACCCCAGGCCGGGGTGGCGGTGAAGTCGAGCAGATCGGCGCGGATGGCGCGCACGGTGGGTGCCGCAGGAGAGCTCGTCATGCGGCCGGCCTCATCAGGCCACCGGCCACGGCGCGCACCTGCTCGCGCAGCCAGCGCTGGGCCGGCGTGGCGTGCGTGAGCTCGTGCCAGAGCTGGTAGTAGCTCAGCGGCGGAATCTCCACCGGGCAGCGCACGATCTTCACCGGCAGGCTGCCCACGTAGCGGCTGCAGAACAGGCGCCCGGTGGTGAGCACCAGCAGGCTGTCGGCCACCATCAGCGGGATCAGGCTGAAGTGCGAGGCACGCACCACGATGCGGCGCTGCGCCCCTTGATTGCGCAGATGCTCGTCGATCACCCCCACGGCGCCTGGGCTCATGGGCATCGGGGCGACGTGCTCTTGCTCGAGGTAGCGCTCGCGCGTCCAGCCGCGGCCGCCGGCCTGCGGGTGGTGGGCGGCCACGAGGCAGACGATCTCGTCGCTGACCAGCCGCGACAGGTGCAGCTCTTCGGGCGGCTCGAGCCAGTTGCCGATGACGAGGTCGACATCGCCGGCGGCGAGGTGGCGGCGGTAGTCGTAGTCCTGCGTCAGCGGCATCAGCTCCAGGTGCATGCCCGGCGCCGCACGCTTGAGCCGGGCCACCAGGCGGGGCAGGAACAGCGGGTCGAGGTAGTCGCTGGCGGCCAGGCGGAACAGGCCTTCGGCGCGGCCGGGCTCGAAAGGCGCGCCGCGCTGGCTGCGGCCGTGCGGGCCGAAGAGCTGCTCGGCGTCTTGCAGCATGCGCTCGGCCGGGCCCAGCAATTGCAAGGCCACCGCGGTGGGCTGCATCTGCTGGCCGGCGCGCACCAGCAGCGGATCGCCGGTGAGCTGGCGCAGCCGCCGCAGCTGCGCGCTGACGGCGGGTTGTGTGCTGGCCAGCCGGACGGCGGCGCGCGAGACGCTGCGTTCGTGGATCACCGTGTGCAGGACCCGGATGAGGTGAAGCTCGATGGTGTCGAATCCGGGTCGCATCGGTATGTATTCTGAGGCATGAAAGTTATGCTTCATGTTGTATACCTGCACGGAGTGCGCTTGATACCGTGCGGGTAAGTCCCTGGCCTGTCTTCATCGTCCCAGCCGCCGAGCCCCCGACCGCATGAACACCCGCCCCGTCCGCTTCTTCCACCGTGGCGCCCTCGTCGAGCACGCCGCACCCGAACCCACGCGCAGCGTGCTGCAGTGGCTGCGCGAAGAAGCGCGCTGCACCGGCACCAAGGAAGGCTGCAACGAGGGCGACTGCGGCGCCTGCACGGTAGTGCTGGGCGAGCTCGGCGCCGACGGGCAGCTGCAGCTCAAGGCCGTGAACAGCTGCATCCAGTTCCTGCCCACGCTGGACGGCAAGGCGCTGTTCACGGTGGAAGACCTGGCCGCGCCCGGTGCGCCGCTGCACCCGGTGCAGCAGGCCATGGTCGACTGCCACGGCTCGCAATGCGGCTTCTGCACCCCCGGCTTCGTGATGAGCCTGTGGGCCACGCGCGAGCGCCACGCCGCTGGCGGCACGCCACCCACGCGCCAGCAGATCGCCGATGACCTGAGCGGCAACCTCTGCCGCTGCACCGGCTACCGGCCCATCCTCGATGCCGGCGAGCAGGCCTGCGCCGCGCCCGGAGCTCGGCTCGATGCGGCACCGGTGGTGGCCGTGCTGCGGCAGCTGCAGGGCGATGCCTCCCTGGCCACGACCAGCGGTTTCTTCGCGCCCAAGACGGTGGACGAGCTGGCCGCGCTGCTCGAAACCCGCCCCACGGCCACGCTGCTGGCCGGCAGCACCGACATCGGCCTGTGGGTGAACAAGCAGTTCCGGCCGCTGGGCGACATCGTCTGGCTCGGCGCGGTGGCCGAGCTGCAGCGCATCCACGAGCAGCCCGGCACGTTGGTCATCGGCGCTGGCGCCAGCCTGGAAGCCGCCTGGGCCGCGCTGGCCGCGCGCTGGCCCGTGCTGAACGAGCTGTGGCTGCGCTTCGCCGGCCGGCCCACGCGCGAGGCCGGCACGATGGGCGGCAACGTGGCCAACGGCTCGCCCATCGGCGATTCGGCCCCGGTGCTGATGGCGCTGGGCGCCACGCTGGTGCTGCAGAAGGGCGCGCGCATCCGGCGGCTGCCGCTCGACGAGTTCTACACGGGCTACATGAAGAACCGGCGCGAGCCGGGGGAGTTCATCAAGGCCATCGAGCTGCCGCTGTGGCACTTGGGCACCTCGACAGGCTCAGTGCGAACGGAGGTTTCTGCGAGTCAAGCGCAAGCACCCTCCGTTCGGGCTGAGCCTGTCGAAGCCCACGCGCGGCAAGACTTGTTCGCCTACAAGATCAGCAAGCGCTTCGACTGCGACATCTCGGCCGTGTGCGCTGGCATCGCGCTGACGCGCGACGCTGCCGGCGTGGTGCAGGCCGCGCGCCTGGCCTTTGGCGGCATGGCGGCCACGGTGCAGCGCGCCGCGGCGGCCGAGGCGGCGCTGATCGGCCGGCCTTTCGATGCCGCCGCCGCCGAAGCCGCCGCCGCCGCGCTGGCGGCTGACTTCACGCCGATGTCCGACCTGCGCGCCAGCGCCGGCTACCGGCTGCAGGTGGCCGGCAACCTGATCCGCCGCGCGGCTCTGGAGGCCGGCGGTGCGACAGCGGTGTCGGTGTGGGACCGTTCGCTCAGCGCCACGGAGGCGTCATGAACAAGCCGCTGGATCTGCCGCTGTCCACCACCGGCGAAGTGGGCCGCAGCCGCCCGCACGACAGCGCCGCGCTGCACGTCAGCGGGCGCGCGCACTACACCGACGACATCCCCGAGCCCGCCGGCACGCTGCACGCCGCGCTCGGCCTGAGCCCGCTGCCGCATGGCGTGATCGAGGCGCTGGACCTGGAGCGCGTGCGCGCCCAGCCCGGCGTGGTGGCGGTGTTCAGCGCCGAGCACATCCCCGGCAGCAACGACTGCGGCCCGCTGGTGCACGACGATCCCATCCTCGCCGGCACGACGGCCGAGGGCGGTGCGCACACCCCCATCGGCGCCGTGCTGCGCTACCGCGGCCAGCCGGTGTTCGTGGTCGTGGCCCGCACGCGCGACGCCGCCCGCCGCGCCGCCGCGCTGGCGCCGAAGGTGCTGCAGACCCGGCCCTTGCCAGCGCTGATGACGGCCGAGCAGGCGCACGCGGCCGGCCAGTACGTGGTGCCGCCGATGCACCTGGTGCGGGGCGATGCGGCCGCCGCCATCGCCGCGGCGCCCCGGCGCTTTCGCACCCGCTTCACGGTCGGCGGCCAGGAGCAGTTCTACCTGGAGGGCCAGATCAGCCTGGCCGTGCCGGCCGACGACCACGGCATGACGGTGCTGTGCTCGACCCAGCACCCGAGCGAGATGCAGCTCGTGGTGGCGCACGCGCTCGGCGTGGCCGCGCATGCCGTGCGCGTGGAGTGCCGGCGCATGGGCGGCGGCTTCGGCGGCAAGGAGAGCCAGAGCGCGCTGTTTGCCTGCGTGGCCGCGGTGGCCGCGCGGCGCCTGGGTGTGCCGGTGAAGCTACGCGTGGACCGCGACGACGACTTCCTGATCACCGGCCGGCGCCATGGCTTCGTCTACGAGGCACAGATCGGCCACGACGACGAAGGCCGCGTCCTCGGCGCTGAAATCAACATGCTCAGCAACGCCGGCCACTCGGCCGACCTGTCGGGCCCGGTGATGACGCGCGCCCTGTGCCACTTCGACAACGCCTACTGGTTGCCGCACGTGGCCATCCACGGCTACAGCTGTCGCACGAATACGCAGAGCAACACCGCCTTCCGCGGCTTCGGCGGGCCGCAGGGTGCCATCGCCATCGAGATGCTGCTCGACAGCGTGGCGCGGCGCTGCGGGCTCGATGCGCTGGCGGTGCGGCAGGCCAACTTCTACGGCTCCACCGAGGGTGGCGGGCGCAACGTCACGCCCTACGGCCAGCCCGTCGAGGACAACATCGCTCCCGAGCTGACGGCCCAGTTGGTGGCCACCAGCGGCTACGCCCGGCGCCGCGCCGCCATTGCCGCCTTCAACGCCACGAGCCCGGTGCTGAAGAAGGGGCTGGCGCTGGTGCCGCTGAAGTTCGGCATCAGCTTCAACGTCACCCACCTCAACCAGGCCGGCGCTCTGGTGCACGTGTACACCGACGGCAGCGTGCTCGTGAACCACGGCGGCACCGAAATGGGCCAGGGCCTGAACACCAAGGTGGCGCAGGTGGTGGCGCACGAGCTGGGCCTGCCACTGGAGGCCGTGCGCTGCAGCGCCACCGACACGAGCAAGATCGCCAACACCTCGGCCACGGCGGCGAGCACGGGGTCCGACCTCAACGGCAAGGCCGCGCAGGCTGCCGCGCGCACGGTGCGCGAACGGCTCGAGCGCTTCAAGGCCGACCATCCCCAGCACGCCGCCTTGCCCTGGCCGCAGCTGGTGCAGCAGGCCTACCTGGCGCGCGTGCAGCTGTGGAGCGATGGCTTCTACGCCACGCCCGGCCTGCACTGGAACAAGGCCACGCTGCAGGGCCGGCCGTTCCACTACTTCGCCTACGGCGCGGCCGTCAGCGAGGTGGTGGTGGACACGCTCACCGGCGAGCACCGCCTGCTGGCCGCCGACATCTTGCACGACGCCGGCCAGAGCCTGAACCCGGCGCTGGACATCGGGCAGGTCGAGGGCGCGTTCATCCAGGGCCTGGGCTGGTTGACGATGGAAGAGCTCGTGTGGCACCCCGACGACGGCTCGCCGCGCGCGGGCCTGTTGATGACGCACGCGCCCAGCACCTACAAGATCCCGACCGCCAACGACGCGCCGCCGGTGTTCCGTACGGCCTTGTTCGACGCGCCCAACCGCGTCGACAGCATCCACCGCAGCAAGGCGGTGGGAGAGCCGCCGCTGCTGCTGCCGATCAGCGCGCTGCTGGCCATCCGCGATGCCGTGTCGGCCGTGGGCGGCCACCGCGTCGATCCGCCGCTGGACGCACCAGCCACGCCCGAGGCGGTGCTGCGCGCCATCGCGGCCGTGCGCGCGGCCGCGGTCTGAGCCGCGCGATGGCCGACGAAGTGCGCGACGCCGCGCACGCCGCCTTCCTGGCCGGCGTGCCCGCGGTGGTGGTGGCCATCACCGCGCACCGCGGCTCGGTGCCGCGCGAAACCGGCACGCGCATGCTGGTGCGGGCCGATGCCGTGGTGGGCACCATCGGTGGTGGCCACCTTGAGCTGCAGGCGGTGCAGCAGGCGCGCGCGCTGTTGGTGAACTGGACAGAAGCTTCCGTTCGGGCTGAGCTGGCTGCACCGATGGCCCTGAGCTTGTCGAAGGGAGCCCTGCATCCCAAGCACCCGCTTGACCAGCACGTGGCACTCGGCCCGAGTCTCGGCCAGTGCTGCGGCGGCGCGCTCGACCTGCGCTTCACGCTGCTCTCACTCGACAACCCCGCCGCCTGGCCGCTGCCCCATCCGCGCTTTCACCTGCAGCTCTACGGCGCCGGCCACGTGGGCCGCGCCATCGTGCGCGTGCTCGAAGCCGTGCCCTGCCGCGTGGCCTGGATCGACG
>JAIYDH010000111.1 GCA_027487585.1 Rubrivivax sp.
GATGCGCTTGCCGTTTTCCATGGTGAAGAACTTCTCGCCGTCGAAGTTCTTGCTCACCGGCATCACCTTGCGCAGCAGCTTCAGCGCCGGGTTGCTCTCGAGGTCGGGCTCCTGGCCCGCGGCCCACCACATCTTGACGCCGGTGAGCACGAGGAAGGCGCCGAACAGGTACAGCACCCAGTGGAACTGCTGGATCAGCCAGGCGCCGACGAGGATCATCACCGTGCGCAGCACGATGGCGCCGATGATGCCGATCATCAGCACGCGCTTCTGGAATGCCGGCGGCACCGCGAAGTACGTGAAGATCATCAGGAACACGAAGATGTTGTCGACGGCCAGGCTCTTCTCGATGAGATAGCCCGTCAGGAACTCCATCGCCTTGGTGTTGGCCAGCGCCGTGCCGTGGTCCTGGTAGACGGCCCACCAGAACAGGCCGTTGAAGGCAAAGCTCAGCGCGACCCAGATGATCGACCAATTCAGCGCTTCCTTCACGCTGACCGCATGCGCGCCCTGCTTGTGCAGCACCACGAAGTCAACGAACAGGGCCACCAGAACGGCGCCCACGAAAAAAACCCACAGCCATGTCGGCGCAATGGTGTCCACGACACTCTCCCTCGTTGAGTTGAATTGCGCCGAAAGGTCTTGCGGAAGGGCTTGTTGGCCCCACTGCGGTCCCGGGCTGCACCTCGCGGGGCGCATGCCGTATTGTCGGGGTGCCGCGGCCGCGTTGCACGGCCGGCTACTCCCCTTTCGACGGGCGCGAGTGTCACCGAGCAGAGCAGGGTCTGCGAATCAGCCGAGGCCTATTCCCTTGGGGGCTTGTGGGCTTGGGGCCTTGGCGCCGTCGTGCGATGGCCAAACGCCCCGAGACGGCCGCGGCGGCGGCAGTGATAGCGTCCCGGCGTGAACGCCACCACCGACGCGCCTCGCCGCGACCAGGCCCCGCCCCGCGTGTTGCCAGCCATCGTGCTGGCGCAGCTCGGCGGCACCTCGAGCTGGTTCGCCGTCAACGCCGTGATGCCCGACATGCAGGCCGCCTACGGGTGGCAGGCCGCCACGGTCGGCACGCTCACCGCCGCGCTGCAGGGGGGCTTCATCGGTGGCACGCTGGTGTTCGCGCTGCTGGCCGTGGCCGACCGGTTCCCGGCGCGCGCCGTGTTCCTGATCTGCGCCTTGCTGGCGGCGGCCACCACGTTGCTGGCGGCAGCGCTGGCGCACTCGATCCCGGCGCTCACGGCCTGCCGCGTCGCCACGGGCTTCTTCCTCGCCGGCATCTACCCGGTGGGCATGAAGATCGCGGCGCAGTGGCACCCGCAGGGCCTGGGCACGGCCCTGGGCTGGCTGGTGGGCGCGCTGGTGCTGGGCAGCGCGAGCCCGCATGCGCTGCGGGCCCTGGCCGCGCAGGGGGCCGGCCTGCCCTGGCAGGCGGTGTTCGTGGCCGTGGCGCTGGTCACCGCGCTGGCCGGGCTGTGGCTGTGGCTGCGCGTGCCGGCCACGCCGGTGCCGGCCGGGCGCGGGCCGGGCCTGCGGCTGCAGGCCTTGGCCACGCTGGCCACCGACGCACGCGTGCGCGCCTCGGTGCTGGGCTACTTCGGCCACATGGTGGAGCTCTACACCGTGTGGGTGCTGATGCCGGTGATCCTGATGACGCGGCTGGCGGGGCCGGCGGTGTCGTGGGCGGCCTTCTGGGTGCTGGGCGCCGGCATGCTGGGTTGTGTACTCGGCGGCCTGTGGGCGCAGCGCGTGGGCAGCGCCCGCGTCGCCGCCACGATGCTGGCCGCCAGCGGCGCCTGCTGCCTGGTGGCGCCCTGGGCGCTGGAGGCTCCTGCCGTGCTGTTCTTCGCCTGGCTGCTGCTGTGGGGCGTGACGGTCGCCGGCGACTCGCCGCAGTTCAGTGCCCTCACGGCCGCCAACGCCCCGCGCGATGCCGTGGGCAGCGTGCTCACGCTCACCAACAGCATCGGCTTCGCCATCAGCGCGCTCAGCATCGAGCTCTTCGTGCGGCTGGCGCAGACGGTGCCGCTGGCCCAGCTGCTGCCCTGGCTGGCGCTGGGCCCCTTGGTGGGCCTGCTGGCGATGCGGCCGCTGCTCCGGTAGCCGGCCGCGCGCCGCAGCCGGCTACTGGAACGCCACCTCGGCAAAGCTGCGCAGCTTGCGGCTGTGCAGGCTGCCGGGCCGCTCCTGGCGCAGCAGGTCGACGGCGCGCATGCCGATGCGCAGGTGCTGGTCGACACGCTCGCGGTAGAAGTGGTTGGCCATGCCCGGCAGCTTGATCTCGCCGTGCAGCGGCTTGTCGCTCACGCACAGCAGCGTGCCGTAGGGCACCCGGAACCTGAAGCCGTTGGCGGCGATGGTGGCGCTTTCCATGTCCAGCGCCACGGCGCGGCTCTGGCTGAAGCGGCGCTCGGGGCCGTCGGCGGGCAGCAGCTCCCAGTTGCGGTTGTCGGTGGAGGCCACGGTGCCGGTGCGCAGGATGCGCTTCAGTTCATAACCGCTGAGCTGCGTGACGTCGGCCACCGCCTGCTCGAGCGCCAGTTGCACCTCGGCCAGTGCCGGCACCGGCACCCACAGCGGCAGGTCCTCGTCGAGCACGTGGTCTTCGCGCATGTAGGCGTGGGCGAGCACGTAGTCGCCGAGCTGCTGGCTGTTGCGCAGGCCGGCGCAGTGGCCGAGCATCAGCCAGGCATGCGGGCGCAGCACGGCCACGTGGTCGGTGATGGTCTTGGCGTTGGCCGGGCCGACGCCGATGTTGATCATGGTGATGCCGGCGTGGC
>JAIYDH010000215.1 GCA_027487585.1 Rubrivivax sp.
CCCTTGTCCTCGAAGCGGCCGCGGAATGGGCTGCGGTCGAAGTAGGTGCCCAGGCGCGGCACGATGCCCCCGCCGATGTAGATGCCGCCCAGCGCGCCCAGGGTGACGGCCAGGTTGCCGGCGACGTTGCCCAGCACGGAACAGAAGGCCTCGAGCGTCTCGAGGCACAGCGCGTCGGCGCCTTCCAAGGCCCGGCGGGTGATCTCGGGCGCCGCCAGCGCCTCGGGCGGCAGGCCGGCGTGGGCGCGCAGGGCGCGATGGATCAGTTCGAGCCCCGGCCCGGACAGCAGCCGCTCGTGCGACAGGTGGGAGTAGTGGTTCAAGCCATAGCGAAGGATGGCGATCTCGCGTTCGTCGCGCGGCGAAAAGCTCGTGTGGCCGCCTTCGGTGCCCAGCGCCACCCAGCCCTCGCCGGCTGGAATGAGGCCGCTGACACCCAGGCCGCTGCCGGCGCCCAGCACGCCCACCACGCTGCGTTCGCGCGCCAGGCCGCCGCCGATCTGGCGGCGCTGTCCGGGCGCCAGCCGCGGCAGCGACATCGCCAGCGCGGTGAAGTCGTTCACCACCACCAGGGTTTCCAGCCCCAGCCGCTGGCGCATCTGCTCGATCGAGAAGCGCCAGTGGTAGTTGGTCATCCGCACCTCGTCGCCTTCCACTGGGTTGGCGATGGCGATGGCGGCGTGCGCCAACCGTGCGGCCAGACCCGGGGGCAGGCTCTGCAGGTAGGTGGTGACGGCGGCGTGGAAGTCGGCGTGGTCCGCGCAGAGCAAGGACACCATGTGCTCGAACTGCCCCGCCGCCATTTCAAGCGTGAAACGGGCGTAGGTGCCGCCTATGTCGGCAAGCAGGCGGGGGCTGTCGTAGGGCTGGGTCATGCGGCGTCGGCGCCGAGGCAGAAATCAGGCCCGGATTGTGCGTGAGGGCTCGAACGCCGCGTTCGGCCGCAGTCTGCGGTCAGGCTTTGTAGCTTCACTACAGGGTCAACCCGAGCCCGGCGCTGCGTGACGCAGGCGTCATGGCCATCCTTGGCCGGATGAACTCGCTTGTTCGAGGCATGTAGTTTTGCTACCGTAGCCAGGCCTCCTTCTGTCTCCCGTCGTCTTCATGAACGATCTCAGCCTTCCAGCGGGCACCGTGGCCCGCGCCGATGGAGGTGTTCCTCATCCCTGGCTGGTGGCCGACATCGGCGGCACCAACGCCCGCTTTGGTTGGGTGTCCGGCGCAGGCACCACGGTGGAGCATGTGCGCACGCTGTCATGCGCCGACCACCCAGGCCCCGCCGAGGCCATGCAGGCCTACCTGGCCGCGCTGCGGGCCGAGCGGGGCGATCACGTCCTCGCGCCGCGGGCCGCCGCCTGGGCCGTGGCCACGGCCGTGGCCGACGACCAGGTAACGCTCACCAACAGCGGCTGGAGCTTCTCGCGCCAGGCGGTGCGCTCGCAACTCGGCCTGCACACGCTGCGCGTGCTCAACGACTTCGAGGCCCTCGCGCTGGCCTTGCCGCACCTGCAAGCAGCGCAGCGCCTGCCGATCGGGCCCACGCCCGAACCGATGGCCGGGGGCGCCCTGGCCGTCGTCGGGCCGGGCACGGGCCTGGGCGTGGCGGCGGTGGTGCCGGTGGCCGGCCAGTGGGTGGCCGTGCCGGGGGAGGGCGGCCACGCCACGCTGGCGGCGGCCGACGACCGCGAATCCGCCGTGCTGGCCGCGGCGCGACGCGAGTTCGCGCATGTCTCGGCCGAGCGGTTGCTCTCGGGCATCGGGCTGCCGGTGCTGCACCGCGCTGCGGCCGCCGTCGACGGCATGGTGGCCGACGACCTGACGGCCGAACTCATCGTCGAGCGCGGCCTCGGCGGCACCGATGCCGCCTGCGGCCGCACGCTCGACCTGTTCTGCGCGCTGCTCGGCAGCTTCGCCGGCAACGTGGCACTGACCACCGGCGCCCGCGGCGGCGTGTTCATCGGCGGCGGCATCGTGCCGCGGCTCGGGCAGCGCTTCTTCGATTCGTGCTTCCGCGAGCGCTTCGAGGCCAAGGGCCGCTTCCGCCCCTACCTGCAGGCCATCCCGACCTGGCTTATCACCGACACGCTCGCGGCGCTCACCGGCGCGAGGGCGGCGCTCGAGCTCATGTCGCCGCGCTGCTCGGACTGAACAGCTCCGAGCGCGCGGCCTGCGTGATGGCCGCCACGCCAGGGTGGGTGATGCGGCGCTCGGCGGTGATGGCGTAGAAGTCGTCGCTGATCTCGTCGCTGCGGCCGATCACCTGCACGCCGTACTGCGCCACGGTTTCTGCTTCCACGACGCTGGGTGACAGGAAGACGCCGCGGCCCTGGCGGCCGAAGGCCTTCATCAGCGCGCCGTCGCTGAACTCGCCCACGACGCGGGGGCGCAGGTGATGCCGCTCGAGCCAGGCATCGAACTGCGGCCGCACCGACGAGCTGCCGCCCGGCACCAGCATCGGCGCGCCGTCCAGGCACCGGGGGAACGGCTGGCGCAGCGTGGCCGCCAGCTCGGGCGAGGCAAAGAAGGTCACGGTCGAGCTGCCCAACTTGTGGTTGAAGGCCTTGACACTGAGCTTGCGCGTCAAGGGCTCGTCGGCGAGCACGAGGTCGATGCGGTGCAGTGCCAGCTGCGCCATCAGGTCGTTGAAGTTGCCCTCGACGCAGATCAGCCGCAGGGGCTCGTCGATGTTCAGCGCCGGCTCCAGCAGCTTGTAGGCCACGGACTTGGCGACCACGTCCTCGAGACCCACGCGAAGCTCCAGCTGCTGCTCGCGCGTGCCGCGCTTTTCGCGCAGGGCGGTCTCGAGTTCGCCGCCGAGCGCGAATATCTCATCGGCATACCGCAGCGCCACCCTGCCGTCGTCGGTCAGTTCGAGCTGGCGGCCGCTCTTGCGAAACAAACGCCGCCCTAGGCGGTCTTCCAGCAGCTTGATCTGGGCCGACAGCGTCTGCGGAGTCGTGTGCAACTGCTCGCCCGCACGCACGACGCCGCCTGCTTTGGCCGCGACCCAGAAGTAGTGCAGGTGCTTGAAGTTCATGAGTGGTTACCCGGCCTTGAGTTCCTGAGAACGATGCGTTTTATGCGCAGTGAAGTCACTCGATATTCGAATTTACGCGAAGCAATGTCGTCCCTACATTCATTGTTGTCGTTTCGTGATTCCCCCATCTGACACCCTGACCCCCGCGTCAAAGGAGCACACCATGCGCATGAGCACCAAGGGCCGTTTTGCAGTCAACGCACTGATCGACCTCGCCCTGCGCGAGCCCGCCGGCCCGGTGGCCCTGGCCACGATCAGCCAGCGCCAGCAGATTTCGCTGTCCTACCTGGAGCAGCTGTTCAGCCGCCTGCGCAAGGAAGGGCTCGTGGAGAGCACCCGCGGCCCGGGTGGCGGCTACACGCTGGGCCGCCAGGCCGAGCGCATCAGTGTGGCCGACATCGTCAAGGCCGTTGACGAGCCCTTCGAGGACAACGGCGACGACGAGCGCAGCCTGGGCATGAGCCGCGCGCTGTGGCTGCGCCTGAACGCCGTGATGCTGGAGCACATGGCCACCATCTCGCTGGCCGGTCTGGTGCAGGAGCAGAAGGACTCCGGCGTCAGCATCGAGCCGCGCCCGGCGCGCCGCGCGATCACGCCGCAACCGGTGGTCAAGCCGGTGCGCACGACAGCACCGAACTCGGTGTTCGCGCTGGCGCGTTCGCTGGCCGGCTGATCCGGGCCGCCGCACACGGTCACCCCTGCCAGCGGCGCTGCCGCTGGTTTTGAGGCCCGCTCGTCGTTGACGAGCGGGCCGTTTTCATGGAGCAGAGCGGGCGTTACTTGTAGAGCACCTCGGGCAGCCACAGCCCGATGGCCGGGAAGTTGTAGAGCAGCACGATGGCGAGCACCTGGATGCCCATGAAGGGCAGCATGCCGGCGAAGATCTGGTTCAGCGTCACGTGCGGCGGGCTCACGCCCTTCAGGTAGAACGCGGCCATGGCCACCGGCGGGCTGAGGAAGGCCGTTTGCAGGTTCAGCGCCACCAGCAGGCCGAAGAACAGCGGGTCGACGCCGAAGTTGTCGAGCAGCGGAATGAAGATGGGCATGAAGATCACGATGATCTCCGTCCACTCCAGCGGCCAGCCCAGGATGAAGATGATGACCTGGCTCAGCACGAGGAACTCGGTCTTGCTGAGGTTCATCGACATCACCCAGCGCTCGACCAGTTCCTGCCCGCCCAGCAGCGCAAAGGCCGCCGAGAAGATGGCGCTGCCCACGAACAACCAGCACACCATGGCGCTGGTCTTGGCGGTGAGGAAGACGCTCTCCTTGAGCATCGTCAGGTTGAACTGACGGTAGGCCACGGCCAGCAGGAAGCCGCCGAAGGCCCCGACCGCCGCCGCCTCGGTGGGGGTGGCCAGGCCCATGACGATGGAGCCCAGCACCGCGAGGATCAGCACCACCAGCGGGAAGAAGCTCGCCAGCAGCATCTTGAAGATCTCGAGCCGCTGGAAGCTGAGCAGGGCGTAGAAGGCCACCATGGCCAGCGCACCGACGCCCAAACCGATGTAGTAACCGCGTGTGGCGGGGGTGCGCTCGGCCGGCGCGGCCTCGGCCGCGGCGGCGGCCGCAGCTGCGGCCGGCTCCTGTACGCCGCCGACTAGCGGCTCTGCCACGGCGGCCGCGCTGGCAGCGTCGCCGGCACCCGGGGGCTCCTGCACGCCGCCTTCTTCCTTCGGAGGTTCGGCCAGGCCGCTTTCGGCCGGCTCGGGGGCATCGGCGCCTGCCGGCTCGGCCATCTCGCTGCCCATGGGCGCCATCGTGGCCACGGGTTCGGGCGGCTTGGTGTTGAGGTGCCAGCCCAGGCCGGCTGAGGCCGCGAACACCACCAGCGGCAGCAGCGCGATGCCCAGCTGCCCCAGCAGATAGCCCGTTGACACGCCCTGGTTGGACGGCCCCTTCAGCCCGCCCGTCAAGGCCCGCAGCAGCGCCGGCAGCGCGGTGTTCGAAATCTGTGTCGACACCCGTTCGGTGGCCGCAGGCAGCGGCACGAAGCGCTCCGTCATCGACAGCGGCGGCATCAGGTTCGGCTTGAGCTTGGCCAGGACCACCACGTACACGACGTACAGACCGGCCAGCATCAGCCCCGGGAACAGCGCTCCCGCATACAGCTGCACCACCGAGACACCGGCCGTGGCGCCGTAGACGATGAGCATCACGCTGGGCGGGATCAGGATGCCCAGGCAGCCGCCGGCCGTGATGGCACCGGCCGACACGCGCACGTCGTAGCCCCCCTTGAGCATCTGCGGGAACGCCAGCAGGCCCATCAGCGTGACCACCGCGCCCACGATGCCGGTGGCCGTGGCGAACACCGCGCAGGTGAAGATGGTCGCCACCGCCAGCGAGCCCGGCACGCGCGCCATGGCCAAGTGCAGGCTCTTGAAGAGCTTCTCGATCAGGTTGGCGCGCTCGACCAGGTAGCCCATGAAGACGAACAGCGGGATCGAGATGAGCACGTCGTTGCCCATCACCTTGAACGCGCTCTGCACCATCAGGGTGAGCGTCTTGGAGGTGTTTTCCTCGTAGGCGATCCAGGTGAAGATCATGCCCATGCCCATCAGCGTGAACGCTGTCGGGAAGCCGAGCATGATGGCCACCACCACCAGGGCCAGCATCATCAGCCCGAGGTGGCCGTTGGTGATGGTGGGCGCCATCAGCAGCATCGTCGCCGTGCCGGCGACGATGAGCGCCATCAGCGTGAAGCCGAACCAGAGTTCCTTGCGGATCGTCACTTCGTGCTCCCCGTGCCTGGCGCCACGAACTTGTCGAGCGCGGCGATGTCCTCGTCTTTCACGTGCACCATGGCCTTGAGCTTGTCGACGTCGACTTCTTCGACGTCCTGCTCGCGCGAGGGCCATGCGCCGTCCTGGATGCAGCGGATGCAGCGCACCACCTCCACCAGCCCCTGCAGCAGCAGCATGCCGCCAGCGATGGGGATGGCGAACTTGAACGGGTACAGCGGCAGCGGCGTGGCGCTGAAGGTGCTCTCGCGGATGGCCAGCGAATCGTGGGCGAAGCCCCAGCCGGCCCAGGTGAGCGCCACGATGCCGGGCATGAAGAACAGCATGTAGAGGATGAGATCGAGCGTGGCCTGCGTGCGCGGGCGGAAGAAGCCGTAGAGCACGTCGCCGCGCACGTGGCCGTTCTTGGCCAGCGTGTAGGCGCCGGCCATCATGAACAGGGTGCCGTACATCATGATCTGGGCGTCGAGAGCCCAGTCATGCGGGTCATTCAGTGCGTAGCGGGAGAACACCTCCCACGTGATCATCAGCGTCAGGGCGACGATCAGCCAGGCAAAGAACTGGCCCAGCCACGTGGACACGCGGTCCACCCACAGCAGCAGGCTTTGCATCTCGTGTTTCTCTCGCTCAGGCGCAGGGCCTGAAAAGCAGCAAAAGAGGCCACCGGCCTTGCGGCAACGGTGGCCCCGGGCGCGGGGAGCTCGGATCAGGCCTTCTTGGCCGCCGGCTTGCGGAAGTAGTGGTTCCAGGCCATCTTGAAGTCGACCATGTAGTCGTTCTGCCACGCGCCTGCGCGCTGGGCGAACGCGCGCTGGCTGTCCATCACCTTCTTGAACAGCGGCTGCTCGGCGCTCTTGGCACCGGTGACCTTGTCCCAGGCCGCCAGCTGCGCGCGCAGCACGCTGTCGGGCGTCTTGAAGAAGTTGATCTTCGCGGCCTTCAGCTCGATGTAGTCCTGGCTGTTGCGCTGGATGGCCTTCCACGACATGTCGGCGCTGGCGCCTTGCACGGCGTAGTCGATCACGGCCTTCAGCTCGGCCGGCAGCGCGTCGTACTTGCCTTTGTTGAAGAGGATCTCGAACTGCTCGCCGCTCTGGTGGAAGCTCTGCAGCATGCAGTTCTTCACCACGTCGGGGAAGCCCAGCAGGCGGTCGGAGCTTGCGTTGTTGAACTCGGCCGCATCGATCAGGCCGCGGTCAAGCGCAGGGACGATCTCGCCGCCGGGCAGCGGGTTGACGGCCGCGCCGAGCTCCTTGAACACGTCGATGGCCAGGCCCACGGTGCGGTACTTCAGGCCCCGCAGGTCTTCGGGCTTGGAGATGGGCTTCTTGAACCAGCCCAGCGGCTGCGTCGGCATCGGGCCATAGACATAGGAGACCACGTCGACGTTGATCGACTTGTAGATCTCCTCGAGCATGGCCTTGCCACCGCCGTAGTAGTGCCAGGCCAGCACCATGTTGGGGTCCATGCCGAAGGCCGGGCCGCTGCCCCACAGGGCCAGCGCGTTGCTCTTGCCGTAGTGGTAAGCCAGCACGCCGTGGCCGCCATCGAGCGTGCCCTTGTTGACGGCATCGAGCAGCTGGAAGGCCGGCACGACGGAGCCCGAGGGCAGCACCTCGATCTTCAGGCGGTTGCCCGCCATGTCGTTGACCTTCTTGGCGAAGTCGTTGGCGTACTCGTGGAAGATGTCCTTCGCCGGCCAGGTGCTCTGGAAGCGGAAGGTCGTGGTCTGGGCCATCGAGACCATCGGCACGGCCATCGCAGCCGAGCCGACGGCGCCGGCCGCGGCCGTCTTCAGGAAGCCGCGGCGCTTGGCGGCGGTGGTGGTGTCGCTCATGGGGGTTTGTCTCCGGGGTGGCGTGGATCGTGTCGCCGCATGTTCTGTGACACGCGTTGAACCCGCGGACTTTGTGGCCCGGCCCGGACAGCGACAACCGGGTGTTACCCCCAGGATGTGCGCCGGCGCCACCTGCAGGCCTGCCGTTCAGGTCGAATCAGTTTTGGCCTGCGAGAAAAGATCGGAACGCGGCCTGCAGTGCCGGCGGCAGCAGGCCGTGGCGATCGGCGAAGTCCAGCGTCACGAGCGAGGCGTCGACGGTCATGGCGCCGCCCTGCGCCAGCGCCAGGGCGTCGGCCAGCGGCAACAGGCGGAAGCCCTGCACCTCGCCGTCCTGGTTCTGCGGCGCAAAGCCCATGGGCAGTTCAAGGTCGAAGGCGAATAGCCATTCGAGCTGAAAGCCTTCCGGGATGTCGCGCGCCAGCTGCAGCACGCGGCCGGGCCGGGCGTGTTGCGCCTGGTCGGGCGCCAGGCCGGCTTCTTCCCAGGCCTCGCGCACCAGCGCTTCGGCCGGCTGCTGATGCAGCGGCACGCCGCCGCCGACGAGGTTGTCGAACAGGCCCGGATCCGTAGGCTTGCTGGCCGACCGCTGGGCGATCCACAGGGCCGCCGGGCGGCCGTCGGCGCCGCGCACATAGCCGTTGGCGTGGGCGCCGAAGGTCAGGCTGCCCCAGAAGCGCGAGGCCGCGCGCTCGATCGCCACGCGCGGCCGGCCGGCTTCGGGGCCGTGCAGGGGCGACAGCGCATAGGCCTCGTCGCGCCAGCCGATGATCACGCCGTCGGCACGCCACTGGCGGTGCAGCGCGGCCAGGCGGGATTCGCGCTCGGCCGGGGGAATGCGGATCTCGACGCCGGCCTCGGCCGCGGCAAAGTCGGCCGGATGGGCCGCCAGCAGCGGCAGGTGGGCCGCGGCCACCGAGCCCACGCGTTCGCCGTCCAGCCACACCGGCCGGCGTGGCCGCACGGCGTGCCGGGCCGCGGCCAGGGCCGGGATCGGCAGCACGGTGCTCAAGCGGCGCGGCGCTCGTCGGCCAGGGGGCCCGAACCCATCGGCCCTTCACGCCAGCGCTTCATCAGCGCGTCCCAGCGCGGCTCCACCGCCTTCACGTGGCGCAGCTTCACGTGGCCGTAGCCGCGGATGTCTTCGGGCAGCCGTGCGATCTCGGCCGCCTGCGCGCGGTTGCCGGCGTTCAGCGTCTTCAGCAGCTCGGTGACCGTGGCCTCGTAGCGCGTGATCAGTTCGCGCTCCATGCGGCGCTCTTCCGTGCGGCCGAAGACGTCGAGCGCCGTGCCGCGCAGGCCCTTCAGCTTGGCCAGCACGCCGAAGGCGCTGCGCATCCAAGGGCCGAAGGGGCGCTTGACCAGCTCGCCGCGTTCGTTGGTCTTGGCGATCAGTGGCGGCGCCAGGTGGTGCACGAGCTTGTAGTCGCCTTCGAACATGGCGTCGATCTTGGCCGTGAAGGCGGCGTCGGTGTGCAGACGCGCCACCTCGTACTCGTCCTTGTAGGCCATCAGCTTGAAGAGGTAGCGCGCCACGGCCTCGGCCAGCGGCGTGCCGCCACCTTCACCCGCGATGGGGGCCTCGGCCGCGCGCACCTGTTCCACGAACGCGGCGTAGCGCTGCGCGTAGGCCGCGTCCTGGTAGCCGGTGAGGAACTCGATGCGCGTCTTCAGCATCTCGTCGAGCGAGGGCTTCTTGACGAACTGGATGACCTGCTGCGCCTTGAACAGGGCCGTGACGGAAGCGAGATCGTGCGCGCAGCGCCGGCCCCACTCAAACGCCGCCTTGTTGTTGTCGACCTGCACGCCGTTCAGCTCGATGGCGCGCATGATGGCCGCCAGGCTCAGCGGGATGCGGCCCACCTGCCAGGCGTAGCCCATCATCAGCGGGTTGGTGTAGATGCTGTCGCCCAGCATCTGCTCGGCCACCTGCTCGGCATCAAACGCACCCAGCAGGCCCTCGCCGACGCTGCCGCGCACGACGGTTTCGCAGCTGCTGCCGGGGAACTGCCAGTCCGGGTTCTTCACGAAGCCGGCGGTCGGCGTGCCGTGGGTGTTGAGCGCCACGTAGGTGCGGCCGTGCTGCATCACGGTGAGCGTGTACTTGCTGGCCCCGACGATGCTGTCGCAGGCGATCACGAGGTCGGCCTGCGCGGTGTCGACCTTGGTGGTGTGGATGGCGTCGGGCCGGCTGGCGATCTGGATGTGGCTCCAGGTGGCGCCGCCCTTCTGCGCCAGGCCGCCGGCGTCTTGTGTGACGACGCCCTTGCCCTCGAGGTGCGCGGCCATGCCCAGGATCTGGCCGATGGTGATGACGCCGGTGCCGCCCACGCCACCGACCACGATGCCCCAGGCTGTTTCGGTGGCCGGCAGCGCGGGTTCGGGCAGCGGCGGCAGGCCCTCGAGCGCGCCCTTCTTCTCCCTCTTCGGCTTGCGCAGCTGCCCGCCTTCGACGGTGACGAAGCTCGGGCAGAAGCCCTTCACGCAGGAGTAGTCCTTGTTGCAGCTGTTCTGGTTGATGCGGCGCTTGCGGCCGAACTCGGTTTCCAGCGGCTCCACGCTCAGGCAATTGCTTTGTACCGAGCAATCGCCGCAGCCCTCGCACACCAGCTCGTTGATGACGACGCGCTTGGCCGGGTCGACCATCTTGCCGCGCTTGCGACGGCGGCGCTTCTCGGTGGCGCAGGTCTGGTCGTAGATGAGGGCGGTGCAGCCGGGCACCTCGCGCAGTTCGCGCTGGATGCGGTCGAGCTCGTCGCGGTGGTGCACGGTGACGCCGGCCTCCAGCGCCACGCCCTCGTACTTGGCCGGCTCGTCGGTGACGATGACGAGCTTCTTTACGCCTTCGCTGGTGAGGCTCTTCTGAATCTGCAGCACGCTGTGGCCTTCGGCGCGCTCGCCCACCTGCTGACCGCCGGTCATCGCGACCGCGTCGTTGTAGAGCACCTTGTAGGTGATGTTCACACCGGCCGCGATGCTCTGGCGAATGGCAAGCAGGCCGCTGTGGAAGTAGGTGCCGTCGCCGAGGTTGGCGAAGATGTGCGTGTCTTTCGTGAACGGCGCCTGGCCCACCCAGGGCACACCCTCGCCGCCCATCTGCGTAAAAGTGCTGGTGCTGCGGTCCATCCACACCGTCATGTAGTGGCAGCCGATGCCGGCCACCGCGCGGCTGCCCTCGGGCACGCGCGTGCTGGTGTTGTGCGGGCAGCCGCTGCAGAACCAGGGCGCGCGCTCGCCGGTGTCGGTCTTGAGCTCGGTGAGCTCGCGCTCGCGTGCAGCGATCACCGCCAGGCGCTGCGCCATGCGGCGTTGCACGTCCTCGCTGATTCCCAAGGATGGGCCGAACTTCGTCAGGCGCTTGGCGATGGCCTTGGCGATGATCGCCGGGGTGAGATCGGCCTTGGCGCGCAGCAGCCAGTTTTCGCTCGGGTTCGCGCGGCTCCACTCGCCGCCCGTGGCATCACCTTCCGGCTCGTCGAACTTGCCCAGCACGTTGGGCCGCACGTCGGCGCGCCAGTTGTAGAGCTCTTCCTTCAGCTGGTACTCGATGACCTGGCGCTTCTCTTCCACCACCAGGATCTCTTGCAGGCCGGTGGCGAAGTCGCGGGTGATCGTGGCCTCCAGCGGCCACACCACGTTCACCTTGTGCAGGCGGATGCCGAGGGCGCGGCAGGTGTCGTCGTCGAGGCCCAGGTCGTTGAGCGCCTGGCGCGTGTCGTTGTAGGCCTTGCCGCTGGCGATGATGCCGAAGCGGTCGTGTGCGGTGCGGATGACGTCGTGGTTGAGCTTGTTGGCGCGCACGTAGGCCAGCGCCGCGTACCACTTGTAGTCCATCAGCCGCGCTTCCTGCTCCAGCGGCGCATCGGGCCAGCGGATGTGCAGGCCGCCGGGCGGCATCGCAAAGTCTTCGGGCAGCACGATTTTCACGCGCTCGGGGTCGACGATGACGCTGGCGCTGCTCTCCACCACCTCCTGGATGGTCTTCATGCCGCTCCACACGCCGCTGAAGCGGCTCATGGCGAAGGCGTGCAGGCCCATGTCGAGGATGTCCTGCACGCTGGACGGAAAGAACACCGGCAGCCCGCAGGCCTTGAAGATGTGGTCGCTCTGGTGCGGCGCGGTGCTGCTCTTGCTGACGTGGTCATCGCCGGCGATGGCGATCACACCGCCGTGCTTGGACGTGCCCGCCATGTTGGCGTGCTTGAAGACATCGGAGCAGCGGTCCACGCCCGGGCCTTTGCCGTACCAGATGCCGAAGACGCCGTCGTACTTGTTCTGCTGCGGGTACAGGTCGAGCTGCTGCGTGCCCCACACGGCGGTGGCGCCGAGTTCCTCGTTCACGCCGGGCTGGAAGACGACGTGGTGCTGCGCGAGGTGCTTCTTCGCGGCCACCAGCGCCTGGTCGTAGCCGCCGAGCGGGCTGCCACGGTAGCCGCTGACGAAGCCGGCGGTGTTGAGGCCGGCGAGCACGTCGCGCTGGCGCTGCAGCATCGGCAGCCGCACGAGCGCCTGCACGCCGCTCATGAAGGCGCGGCCGCTGGCCAGGCTGTACTTGTCGTCCAGCGTGGCCGATTCGAGGGCCTTGCGGACGTGCTCGGGCAGGGGGGCATTCATGCTCAAGGCTCCAGGCCCGGACTCGGGCACGCCGGGCTGCGCGGCAGTGTAGGCACAACGCGCGTGCATGTCCTTTCGTTTTCGGCGCTGCAGCCGGGGCCATGCGCAAGCTTTATGCTCCCGCATGTCCCAGAAGCAAGCAATGACGCCGAAAGGCCCGAAATCCGGGGTAACCCGTGCTGCAGCGGGGGCGCCCTTCGCCGCGGGCGAGAGCCCCGAACCTCCCGGCACCCTCGACCGCTACGACCTCGCCATCCTGGCCCAGCTGCAGGCCGATGCGCGCCTGAGCAACGCCGAGCTCGCCACGCGCATCGGTCTGAGTGCGGCGCCCACCTGGCGCCGCGTGAAGTGGCTCGAGGACCAGGGCTACATCACCGGCTACAGGGCGGAACTCGACCGCCGCAAGGTCGGCCTCGGCGTGCTGGCCTTCGTGCGCCTGGACTGCGAGCGCAACAACAGCGCCAGCACACGCGCGCTCGAAGAAGCCATCCGCGCCCGCCCGGAGGTGCTGGCCTGCCACTACATCAGCGGCACCGGCACCTTCGAGTTGCATGTCGTGGCCACCGACCTGGACGCCTTCTCGCGGCTGGCGCTGGACGTGCTGTTCAAGCTGCCCAATGTGAAGGACCTGCACACCAGCTTCAGCCTGGGCGAGGTCAAGACCGGCGGTGCGCTGCCACTGGCGCACCTGGCGAGTCCGCGCTGATGCCGGCGTCGCCACCGCTGCCCGAGAACACCGAGCCCGCGGTGCTACGCTCGCCAACCGCCATGAACCGGCTCCTCGACGTCCTCCTGACCACCGACCCCGTGCAGCGCGTGCGCCTGGCGCAAGCCGGGTTGGCGATGCTGCTGATGGCCGCCGGCGTGGCCGCGATGCACTACTTCGTCGCCGTCGGCGTGGCGGCCCTGGTGCCCGTGATGGCCTGGTCGGCGTTCACGCTCGTGGGCATGCTGGTGTTCTTCTTGCTCATCCGCAGCGGGGTGTCGCGCCGCTGGTCGGAGCCTTCGCTCACGGTGCCGCAGATCCTGTTCGCACTGGCCTGCAGCGCCGGCGCCTACACGCTGCTCGGCGCGGGGCGCGGCGCGGTGTTCCCGGTGGTGATGGTGGTGCTGATGTTCGGCATGTTCGTGGTCTCGCCACGGCAGATGCGCTGGTTGAGCGTGTACGCCGTGCTGCTGCTCGGCACGGCCATGGCCTTCATGACGATGACGCAGCCGCGGCAGTACCCGCTGATCATCGAGGTCGGCCACTTCCTGCTGGTGGCGACGATGCTGCCGGCGGTGTCGCTGTTGGCCGGGCGGCTGTCGCGCATGCGGATGCGCTCGCGCCAGCAGCGCGTCGAGCTCGCCCAGGCACTGGCCCGACTGCGCGAGAACGTCAGCCGTGATGAGCTCACCGGCCTCATCAACAAGCGCCACATGCTGACGCTGATGTCGCAGGAGCACCAGCGCTGCGTCCGCAGTGGCCAGAGCTTCTGCCTGGCGCTGCTCGATGTCGACCGCTTCAAGCCCATCAACGAGGCCCACGGCTACGCGGTGGGTGACGCCGTGCTCTCGGCGCTGGCACAAGAGGCGCAGCGCCAGGTGCGCGTGTCCGATGTGCTGGCGCGCTGGGGCGGCGAGGAGTTCATGCTGATGATGAGCGACACCCGGGCGCCGCTGGCCCGCGGTGGCCTGGAGCGGCTGCAACAGCGCCTGGCGGCGCTGCGCATCCTGCACGGCGGTGCGGCGGTGCACGTCACGCTCTCGGCGGGCATGGCCGAGCACATTGCGGGCGAGTCGCTGGAGCGCACGCTCGAGCGCGCCACGGCGGCGCTGTCCGACGCCAAGGCCTTGGGTTCCGGCCGCGTGTTCGTGGCCAGCTGATGCCCTCTGCGCGGCTGCCCGCAGGCCACCTGCTGCTGGCGCTGGCGGTGGTGGCGGTGTGGGGCAGCAACTTCGTCGTCATCAAGTGGGCGCTGGCGGTGATGCCGCCGTTCCTGCTGGGCTTTCTGCGCTTTGCCATCGCGCTGGTGCCGGCGCTGCTGTTCGTGCCGCGGCCGGCGGTGCGCTGGCCGCTGCTGGCGGCCTACGGCGCGCTGATCGGCGCCGGGCAGTTCGGGCTGCTGTACCTGGCCATCAACGGCCACATCGCCCCGGGCCTGGCCTCGCTGGTGATCCAGACGCAGGTGTTCTTCACCATCGGCCTGGCGATGTGGGCCGACGGCGAGCGCCTGCGGCCCGTGCAGGCCTTGGCGCTGGCGCTGGCCGTGCTGGGCGTCGTCCTCATCGGCGTCAACACCGGCGGCGAGGTCTCGGCGCTAGGTCTGGGCCTCGTGTTGCTGGCTGCGTTGTCGTGGGCCGGGGGCAACCAGGTGGCGCGGCGCATGGGCCGTGTGGACATGCTCGGCGTGGTGGTGTGGTCCAGCGCCTTTGCGCTGCCGCCGCTGGCTTTGCTCACCCTGCTGGCCGAAGGGCCGGCGCGCATCGGTGTCGCGCTCGCCGCGGCCGATGCCACCACCTGGGCCGCGGTGGCCTGGCAGGCGGTGGGGAACACGCTGTTCGGCTACGCTGCCTGGGGTTGGCTGCTGGCGCGCCACCCGGCCGGCACCATCGCCCCGATGGCATTGGGCGTGCCGGTGTTCGGCATGGCCAGCGCGGCCTGGTGGCTGGCCGAGCCGCTGCCGGCCTGGAAACTCGGCGCCGCCGCGCTCGTGATCGGCGGCCTGGTACTCAACCTGCTCGCGCAACGGCGTGGGCCCTGATGCGGACGTGTCGCCCCGATGTGGCTGTTGATCCTGGAAGCGATGGCCGCCCTGGCCCTGCTGCTGTTCGCCGTCTGGTGGACGATGTTCTCGGGCCGCAAGCGGCGTGATGACCACGACGAGCCGGGGCCGAAGCCTTAGTGCGGTGCGCGGTTCTGTTTTGCGCCTTTTGGCCGACCTGTGCAGAGGTCCTTGGCGAACCGGGGTGTTCGCTGTCGTGCGGCAACTCAAGGCCCTCGCCTCCGTTCGGGCTGAGCCCTTCGACAGGCGCAGGACAGGCCTGTCGAAGCCCTCCCCTCCGTTCGGGCTGAGCCTGTCGAAGCCCTCTTCTCAGCATCGCGCGTCGCGTCAGGCGGTACACGGTGCGGGCGCTAGGTGTGGCGGTCGGCCCGTCGGGCCGACTGCCTTCCGCTGCTCGACTTGAGGGGGCACCGCAAAACTCGCTGCGTTCGCTGGCGCGAACTCCGCTCAAACACTTGCGGTGAGTCAGCTTACGCAGCGCGCTGCGCGCGCCCCCCTCAAGCC
>JAIYDH010000312.1 GCA_027487585.1 Rubrivivax sp.
CGGCGCGCGCAGGTCTACATCGAGAGCATGATCGTCGAGGTCTCGCCCAGCGACAGCGCCGACTTCGGCTTCCAGTGGCAGGGGCTGCTGGGCAAGAGCGGCGACCGTTTCGGCGTCGTCGCCGGCACCAACTTCGCCGGCGCCGGGCGGCCGAGCATCATCGACATCAACACCTCGGCGGCACAGGGCCAGATCAACCTCGGCCAGGGCATGAATCTGGGCCTGCTGAGCGTGATCAACGGCGTCACCTCGCTGGCCGCGGTGGCGCGGCTGCTGCAGTCGCAGTCCGAGACCAACATCGTCAGCACCCCGAACCTGATCACGCTGGACAACGAGGAGGCCAAGATCGTCGTCGGCGAGAACGTGCCCTTCATCACCGGGCAGTTCACCGGCACCGGCGGCGCTGGCGGCACGACCAACCCGTTCCAGACCATCGAGCGCAAGGACGTCGGCATCACGCTGCGCATCAAGCCGCAGATCGGCGAGGGCGGCGCGGTGCGCATGCAGATCTTCCAGGAGCAGAGCAGCGTCAAGGAAACCACCGCGGCCGGCACCACCAACGCCGGCCCGAGCACCACCAAGCGCTCGATCGAGAACACGGTGGTGGTGGACGACGGCGCCATCCTCGTGCTCGGCGGCCTCATCGAAGACCGCTTCGTTACTACGCGCAGCAAGGTGCCGCTGCTCGGCGACCTGCCGCTGATCGGCGGCCTGTTCCGCAGCGAAAGCCGCGAACGCCGGCGCACCAACCTGATGGTGTTCCTGCGCCCGGTGGTCGTGCGCGATGCCGACAGCGCCAGCCGCCTGAGCCTGGACCGCTACGACCAGATCCGCGCCCAGCAGCAGCGCGCGCAGCCCGCGCCGAGCTTCATGATGCCGATCAACGAGTCGCCGGTGCTGCCGGCCCTGCCGTCAAGCCAGGGCGGCGGCTCGGCGCCGGCCACGCCGCCGCCTGCACCGCTGTCGCCGCCGCCCGCGCCGCGCGCCGACACAGCACCCTGAGGCACGAGCGCCACGCCATGGCCCGCCACCCGCTGCCCTACGCCTACGCCAAGGCCCACACGCTGCTGCTCGAGGACGACGGCACGCAGCTCGCGCTGTGGGCCGCGGAGACCACCCCGCTGCCGGCGCTGGCCGAGGTGACGCGGCTGTTCGATGTGAAGCGCCTGGAGCGCGAGCCGGCGGCCACGCTGGTGCAGCGCATCGCCGCGGTGTATGCCGGTGGCGAAAGCAGCGCGGCGGCCGTCATCGGCGAGGTCGAGAGCGGTGTCGATCTGAGCCGCATGATGCAGGACCTGCCCGCGGTGGAAGACCTGCTCGAGGCCGCCGACGACGCGCCCATCATCCGCATGCTCAACGCGCTGCTGACGCAGGCCGCGAAAGACGGTGCGTCCGACATCCACATCGAGCCGTATGAGCGCAGCAGCAGTGTGCGCTTCCGCGTCGACGGCACGTTGCGCGAGGTGGTGCAACCCAACAAGGCGCTGCACGCGGCGCTGATCTCGCGCCTGAAGATCATGGCCGAGCTCGACATCGCCGAGAAGCGGCTGCCGCAGGACGGCCGCATCAGCCTGCGCATCGGCGGCCGTGCCATCGACGTGCGCGTGAGCACGCTGCCCAGTTCGCACGGCGAGCGCGCGGTGCTGCGTTTGCTCGACAAGACCGAAAGCCGCTTCACGCTCGAGGGCCTGGGCATGGACGGCGAAGTGCTCTCGGCCTTTGCGCGGCTGATCCAGCAGCCGCACGGCATCGTGCTCGTGACCGGCCCCACCGGCAGCGGCAAGACGACGACGCTGTACGCGAGTCTGGGGCGCGTCGACACCGCCACCACCAACGTGCTGACGGTCGAAGACCCGGTGGAGTACGAGCTGCCCGGCATCGGCCAGACGCAGGTGAACCCGAAGATCGACCTCAGCTTCGGCAAGGCGCTGCGCGCCATCCTGCGCCAGGACCCCGACGTCATCATGATCGGCGAGATCCGCGACTTCGAGACCGCGCAGATCGCCATCCAGGCCAGCCTCACCGGCCACCTGGTGCTGGCCACCGTGCACACCAACGACGCCGTCAGCAGCGTGACGCGGCTGGTGGACATGGGCGTGGAGCCCTATCTCCTCTCAAGCAGCCTGCTGGGCACGCTGGCGCAGCGCCTGGTGCGCAAGCTGTGCCCGGCCTGCAAGCGGCAAGACGAACACGGCCACTGGCATCCGGTGGGTTGCCCGGCCTGCAGCGGCACCGGCTACAAGGGCCGCACCGGCGTGTACGAGCTGATGGTGGCCGACGACGCCATCCGCGAGCTGGTGCACAGCCGCGCGCCCGAGAGCGAGATGCACGCGGCGGCGCAGAAGGGTGGCCTGCGCTCGATGCGCGAAGACGGCGAGCGGCTGGTGAGCGCCGGGCTCACATCGCTCGAAGAAGTGATTCGCGTGACCCGGGACTGAACATGAGCCCCCAGGCTTGTCGCGTTGCGCCATCGCCACCCCCCAAGGGGGCTGCCCCGGCTTGGGGCGGCCCGGCGCCGGGGCGTTGAATGCCCGCCTACCGCTTCGAGGCCCTCAACGCCGACGGCAAGGCCGCCACCGGCCTGCTGGAGGCCGACAACGCCAAGGCGGCGCGGCAGCAGCTGCGCGCGCGTGCGCTGGTGCCGCTGGCCGTCACGCCCGTCGGCAGTGGCGGCGGCAGCGACGGCAGCGCGGCGCGTTTCACGCGGCGCGTGTTCAGCGCCACCTCGCGCGCGGTGTGGACGCGCCAGCTGGCGGGTCTGGTGAGCAGCGGTCTGCCGCTGGAGCGCGCGCTCACGGCGCTGGCCGACGAGAGCGACAACGATCGCCAGCGCGAGCTGGTGGCCCACCTCAAGAGCGAGGTCAACGCCGGCAGCCCCTTCGCCCGTGCACTGGCCACGGCGCCGCGCGAGTTCGACGAGGTCTACCGCGCGGTGGTGGCTGCCGGCGAAAGCAGCGGCGCGCTCGGCCCGGTGCTCGAGAAGCTGGCCGACGACCTGGAGCAGCAGCACGCGCTGCGCACCAAGGTCACGGGCGCGATGCTGTACCCGGCGATCGTCAGCGCGGTGGCCTTCGTCATCGTCATCGTGCTGATGACCTGGGTGGTGCCGCAGATCGCCAACACCTTTGCCAGCGGCCGGCGCGCGCTGCCGGCGCTGACGGTGGGCATGCTGGCGCTGAGCGCCTTCATCCGCAGCTGGGGTTGGCTGCTGCTGCTGGCCGGTGGCGGCGCGGTGGCGGCGTTCATCTGGGCCCGGCGCGGCGAGGCTTTCCGTTTGCGCAGCGATGCCGCGCTGCTGCGGCTGCCGCTGTTCGGCAAGCTGGCGCGGGGCTACAACGCGGCGCGCTTCGGCAATACGCTGGCTCTGCTGGCCGGCGCCGGTGTGCCCATCCTGAAGGCGCTGCAGGCGGCGGCCGAGACGCTGAGCAACCGCGCGATGCGCGCCGACGCCTTGGACGCATTGGTGCAGGTGCGCGAAGGCGCGCCGCTGGCCAGTGCGCTGGCGGGCAAGAAGCGCTTTCCGGGCTTGCTGGCGATGTTCGCGCGGCTCGGTGAACAGACAGGCCAGCTGCCCGCGATGCTGCAGCGCGCGGCGAATCAGCTGTCGGGTGAGGTCCAGCGCCGGGCGCTGGCGGCGGCCACGCTGCTGGAGCCGCTGCTGATCGTCGGCATGGGCTTGGTGGTGGTGGTGATCATGCTCAGCGTATTGCTGCCCATCATCCAGCTCAACACCTGGGTGAAATAGCCGCGTTGATTACCGTTCGCGCTGAGCCTGTCGAAGCGCAGCGCGCTCCGAGGCTCGGCTCAAGCCGCGGGCTTGTCCGCCGCGTCGGCCTCGGCGTCTTCAGGCGCCTTCGTGTGCTTGATCACCAGCTGCGCCACGATGATGCCGATCTCGTAGAGGATGCACATCGGGATGGCCAGTGCCAGCTGCGAGATCACGTCGGGTGGCGTCACCACCGCGGCCACCACGAACGCGCCGACGATGAAGTAGCCGCGGAACTTGCGCAGCTGCTCGATCGTGACGATGCCTATGCGTGCCAGCACGATGACGGCGATCGGCACCTCGAACGAGATGCCGAACACCAGGAACAGCGTCAGCACGAAGCCGAAGTACTGCTCGATGTCAGGCGCGGCCGTGATGCTGGCCGGCGCGAAGGCCTGGATGAACTGGCTCATGCCCGGGATCACCAGGAAGTAGCAGAACGCCACCCCGGCCACGAACAGCAAGGTGCTGCTCACCACCAGCGGCAGCATCAGCTTCTTCTCGTGCGAATACAGCCCCGGCGCCACGAAGGCCCACACCTGGTAGAGCACGAAGGGCAGCGCCAGCATGAAGGCGGCCATCAGCGTGATCTTCAGCGGCACCAGGATGGGCGAGATCACGTTGGTGGCGATCAGCGTCGCGCCCTTGGGCAGGTGCGCCACCAGCGGCGCCGCCAGCAGGTCGTACAGGCCCGAGGGCCCGGGCCACAGCGCGAGCGCGGCAAACGCCACGACGACGGCAATGAGCGCCCGCACGAGGCGGTCGCGCAACTCGACGAGGTGCGAAACGAAGGGCGCCTCGGTGCCTTCGAGTTCGTCCTTCTTGTCTGAAGAGGTGCTCATGGGAGGCGGGCGATCAGCGCAGCTTCAGGCCCGGCGGGCGGTAGCGGGCCACGCGGGCGGCGCCCGACTGCGCGTTGGTGCGCACGCCGTGGCGCTTTTTGTACCAGGTGGGTGTGGCGCCGCGCTTCAGGCGCCAGTTCTTCTTCGGGTGTCGGTACTCGGGCGGCGGTGGCTGGTAGCCCAGGCTGCCGGAGCTGCCGCCGTCGGCATCGCTGCTGCCGTCGAGCCCCGAGGTGACCGATTTCCAGTCGTTCTCGAACGCGCTGGTGGCCGAGTTGACCTCGGTGCGCACGTTGCTTTCGACGTCGCGCGCCGCGGTCTCGAACTCGGTCTTCATCTTCTTGAGCTCGTCGAGCTCGATGGAGCGGTTGACCTCGGCCTTGACGTCGGACACGTAGCGCTGCGCCTTGCCCAGCAGATGGCCCATCGTGCGGGCCACCTTGGGCAATTTTTCGGGGCCGATGACGATCAGCGCCACGGCGCCGATCAGGGCCAGCTTGTCGAATCCGAAGTCGATCATGCGGTGCGCGCGCGCGGGCGCGCCCTTTTCAGATGAACGCCGGCGTCAGCCCTTGGTCTTGGCCTCGACGTCGACGGTGTCGGCGTTCGAGCGCTGGGCGGTGTTGCCGACTTGTTGCGACGGCGGGGTGGCGTCGTTGCCGCTGGCGGCTTCGCCACCGGACTTGATGCCGTCCTTGAAGCCCTTGACGGCTCCACCGAGATCGGCGCCGATGTTGCGGAGCTTCTTCGTGCCGAAGATCAGCACGACGACGGCCAGCACGATGAGCCAGTGCCAGATGCTGAAGGAACCCATGGTCTTGCTCCGGGAGAAAGGGAATGGCGAATTCTACGGGCCGGGGATGTCAACCCTTTGTCCAGGGCCGTGGCCCGCCCATCACGTGCATGTGGAGGTGGTAAACCTCCTGCCCGCCGTCGGGCCCGGTGTTGATGACGGTGCGAAAGCCGCCCGTCACGCCCAGTTCGCGCATCAGCCGCGGCGCCAGGCCCAGCATGCGGCCGAGCAGGGCGTCGTGCTCGGGGCTCACCTCGGCCAGCGTGGCGATGTGCTGTTTGGGGATCACCAGCACATGCACCGGTGCCCAGGGGTTGATGTCGTGGAACGCCAGCAGCTCGTCGTCTTCATACGCCTTGCGGCACGGGATCTGCCCGGCGACGATCTTGCAGAAGATGCAGGTCGGGTCTGCGCTCATACCGGCATAGCCTTGCCATCGTTCCACGCCAGAAAGCCCCGCACCACGCGGTAGATCAGCCAGATCGAGTTGGCGATCAGAATGACGAACCCCACACCGATCAGGAGGGTGATCCCGCCAACAATGGCCCACAGCAATCCCCACCAGAAGGTTCGGATCTGCCACGTGAAATGGCTCTCGTAAAGAGTGCCACGGGTGTCGTCGCGCTTGATGTAGTTGATGATGATGGCGACGATTGCCGTCAGCCCAACCAGCGCAGAGGCGGCGTAGAGGATGTAGGTGACCAGCGTCAGCGTGCGCAGGCTCTGATGCCGATCGCTGCCGCCCTGAAAGCCCTGCAATGAGTCGTTCACGTTTCGTCCCTTTCACGAGTTTGAAGCTTGCGCAGCGCGAACTCCTCCAGCCCCGACAGCCCTTCGCGCCGCTCGAGCTCGGCCAACACATCGGCCGGCTTCAGCCCGTAGGCCTCGAGCGCCACGAGGGTGTGGAACCACAGGTCAGCGGCTTCGGCCACGATGCGGTGGCGGTCGCCGTCCTTGGCGGCCATCACCAGCTCGGTGGCCTCTTCGCCGATCTTCTTCAAGATGGCGTCGGGGCCCTTGAAAAACAAGCGTGCGACGTAGCTCGATTCAGGCGTGCCGGCGGCGCGGCGTTGCGCAATCACCTGCGCCAGTCGGGCCAGCGTGTCGTTGCCCGTGCTCATGCGGAGGCCCTGCTCACTTCTTGTACATCTTGTCGGGGTCGACGAGCACCGGCTCGACGCTGTGCCACTCGCCGTCGCGGCCGAGCTTGC
>JAIYDH010000045.1 GCA_027487585.1 Rubrivivax sp.
GAGGCCAGGCGCTGCGGCTGCAGGCCCGCCACCACGTAGGCGCTGACGCCGGCCGCCATGGCCCGGCGCATCGGATCGTCGGCCTCGTCCTCGGCAAACACCACCACCGGGCGCGGATTACGGCTCGACAACACCGCCAGGTGCTCCAGCGTGTCGCGGCTCGGACTCTCGCTGTCGACGATGACGGCGTCGGGCCGCAACTGCTCGACGGCGTCGTGGATGACGCGCGCCGAATCGACCACGCCCACGACCTCATGGCCTTGGGAGACGAGCTCGTCGCGGATCAGGCGCACACGGTGCGCGCCGTCGTCGATCAGCAGGACGCGCAGCGGGGCGGTGAATTCGGGCGAGTGGGGCATGCGCAAGGCGGCGGTGCCCCTTGCGCGCGCAACGTTCGTGCCAAGTGGCCGCGGCGGCGCCGCGGTCCAGGGTTCAACTCGACGCGGCGGTCTCCAGCTTGCGGATCCGGATCTCGTCGGCAGACTCGGTGGGCCTTGGCGCCGACGTGGCCAGCGCACGCGTCGACCGCGAGCCGAGTTCTCCCTGCATCTCGATGGCACCGGCCGGCGCCACCGAACCCAAGGCAGCATAGGCGGCCGCCAGAGCCTCGTCGTCGCTGACGGACTGCAACTCGGGATGGAGCTCCATCGGCTGCGAGGGCAGCACATCTTCGGGTTCGGCCACCGCGGCGGTGCGGTAGGCGTCGGCTTCCCTCGACGGATCGTGGTGTTCGCGGTCAATGATGGCCACAGCCATCTTCGAGCGCAGGTTGGCCAGCCCCGCCGGTGACCAGTTGGTTACCAGGCCCTCGAACTGCTCCAGCGCCTTCTGAAGCACGGGCAGCGGCAGCTTGTGCAGCGCCTTCAGGCCCCTCTTTTGCAGCGCGTGTTCGACAAACACCAACTGTTTCAAGGTCGTGCGGGTTTCGGGCACTTCGTCGAGCAGTTCCTTGAGTTGGGCGAGCAGCAGGTCGAGCTCGCCGCGGACTTTGCGTTGGGCCTCGTCGACAACCGCTCTCTCGCGGCTGGGCTTGGGCCCACCTGGCCGACGGGGTTCGAGCACGATCTCCACGCCTTGACGGCCGCGCCTGAGCGCCAGGTCGTGGCGGAAGAAAGCCGCAGCGGCCAAGCTGATCGGCTTGAAGATTCTGGAGAGGGCACCCATCGGCTGTCGTGGTCGTCAGGTTGAGGCCGCCGACATACGCCGGCCGTGACGGAATTGTCGGCACCGCAGGCGTGGAACTTGAGTCGGGGTTGTGACCAAAGGCATCGGCGCGCCGACGAACGGCGGGTGCCCGGCGGCAGCGGCGCTTCAGACGCTGCAGGTGCGGTTCTTCCCTGTGCGCTTGGCCTCGTAGAGGCCCTTGTCGGCGCGTTCCAGTGCCGGCTCCAGGGCCTCGCCAGGGCGCCAGATCGTGACCCCGCCCGAGAAGGTGACGAAGACCTCCCGGCCCTCGTGCAGGAACAGCGCCTCGCTGAGGCTGCGCTGCAGCCGCGTGAGCGCCAGGCGCGCTTCTTCAAGCCCCGTGCCCGGCATCAGCACCACGAACTCCTCGCCGCCAAAGCGCGCCAGGTGGTCCACCGGACGCAGCCGCTCGCGCACGGCCGCCGCCAGGGACTTGAGGGCCTGGTCGCCGGCGGCATGGCCGAGGGTGTCGTTGAGCTTCTTGAAGTTGTCGATGTCGATCAGGCCCACCGCCAGGCTGGCCAGATCGCCCGCCGCGCCATCGGCCAGCGCGCGGTGGCTGCGCGCCGTTTCGGCCTCGAAGGCCTGCATCAGGCCACGGCGATTGGCCACCTGCGTGAGCACGTCGGTCGATACCTCATCGGACAGGCGCTTGAGCTCGGACTCCAGGGCCCGCACGCGCGCCTCGAGCTCGCCGGCCCGGGCCTGGTCGGCCTGGAGCTTTTCGTGCGAACGCGACACGGCACCGTGCACCGCCCGGGTGTCGTCGAGCATGGCCTGCACCACGTCGGCCAGCCCCGGCAGCGAATCGGCCGCGGCGATGGCCTCGGCGTGGCGCTCGGTGGCCAGTTGGAAGCGGCCGGTGTGCTCGCCCAGATCGCCGACCTCGCGCACCATGTCGTTGATCAGGCGCTTGAGCGCCTCGCGCGCGACCAGGCGCTCGCCGAGCACGCCGCGCTGGCGCTGGCGGGTTTCGGCCAGCAGCGACTGCGCGGCACGCAGGCCGCGCACGCTGCGGTCGCTGCCCAGGGCCGCCCGCAAGCGCTGGCACTGGCCTTGCACCCAGCCGTCGTCTTCGGTCAGCTCGGCCAAGCCCTCGGTCAGCTCGTGGCACAGCGAGGCCAGCCGCTCGACGACGCGATGACCGCGGCCCAGCAACTCGCTGGCTTCGTCGCACAGATCCGACACCACCAGCACCTGCACCGGCGTCGCGCCTTCGGCCGCAATGACATCGGCCACTGCGGCCAGGCGCTGCGCCAGTGCCACCGCGTCGGGCTCGGCGGCCGGCAAGGCCAGCCGCAGCGTGCCCGCCAGCGCGGCGACGATGGCGCCCCAGGCGCCGCTGTCGCCCGCAGAGGCATCGGCTACCGGCGCGGGCAGGCCGCCGTCCTCGAGCCCCGTAGCGGCTGGATCGGCGGCCTGGTCGGTTTCCCAGGCCGTCATCAGCGAGCTCAGGCGTTGCTGCAGGCGCGCGGGGTCGCTGCGGCTGCCATCGAGCACGCGCTGCAGGCTGTCGCGCCGACGCGCGAACGTCCACTGCCGGCCACCGCGCGGCAGTTGCTTGGCCACCCGCTCCACCAGCTGCACCCAGCCCTGACCGATCTGCCTGGCATCGGGCGGCGGGGGTGGCGCGGGCGGCAGCGAGCCACCGGCTTCTTCGGCATAGGCCCGCGCGTAGTGCTCGGGCGTGGGCTCGAGCTGGGCCTGGGCCAGGCGACGCAGCGCGCCCTTGGCCAACTGGGCGGGCGTCGGCCGCTCGTTCGATGAGGTACTGGCCATTGGCAGTCAGCAGTTGACCAGACGCTGCAAGCCGGCATCGTCGGCGCGGCCGCGGAGCAGCGCCTCGTTCTGCACGATCCAGCGCTGCAGTTCGGCCGCCGGCAGGGCGCGGCTGAACTTGAATCCCTGCATCATGGTGCAGCCCAGCCGCTCGAGCACACGCAGCTGGCGGTCGGTTTCGACACCCTCGGCCACCACGCGCAGCCCGAGCGCCCGCGCCAGCGCGATGATGGCCGTGACCACCGCGGTGCTCTTCGACGCCAGATCGAGCTCGCGCACGAAGCTGCGGTCGATCTTCAGTTCGGAGATCGGCAGTTGCGACAGGTACGACAGGCTGGAGTAGCCCATGCCGAAGTCATCGATCGAGATCTCGACGCCGATGTCCTTGAGCCGGTGCAGCGAGGGAATCACGGCTTGCAGGTCCTTCATCAGGTTGTCCTCGGTGATCTCGAGGTGGATCATGCGGTGCGGCACGCCACACTGCGTGGCGTACTCGTGGATGTGCTCGACGAGGTCGGTGCGCTCGAACAGCCGGCTCGGCATGTTCACGGCAATGGCGTCGTCGAAACCGAAAGCGTCTTTCCACAAGCGGGCCTGGCGCGCCGCTTCGCGCAGCGCCCACTGCGACATCGGCGCGATGAGGCCGGTGTCCTCGGCCAGCGGAATGAACTCGCCGGGCGGCACCAGCCGCCCCTGGCGCTGCCAGCGCATCAGGGCCTCGACCTTGGCCAC
>JAIYDH010000154.1 GCA_027487585.1 Rubrivivax sp.
CCGCGCACCTCGAGCAGGTTCTGCAGCAGCTCGGGGCAGCGGCCTTCCAGCGCCGTCTGGCTGATGCGGTAGATGTCCACCGCATCGTCGGCCACCAGGCCGTGGCCGCGCGACACCAGCTCCAGCCCGAGCTCGCTCTTGCCCAGGCCCGACTCACCCGTGAGCAGCACACCCAGGCCCAGGATGTCCATGAAGACACCATGGCGCGTCGTGCGCTCGGCAAAGTGCTGGCCGAGATAGCCGCGCACGAGGTCGATCACGTGGCCGGCGCTCTCGGCGGTGGCGAACAGCGGGATCTCGGCGCGGTCGCACATCGCCGCCAGCCGCGGCGGCGTGGCCACGCCGTCGGCGACGATGATCACCGGCGGCTCCAGCGTGACGATGCGCGCGATGCGCCGCTCGGCGTCTTCGGGGCTGGCCGCGTCGAGGTAGCTCACCTCGCGCCGGCCGACGATCTGCACCCGGTAGGGGTGGATGTAGTTGAGGTAGCCGACCAGGTCGGCGGCGCTGCGGGCGTCACGCACCGCGGCATCGTCGAAGCGGCGCTCGGGGTGGCCTTGCCCGGCCACCCAGGCCCAGTGCAGCACCTCGCGGTGGGCTTCGAACAGCGCTTCGGCGCTGATCGAGGTGGGCTTCATGCCGGCGTCAGGCCACCGACTTCAGCGGTTCCCAGTCCGAGATCAGCTTGTGCACCGCGGCGGCGTCGGGCTCGGTCTTGAGGCGCTCGCGCAGGTCGCGGTCGGACAGCATCTCGGCGATCTCCGACAGGATCTCCAGGTGCCGCTGCGTCGCCGCCTCGGGCACGAGAAGAAAGATCAGTAGCGCCACCGGTTCGTCGTCGGGGGCGTCAAAGGGAATGGGCGCCTGCACGCGCAGCACCGCGGCCAGCGGGTTCTTCAGGCCCTTGATGCGGCCGTGCGGAATGGCCACCGCATGGCCCAGTCCCGTGGAGCCGAGCCGCTCGCGCGCGAACAGGTTGTCGGTGACGGTGCCGCGGGCGATGGCGTGCTGGTTCTCGAACAAGAGGCCGGCCTGCTCGAAGACTCGCTTCTTGCTGGTCGCGTCCACGTTCACCAGCACGTTGCTGGCAGGCAGGATGGCGGCGAGACGGTTCATCTGGGCTCTTCCCCTGGGGCGGATGGCCCCCTCTCACCGGCTTCACGTGTCGCGGTGGCGACGGCGGGCGGGCGACTGCAGCGAACTGCAAAAAATCATCATAGCGCTGGCCGACCCTGGGCATCTCTGGAGGAAAACCTCGAATCGGGGGCTATCGGCACACTTTGCGGCGCTGCAGCAACACCGCGCCGCCACGGGCGCCGCTGATGCAAGCCGCCATGAAAAACGGCCCCGCAGGGCCGTTTGGCGGGTCGAGGCCTGCTCAGGCGGCGCCAGCGGTCAGGCGCTTCGGGCTCTCGTGGTGGTGGTCCTGCAGGCGGTCCTTGTGGCGCACGACCTGGCGGTCGAGCTTGTCCATCAGGGTGTCGATCGCGGCGTACAGGTCTTCGGCGGCATGCTCGACGAAGATGTCACGGCCCTTGACGTGCAGCGTGACCTCGGCGCGCTGTCGTCGCTCCTTCTCCTTGTTCTTCTCCACCGTCAGCAGCACGGACACGTCCACCACTTGATCAAAATGTCGCGTCACACGATCGAGCTTGGTGAGCACGTACTCTCTCAAGGCCGGTGTGACCTCGAGGTGATGGCCGCTGATCGTCAAGTTCATCAGAACCTCCTTTGCGCAAAATGCCGAAGGGACAGGGATGCCGGCTGGCCCTGAAGGGAAGCCGGCCACGGGAACGACGTGGGAAGGAGTTTTGGGGGGCGACCGGTGGGGGCCAGGCCTTGCGATCGCGGGGGCAGCAGGAGCATTGGGTCTGGACCCAGTGTGCACCTGTTCAGGGGGTGTGGCAAGGCACCGCGGGCGGCCCCCGGTGCGGCGCGGAAACCGTGTGACGAACTGCCCGCAAGCCGCGCGGCCGTGACCCTGCAGCCGGCACCGTATGCTGCCTGCACGCTGCCCCGGAGCCCCCGATGCCGAAGACGCCCCGCGACCTGCTGATCCGCCACGCCACGCTGCCCGACGGCCGCCGCGGCATCGACCTGCTGGCCCGCGAGGGCCGCTTTGCGGCCATCGGCCCCGCGCTGCCGGCGCCCGAAGGCGCCGAGGTGATCGACGCCGACGGCTGGCTTTTCAGCCCGCCTTTTGTCGACGCCCACTTCCACCTCGACTCCACGCTCAGCCACGGCCTGCCGCGCACCAACGACAGCGGTACGCTGCTCGAGGGCATCCGGCTCTGGGGCGAGCTCAAGCCGCTGCTAACCGAAGAGGCCGTGGCCGAGCGCGCGCTGGCCTACTGCGACTGGGCCGTGGCGCGCGGGCTGCTCGCCATCCGCACCCACGTCGACGTGTGCGACGCGCGGCTGCTCGCGGTGCGCGCGCTGCTCGAGGTGAAGCGCCGTGTCGCGCCCTACCTCACGCTGCAGTTGGTGGCGTTTCCGCAGGATGGCCTGTTGCGCAGCCCGGGCGCCGAGGCGCAGCTGAAGCAGGCGCTCGACCTCGGCGTCGATGTGATCGGCGGCATTCCGCACCACGAGCGCAGCGCCGCCGAGGGCGCCGAGAGCGTGCGGCGCCTGGCGGAGCTGGCCGCCGAGCGCGGCCTGATGCTCGACCTGCACTGCGACGAAACCGACGACCCGGCCTCGCGGCACGTCGAGACGCTGGCCTTGCACACCCAGCGCCTGGGCCTGCAGGGCCGCGCCACCGGCTCGCATCTCACGTCGATGCACTCGATGGACAACGCCTACGCCGCCAAGCTGGTGGCGCTGATCGCCGACAGCGGCGTGAACGCCATCGCCAACCCGCTGATCAACATCACGCTGCAAGGCCGCTACGACAGCTACCCCAAGCGCCGCGGCATGACACGCGTGCCCGAGCTGATGGACGCCGGCGTCACTGTCGCCTTCGGCCACGACTGCGTGATGGACCCCTGGTACGCCCTCGGCTCCGCCGACATGCTGGAGGTGGCCTCGATGGGCCTGCATGTCGCACAAATGACGGGTCAGGCCGCGCAGCAGCGCTGCTTCGAGGCCGTCACCACCAACCCGGCACGCATCCTCGGGCTGCAGGGCTATGGTCTCGAGCCGGGCTGCCGCGCCGACGGCGTGCTGCTGCAGGCACGATCGCCGCAAGAGGCCATCCGGCTGCGCGCGCAGCGCCTGCTCGTGCTGCGCGAGGGCCGGGTGCTGTCGCGCATGGTGCCGGCCGAGGCGCAACTGTGTGTGCCGGGTCGACCGCAGGTCGTGGACTTCACGCGACAGACCCTCGCCATGCCGCACACCCCCCCTCGCTAGAATGAATCCGACCAGGGACGAGGCGCGCGGGCCACAGCCACGACGCGACAGCACGATGAAACTGATCGGATCACTGACCAGCCCTTACGTGCGCAAAGTGCGCATCGTGATGGCGGAAAAAAAGCTCGACGCCCAGTTCGCACTGGAAGACGTCTGGGGCAACGACGACATCCTCAAGAGCAACCCGCTCGGCAAGGTGCCCTGCCTCGTGCTCGACGGCGGCGAGGCGGTGTTCGACTCGCGCGTCATCGTCGAGTACCTCGACACGCTCAGCCC
>JAIYDH010000087.1 GCA_027487585.1 Rubrivivax sp.
GCGGCCTCGAACCAGGCGTAGAAGGCGCACATCGCGGCACCGTCCTGGGCCATGGCCTCGCGCACGAACGCGGCCTCGGCGGCGCTCTTGCGGCTCTTCAGCAGCGTGCTCGGGTTGATGGCCTCTCTCACCGCCACCTCGGCGGCCACGGCCTGGCGCAGGCCGAGCGTCACGCGCTTGGGGTCGATGAGCAGCGTGCTGCCCGCGGGCAGCGCGCCCAGCGCCGCCGCCGCGCCGGCATAGGGCGCGAGCCGGATGCCGTCGGCCGCCAGCGCCTCGGCCACGCCGGCCGGCACCTTGCCGTCGCCGACGAACAGCGTGCCGGCCTTCGCGTCGAGCAGCAGGTGGCCCAGGAACACCGGGTTGTAGGTGACGTCGCTGCCGCGCAGGTTGGTGATCCAGGCCAGGTCGTCGACCGTGCTCACCAGGTGGTGCGTGGCGCCGTGCACAGCCAGTGCCGCGCGCACGGCGGCCAGCTTGGCGGCGCGGGTCTGCGTGGCCTGTGGCGGCAGGTGCTCATACACCGGCTGCGGCGGCAGCGTGGGGCGATCGGGCCAGATGGCGTCGACGAGGTCGAGCTCGGTGCGCAGCAGCACGCCGGCGGCGTCGAGCGCGCGAACCAGCGCCGCGTGCTGGCCCAGGCCGAGCACCTGGCCGTCGACGGCCACGACACCGCCGCGCGGCACCTGGCGCGCGAGCCAGTCGATGTGGGTGGTGGCCGCGCCGGTGTTGATCTTCTCCAGGCGGATGCCGGTGCCGGCGAGCTCGGCCTCGGCCTGCGTCCAGTAGCGGCTGTCGGCGAACAGCACCGCCTCATCCAGCGCCACCACCAGCGTGCCCATGCTGCCGGTGAAGCCCGAGAGCCACTCACGCGCCTGCCAGCGGCCGGGCAGGTATTCGCTCAGGTGCGGATCGGCACTGGGCACGAGCAGCGCGTGCACGCCGTGCTGCGCCAGCACGTCGCGAAGCTGCGCGATGCGCAGGCGGATGGGGGAGGTGCGGGTGTCCATCGGGGTTCTCCGGGAAGGCGGTCGATTCTAGGCAGCGGGGTGTCGGGCGCCTGCCGCTGCGCCAGCCCCTTGCGCACAGCCCGCTCACACGGCCCTCACGGCCCGCTCAGTTGGGGGCCGCGGGCACCAGCAGTCCGCGCTGCACGGCCGGCCGCGCCACGAAGGCCTCGAGCACGCGCTGCACCTCGGCAAAGTCGCTGTAACCCACCAGCGCACCGGCGTCGTAGAAGCCGACCAGGTTGCGCACCCACGGGAACACGGCGATGTCGGCGATGCTGTACTCGGCACCCAGCAGCCAGTCGCGGCCCTTGAGCTGCGTGTTCAGCACGCCGAGCAGCCGGCGCGACTCGGCCACATAGCGGTCGCGCGGGCGCTTGTCCTCGTAGTCCTTGCCGGCGAACTTGTGGAAGAAGCCCAGCTGGCCGAACATGGGCCCGACGCCGCCCATCTGGAACATCAGCCACTGCGTGGCCTGCCAGCGCGCGGCCGTGTCGGCCGGCAGCAGGCGCTCGGTCTTGGCGGCCAGGTACATCAGGATGGCGCCCGATTCCCACAGCGCCAGTGGCTGGCCCCCGGGGCCGTCGGGATCAATCAGCGCCGGGATCTTGTTGTTCGGGTTCAGCGACAGGAACTCGGGCGTGAGCTGGTCGTTCTTCGCGAAATCGACGCGGTGCGCCTCGTAGGGCAGGCCGAGCTCCTCGAGCGCGATCGACACCTTCACGCCATTGGGCGTGGGCAGCGAGTACAGCTGCAGCCGCTTCGGGTGGCGGGCGGGCCAGCGCTTCGTGATGGCAAAGGCAGACAGGGGGTTCTTCATCGGGGGGCCTTCAAAGGTCGGTGCGCAGGCGCCAGATTTCGGGGAACAGCACCACGTCGAGCATCTTGCGCAGGTAGCTCACGCCGCCGGTGCCGCCCGTGCCGCGCTTGAAGCCGATGACACGCTCCACTGTGGTGACGTGCCGAAAGCGCCACAGGCGGAACGCGTCTTCGAGGTCGGTGAGCTCCTCGCCCAGCTGGTACAGGTCCCAGTGCTCGCGCGGCGCGCGGTACACCTGCAGCCAGGCGGCCTCGACCTCGCGGCTTTCGGCGTAGGGCTGCGTCCAGTCACGCTCGGTGTGGCTGGCGGGCATCGGCAAGCCGCGGCGCGCCAGCAGGCGCAGGGCCTCGTCGTACAGGCTCGGGGCGTGGAAGGCGGTGTCGACCTCGGCCAGCAGGTCGGGCCGGTGGGCGTGCGGCCGGCGCATCGCGGCGTTCTTGTTGCCCAGGCGGAACTCGATGCAGCGGTACTGCCAGCTCTGGAAGCCGCTGCTCTTGGCGAGTGACTCGCGCATGGCGCTGTACTCGGGCGGTGTCATCGTGGCCAGCACGTCCCAGGCGTGCACCAGCTGCTCCATGATGCGGCTCACGCGTGCCAGCATCTTGAAGGCCACGGGCAGGTCATCGGCCGCCACGGCGGCGATGGCGGCGGCCAGCTCGTGCAGCATCAGCTTCATCCACAGCTCGCTGGTCTGGTGCTGCACGATGAACAGCATCTCGTCGTGCGTGGTGCTCAGCGGGTGCTGGGCACCGAGCACCGCGTCGAGGTGCAGGTAGTCGCCGTAGCTCATGCTGCCGGCGAAGTCGAGCTCGGCGCCGTCGACCGAGGCGCTGTTGTCGGGGTGGACCGGGCAGCCGCTCATCGATGCTCTCCCATCAGGTCACCGCGTGTCGTTGGTTGAACTCAGGGCGGCGCCATTCCTCGTGCGCCAGCACCTCGCGCAGGTGCTCGGCGGCGTCCCAGGCGTCTGCAAAGCGCAGGTACAGCGGCGTGAAGCCGAAGCGCAACACATCGGGGGCGCGGAAGTCGCCGATCACGCCGCGCGCGATGAGCGCCTGCACCACCGGATAGCCCAGCTCGGGGTGGCTGAAGCAGACCTGGCTGCCGCGTTCGGCATCCCGCGTCGGCGAGACCAGCGCCAGGGCAGGGCAGGTGGCCTGCACGCGCTCGGCGAACAGTCGCGTCAGGGCCAGACTCTTGTGGCGCAGCGCGGCCATGCCGCCCTGACCTTGCGAATACGGCTCAGCCGCCAGCACGGTGTCGACACCGCACTCCAGCGCCGCCAGGCTCAGCACCGCCGGCGTGCCGCACTGGTAGCGCGCGATGCCCGCCGCCGGCCGGTAGCCGGGCGTGAACTCGAAGGGCGCGGCGTGCCCGATCCAGCCCGCCAGCGGCTGCCAGAAGCGGCCAACGTGGCGCGGGTGCGCCCACACGAAGGCCGGCGCGCCGGGGCCGCCGTTGAGGTACTTGTAGCCGCAGCCCACGGCAAAGTCGGCGCCGGCGCCGTTCAGGTCCAGGGGCACGGCGCCGGCGCTGTGGGCCAGGTCCCAGATCGTCAGCGCGCCTGCCGCGTGCGCCTGCCGCGTGACGGCGGCCATGTCGTGCATGCGGCCGGTGCGGTAGTTCACGTGGGTGAGCATCAGCACGGCCGTCTGCTCGGTGAGCCGCGACGCGATCTCGTCGGGCTCCACCAGCACCAGCTCGAAGCCGTGCTCGCGCGCCAGGCTTTCGGCGATGTAGAGGTCGGTGGGGAAGTTGCTGCGTTCGCTGAGGATGACGCGGCGGGTGTCGTGGGAA
>JAIYDH010000040.1 GCA_027487585.1 Rubrivivax sp.
CGGTGGCGGCCACGGCCAGCGCCCGCGTGGTGGGCAGGCCCAGCGCGTGCAGCGCCTCGCTGATGAGCACCTCGCGCAGCATCGGCCCCACCGCGGCGCGGCCGTCGCCACCGCGCGAATACGGCGTGCGGCCCGAGCCCTTGAAGGCGATGTCGCGGCGGCGGCCCTGGCGGTCGTGCACCTCGCCGAGCAGCAAGGCGCGGCCGTCGCCGAGCTGCGGCGAGAAGCCGCCGAACTGGTGGCCGGCATAGGCCTGGGCCACCGGCTCGGCTCCCTCGGGCACCAGGTTGCCGGCGAACACCGCCGCGCCTACCGGCCCCTGCAGCGCCTCGGTGTCCAGGCCCAGCTCGGCGGCCAGCGGCGTGTTGAAGAACAGCAGCGCCGGCGCGGCCACGGCCACCGGCCGCCAAGGCGTGGCAAAGCCCGGCAGATCGCGGGCGTAGCTGTTGTCGAAGGGTGGAAAGGCCGTCGGGGCCAGAGCGATGTGGGCAGGCATGGCCGCAGTGTGGCGCAGCAGCGCTGTAACCGCCGGGGCGTGCCGTGCGACTGAGGGGTCATCGGAGCAATCGGCGGGCCTGCAAGCCTGACCGGCCGCCCCGGTACCCCACCCAGGCCGCGTCGCAGCGGCCGTTCAACCAGGAGTCTCTGACCATGTCTCTGAATGCTGCTTCCTCCGCCGCCACCCTGGCCCTCGCCCTGGGCACTGCGTTGACGCTCGTTGCCGCCCCCGCCGCGCAGGCCCAGTCTGCGGACAAGGAAAAGTGCTTCGGCGTCGCGCTGAAGGGCAAGAACGACTGCGCCGCCGGCCCCGGCACCACCTGTGCCGGCACCTCGAAGGTCGACTTCCAGGGCAACGCCTGGATGCTGGTGGCCAAGGGCAGCTGCACCACGACCGCCTCCAAGACCTCGCCTACCGGCTTTGGCCAGCTCAAGGAGTTCAAGGAAAAGAAGGCCTGAGTCACCACCACAGGCCGCCCGATCGCAACGATTGAACAGCATGGACACTGCCGCACTGGCCGGCATCGGCCTGAAGGACGAGCACGTGTTGCCGCTTCTGGCCGGCGAGGCCGGTGCGGCGGCCGTTGGCTTCGTCGAGGTGCACGCCGAGAACGTGATGGGCGCGGGCGGCCCGCGCCTGGCGCGTCTGGCGCGTGTGCGCCAGACGCGGCCGCTGTCGGTGCACGGCGTGGGTCTGTCGATCGGCGGCCAGGCGCCGCCCTGTGAGCGGCATCTGGCTCGCCTGGCCGGCGTGCTGGAGCGCTTCGAGCCGCGTTGGTTCTCGGAACATCTGGCCTGGTCGGGGCACGGTGGCGCATGGTTCAACGACCTGCTGCCCTTGCCTTACCACCCCGCTACGCTCGACCGCGTGTGTGCCCATGTCGACGCCGTGCAGGAGCGCCTGAAGCGGCCGCTGCTGCTTGAAAACCCCAGCACCTACCTCGAGTTCGAGAGCTCGACGATGGACGAGGCGTCCTTTCTGTCCGCCGTCGTGCGCCGCACCGGCTGCGGCCTGCTGCTGGACGTGAACAACGCCCACGTCAGCGCTGTCAACCACGGCCGCGACGCCCGGCACTTCATCGACCAATTGCTCGACGCCGTGCCGGCGGGCGCGGTGGGCGAGATCCACCTCGCTGGCCACGCCGTGGACGCTGACGCCGCTGGCGAGCCCTTGCTCATCGACACCCACGGGGCCCCTGTGGCCGATGACGTGTGGGCGCTGTATGGGCATGTCATTGGCCGCCTGGGCCCAGTGCCGACGCTCATCGAGCGCGACCAGAACCTGCCGTCTCTGCCGCAGCTGGCTGCCGAGGCGACCCGCGCGTTCGCGCTGATGCGGTCCTTGGCCGGGCTGCCTGCATGACGACTGAATGGAGTGCATTTGCCGCGGCGCTGCGCGCGCCCGGCACGCCCGCGCCGCCCGGCCTGAAGGCCTGGAACGGCAGCGATGTGCAGCGCCGCTTCGACGTTCACCGCAACACCGTCACGGTGACGCTGGTGCAGGCGCTGGGCGAGACGCTGCCGGTGTGCCGCCAGGCACTGGGCCCCGAGTGCTTCGATGCCCTGGCGCGTGGCTTCCTGCTGGCCCACCCACCGCGCGGCCCGGTGCTGGCCGAGTGGGGCGACGGGTTCGCGGCCTGGCTGCAGACCTTCGAGTCTGCGGCCGTGTGGCCCTGGCTGCCGCCACTGGCCGAGTTGGAGCGCGCCCGCGTGCGCGCCTTCCACGCGGCCGACGCGCGCCCGCTCGGCGTTGCCGACATCGCGCCGCAGCTGGCCGATGCGGCCCGGCTGCCGACCTTGCGCCTGCAGCTGCATCCCTCGTACCAGGTGCTGCGTGCCTGCTGGGGCGTGGTCAGCCTCTGGGCTGCGCACCAAGGCGACCGCCCCGCGGCCGAACTCACCGTGCACGAGATCGACGAGGCCGCCCTCGTGCTGCGCGACGACGGTGCAGGCGGCGGCGATGTCGTCGTGCTGCCGTTGCCCATGGCGGCGGCGGCGTTCTGCGCCGCGCTCGGAGCGGGCCAGACGCTGGCGGACGCGGTGAGCATCGCGGCGGCTGAGGTGGCTGAGGAGGCTGAGGAGGCTGAGGCGGCCGAGGCCGCCACCACGCCCGGCGCGGGCAGCGCCGGCTTCGACCTCGCAACCACGCTGGCCCTGCTCATCCGCCATGGCGCCCTCGTCGGCTGGCATTCGCCTGGAGTTCACTGATGTCGCTGTCTGCCCCCTTCCGTGCCACGCAGTGGCTGCAGTCCCGCCTGGCCGCCATGCCCTGGACCGAGGACCTGCTGGCGCTGTTGGCCCGCGTGTCGATCGCTGCCGTGTTCTGGCGCTCGGGCCAGACCAAGATCGAGGGCTTCGCCATCGACCTGGTCGATGGCCGCTTCGAACTCGGCTGGCCGCGCCTGGCGCCGCAGGCCGTGGACCTGTTCCGCGACGAGTACGCGCTGCCGCTGCTGCCGCCCGAGTTCGCGGCCGTCATGGCTGCCTGGGCTGAGCACCTGCTCCCGCTGGCGCTGCTGCTGGGGCTGGCCACGCGGCTGTCGGCCCTGGGCCTGCTGGGCATGACGGCGGTGATCCAGTTCCTTGTCTACCCCGGTGCCTGGCCCACGCACGGCGTGTGGGCCGCGGTGCTGCTGATGCTGGTGCTGCGCGGTGGCGGTTCTTGGTCGCTGGACCATGGGGTGGCGCATGTCCTCGCTCGGACTCGCGCCTGAGCTCAGCCTGGGCGGCTTCGGCCGCAGCCCCCAGAATGCGGTCCGCGCAACACCGCGCGTGCCCGCTCGTTCCGCCGCCTTGAGCCCCTCGCACGACGATTTCGAGCAGCAACTCAAGCCGCTGTGGCTGCGCGCCCAGGCCGGCGACGAGGCGGCCTACCGCGAGGCCCTGCGGCGCATCGTCGTGCGACTGCGCAGCTACCTGCGCCGCCGCATGCAGTCGCTGCCCGACGACCTCGAAGACCTGGTGCAGGAGACGCTGCTTGCGCTGCACCTGCAGCGCGGCACCTACGACGCCTCGTTGCCGGTGAGCGCCTGGGTGTTGGCGATCGCGCGCCACAAGCTGGTGGACCTGTGGCGCCGCCGCGGCCGCCAGGAGGCCCTGCACGACCCCATCGACGATGTCGACGAAGGCCTGCTCTCGCAGAGCCAGCCCGAGGCTGGCTCGGCGCGCGACCTGGGCATCCTGCTGGCCGAACTGCCGCAGGCCCAGCGCGACGCCATCGTGCTGACCAAGATCGAGGGCCTTTCGGTGGCCGAGGCCTCGGCGCGCACCGGCGCCAGCGAGTCGGCCATCAAGGTGCAGGTGCACCGCGGCCTGAAGAAGCTGGCGGCGCTGGTGCAAGGCGCCTGAACCCGATGACAACCACATGAAGACCGACGATCTGATCCACTTGCTGGCGCGTGGCGCCGGCCCGGCGCCGCGCGGCGTGGCCGTCCGCCGCCTGGCGCCCAGTGCGGCCGTGGGCCTGGTGGCCAGCTCATTGCTGGCCCTGCTGCTGCTGGGCTGGGTGCCGCTGGCGCTGTATGAGCAGTTCGCACCCTGGTTCAAGCTCGTCTACGCCGGGGCCTTGGCCCTGGCCGCCGGCTGGCTGGCGGCGCAGCTTGGCCGGCCCTTGCCGCGCACCGGCGGCCCGCTGCTCGCCGTGGCGGCGGTGCTCGCGGGCGCGGCCCTCACGGGGCTGGCCGGCTGGTCGCAGATGCCGGCGTCCGAGCGCATGCCGGCCTTGCTGGGCCACTCGTGGTCCACCTGCCCCTGGAACGTGCTCGGCCTGTCGCTGCCGGCGCTGGCGGCGGCGATGTGGGCGTTGCGCGGCCTGGCGCCGACCCACCTGGCCCAGGCCGGTGCGGCCGCGGGCCTGTTCGCCGGAGCGCTGGGCGCTTTCGGCTATGCCCTGGCCTGCACGGAGTTGGCGCTGCCCTTTGTGGCCGCCTGGTACACGCTGGGCGTGCTGTTGACGGCCGGGCTGGGCGCGCTGCTCGGGCCGCGCGTCCTGCGCTGGTGAGCGCGCCCATGTCGCCGGCACGCCGCGCGCTGTTGTTGACCGCCAGCCACGCGGCCGTGGCCGCCGTCGGTTTTGCCGGCGGCATCTATGCGCTGCCGATCCTCATTGCACCGGCGCCGCCGGCGGCTGCAGCCTTGCAGGCGGTGGCCGGCGAGGCCTTGTTCAAGGGCCGCTTCGTGCGCGACCTGCCCGGCAGCGACGCGCTGCATTGGGGCGAGGGCGAGGTGATGGTCTCGCCCACGGCGGTGGCCTTGAAGGGCCGGCTGTCGCCCGGGCCGGACTACAAGCTCTACCTGTCGCCCGTGTTCGTGCAGACCGAGGCGGAGTTCGAGCGCGAAAAGCCGCGCATGGCCCGCGTCGGCGATGTCAAGACCTTCCAGGACTTCGTCGTCGCGCTGCCGCCCGGCACCAACGTGGCGGCCTACACCACCGTGGTGGTGTGGTGCGAGACCTTCCGCGAGTTCATCAGCGCCGCCCGCTATCGCTGAGTCTGTCTCGGCCTTCGCGGCCTTGCCGGCCGGCTTGCCTCAAGCGCCGCCGCCCGCCGCCGACAACGCCAGCATGTTTGCCAAACGCCCGGCTGCCTTGCTGTGCGCCGTCTTCGCGTGGCTTGCCAGGCGCAGGGCCGGCGTGCTGCTGGCGGCCGGGTTGCTGTGGCCTGCCCTGGCCTTGGCCCAGGCGATGGCGCTGGCGCCGGCCTCGGCCGCCGTGGCCACGGTGCCGGCCGGTCTGCCCTCAAGCGGCCCCAAGCCCTGGCCACCGGTGCTTGGCGAGACGCTCGAAGCCTCGCTCGACGACCCCGAGCTGCTGCTCAGCCAGACGCGCAAGCGCCTGGCGGACCTGAAGGCCCCGACCAGCCCTGCGCAGGCCGAGTTGGCCTTCTGGCTGGCGCTCCATGCTGCGCGTCTGGAAATCGTGCTCGAGGCCGATACCGACGCCACCGCGAGCCTGCGCCTGGCGCGCCAGCTGTTCGCGGCCCAGCCGCGCCCCTCGCCGCAGATGCAGGTCTGGCTCGAGTTCATGGAGCTGCGCCACCGCGCCATCACCGAGGGCAGCACCGAGGCGCTGCAGGCCCTGCTGGCGGGGCGCAGCCGCCATCGGGTCGATGCGCAGTCGGTGCTGGGTTGCGAGTGGGACGAAACCGAGATCTGGCTGCTGGGCGAGATGGGCAGCCTCGACGAAGCCTGGCGCGCGACCGAGGTCCTGGAGCGCTGTGGCGTGGCGACCGGTTGGCTGCACTTCCGCGCCCAGGCCCTGGCGGACCGCGCCCATCTGGCCGGGCAGGCCGGCACCGTGGGCGAGGCCGCCGGCACCGGGGGCAGCCCGTTGGCGGGCGAGCGTGTGGCGCAGCTGTTCGAAGAGGCCTATGGCGTGGTCGGCCCCGGCCCGGCGCGGTTCCAGCGCAGCCTGATCGCCTACTCGGCCGGCACCACGCTCACCGACATGGGCCGCTCTGCCGAGGCGGCGCGCCAGTTGCTGCGCGCGCTGGCCGCCAGCCGCGCGCTCGGCGACCGTGCCGGCATCGCCGCGGCGCTCACGGCCCAGGCGGCGCTCGACGTGCGCGAAGGCCGGCATGCCGATGCGCTGAGGGCGCTGGACGAAGCCGAGCCCGCGCTGCGCCAGATCGGCAGCGGCACGGCCGGGCGGTTGATGGCGCTGTACACGCGCCGGCTGCAGTCGCTCGTGGCACTGGATCGGCGTGGCGAGATGCAGGCCGCCGTGGCCGGTGCCATCGCGCTGCCCGAGAACGGTGTGCAGCCCGCGGTGCGCGAGCGCCTGGCACGTGCCGTGGCGGCGGCGCTGGCCGCGCAAGGCCGCCACGCCACGGCCTACGAGTGGATGCAGCGCGCCCATGCCCTGGCCGAGCAGTCGCGCAGCGTGGCCGGCGGGGCGCAGGTGCTGCGCCTGCAGACGCTGTACGACGGCTCGCGCCGCGAGGCCGAGCTGGCTGCGTTGCGCCATGCCGAAGAGACGACGCGGCTGTCGCTGCAGGCGCAAAAGGCCACGGCCCGCACGCTGTGGGCCGCGCTGGTGGCGACGGGGGCGCTGGTGGCCGGGGTCGCCGCGGTCGGCTGGCGCCAGTGGTCGCGGCGGCGCGAGATGGCCGAGCTGGCGCTGCGCGACACGCTCACCGGCCTGGCCAACCGGCGTGCCATCGAGGCCTACGCGCGCGCCCAGTTCGAGCAGGCGCAGCGCCTGAAGCTGCCTTTCACGGTGGCGCTGATTGACCTCGACCACTTCAAGCAGGTGAACGACCAGCACGGCCACACCACCGGCGACGCCCTGCTGCGTGCCTTTGCTGGCGCGGTGCCGGCGCTGCTGCGCGCGCCCGACCGCCTGGGCCGCTGGGGTGGCGAGGAGTTCCTGCTCGTGCTGCCCGGCACGGCGCAGCACGAGCTGCCGGGGGTGTTCCTGCGCCTGCGCGCGGCCTTTGCGGCGGCCACCGTGCCCGGCTTGCCGGTGCCCCACGGCCGCAGCTTCTCGATGGGCGGCGCCGAGGCGCGCGTCAACGGCATCGGCACCGGTATCGAGGCCTTGGTCGAGGCGGCCGACCGCCGCCTCTACGAAGCCAAGGCCGCCGGCCGCGACCGGCTCGGTTGAGGGCAGCGCGGTCGGCGGGGCTTCGCTGCCGCTTGCGAGGGCACCGCCGCGCCCGCCGCTGAAGCCACTCTGTTCGAACCCTGGCCGGCGCGTGGTGTAACCCTGGTCTCGGCTGGCGCGTATAAGCCGCAACGGGCCGGTCGTCGGCCCATCGCCGAGCCCTTGCCGCCCATGCACCCGACGCTGCCCCTGCTGATCAAGACCGACTTTCCGCCGCTGACGCGCCGCCGCCTCGAGACCCTGCAGGTCAACCTCGGCTACACCTGCAACCAGAGCTGCTTGCACTGCCATGTGGCCGCCAGCCCGCAGCGCACCGAGCAGATGGACGGCGAGACCATCGACCTCGTCATCGCGGTGCTGCAGGCGCGGCGAGTGGGCACGCTCGATCTCACCGGCGGCGCGCCCGAGATGAATGTGCACTTCCGCCGCCTCGTGGCCGCCGCGCGGGCCTTGGGCGTGCGCGTGATCGACCGCTGCAACCTCACCATCCTGTCGGAGCCCGGTCACGAAGATCTGGCGGAGTTCCTGGCCGCGCAAGGCGTGGAGGTGACGGCCTCGCTGCCCTGTTACTCGGCCGCCAACGTCGACCGCCAACGCGGCGACGGCGTCTTCGAGCGCAGCATCGCGGGACTGCAGCGGCTCAATGCGCTGGGCTACGCCGCGCCGGGCTCGGCGCTCGTGCTCAACCTCGTCTACAACCCGCAGGGCCCCTCGCTGCCACCGGCGCAGGGGCCGCTGCAGGCCGACTACCAGCGCGAGCTGGCGCAGCACTTCGGCATCCGCTTCAACCACCTGTTCGCGCTGGCCAACATGCCCATCCAGCGCTTTGGCAGCACGCTGGTGAGCAAGGGCACGTTCGACAGCTACATGACGCTGCTGCGCAGCGCCCACCGCGACGAGAACCTCGACACCGTGATGTGCCGAAGCCTTGTCAGCGTCGACTGGCAGGGCTATCTGTTCGACTGCGACTTCAACCAGATGCTGGCGCTGCCGGCCCCGCTGAAGGCCGCTGACGGCAGCAGCGCCGGCCGCGCCCACCTGCGCACGCTGCTGCACACCGACGGCGCCGGCAGCGCCATCCGCGTGGCCAACCACTGCTGGGGCTGCACGGCGGGCCAGGGCAGCAGTTGCGGCGGCGCGCTCGAGCCCGCGGGCCCGCTGGCGCAGGCGGCTTGATGAACCCTGTTGCCAAGGCAGGCTCCAGCAAAGGTCTGCTGTGGACCGTGCTGGCGCTGGCGGTGCTGGCCGGGGTGTGGGCCTGGCGTCACTTCGGCCTGGGCGAACTGCTCACGCTGGAGCAATTGAAGGCCAGCCGCGACGCGCTGGCTCAGCTGGTGGCCGAGCGGCCCCTGGGCACGGCGGCGGTGTTCTTCTCGATCTACGTGGCGGCGGCGGCCTTGTCGATCCCGGGTGCCTTGATCCTGACGCTGGCCGCTGGCACGATGTTCGGCCTGGGTTGGGGCCTGCTGATCGTGAGCTTCGCGTCGAGCCTGGGCGCGCTGTTGGCGTTCCTGGTGGCGCGCTACCTGCTGCGCGACAGCATTCAGGCGCGCTTGGGCAACAGGCTGGCGCCCATCAATGAGGGCGTGGCCAAGGACGGCGTGTTCTACCTGCTCACGCTGCGCCTGGTGCCGGCGTTCCCGTTCTGGCTGGTCAACCCGCTGATGGGCCTCACGCCCATGGGCTGGGCGCGCTTCTACGTCGTCAGCCAACTTGGCATGCTGGCCGGCACGGCGGTGTTCGTGAACGCCGGCACCCAGCTCGCGACCGTGCGCTCGGCGGGCGACATCCTGTCGCCGGGGCTGTGGGTCAGCTTCGTGCTGCTGGGCCTGTTCCCGCTGCTGGCCAAGGCCGGCGTGGGTTGGCTGCAGCGGCGCAAGCTGTACGCGCGCTGGCAGAAGCCGGCGAGCTTCGACCGCAACCTCGTGGTCATCGGCGCCGGGGCGGGCGGGCTCGTCAGCGCCTACATCGCAGCGGCCGTGAAGGCCAAGGTCACGCTGATCGAAGGCCACAAGCTGGGCGGCGACTGCCTCAACTACGGCTGCGTGCCGAGCAAGGCGCTCATCCGCTCGGCCAAGCTGGCCCAGCAGCTGAAGAAAGCGGCCCGCTTCGGCCTGGCCGATGCCAGCGGCCGTGTCGACTTCGCCGCCGTGATGCAGCGCGTGCACGGCGTCATCCGCGACATCGAGCCGCACGATTCGGTGGAGCGCTACACCGGCCTGGGTGTCGAGGTGCTGCTGGGCCACGCCCGCATCACCAGCCCCTGGACGGTGGAAGTGACGCTGCAAGGGGGCCAGAAGCAGGTGCTCAGCACGCGCAGCATCGTCATCGCCACCGGGGCCAGCCCCTTCGTGCCGCCCATCCCGGGGCTCCAGGAAGTGGGCTGCCTGACCAGCGACACGGTCTGGGGCCTCACCGAATTGCCCAGGCGCCTGGTGGTGCTCGGCGGCGGGCCCATCGGCAGCGAACTGGCGCAGAGCTTTGCGCGCCTGGGCAGCCAGGTCACGCAGGTCGAGATGGCGCCGCGCGTGATGGTGCGCGAAGACCCCGAGGTCTCCGAGCTCGTGGCGGCCTCGCTGCGCGACGACGGCGTGCAACTGCTCACCAGCCACCAGGCCGTGCGCGTGGAACAGGTGAATGGCGAAAAGCGGCTGATCGCCAAGCACGGCGAACGCGAAGTCGTGATCCCGTTCGACGAACTGCTCTGCGCCGTGGGCCGCAGCCCGCGGGTCACGGGCTTCGGGCTCGAGGAGCTGGGCATCCCGCTCACGCCGAAGAAGACCATCGCCACCGACGCCTATCTGCAGACGCGCTACCCCAACATCTATGCGGTGGGCGACGTGGCCGGGCCCTACCAGTTCACGCACACGGCGGCGCACCAGGCCTGGTACGCGGCGGTGAATGCGCTCTTCGGCCGCTTCAAGCGCTTCAAGGCGGACTACTCAGTCATCCCCTGGGCCACCTTCACCGACCCCGAGGTGGCGCGCGTGGGCCTGAGCGAAACCGAGGCCCAGGAGCAGGGCGTGCCCTTCGAGCTGACGCGCTACGGCATCGACGACCTCGACCGCGCGATTGCGGATGGCACCGCGCACGGTTTCGTCAAGGTGCTCACCGTGCCCGGCAAGGACCGCATCCTGGGCGTGACGATCGTCGGCGAGCACGCTGGCGACCTGCTCGCCGAGTACGTGCTGGCCATGAAGCACGGCCTGGGCTTGAACAAGATACTCGGCACCATCCACACCTACCCCACGCTGGCCGAGGCCAACAAGTACGCCGCCGGCGAGTGGAAGCGCGCGCACGCGCCGCAGAAGCTGCTGCAGTGGGTGGCGAAGCTCCATGCCTGGGAGCGCACATGATCGCCAGACGCCGACAGCTGTTCGTGGGCGCTGGTGCCGCCGCCCTGCTCGGCGCCGCGGGCCAGGGCCCGGCCGCGGCACAGGCCTTCGATGCCAGCCATGCGGCCTGGACGGTGCTGCTGAAGAAGCATGTGCTGCTGCTGCGCGGCGGGCAGGCGTCGCAGGTGCGGTACGCCGGTTTCGCCGCCGACCGGGCGCCGCTGAAGGCCTATCTCGACAGCCTGTCGGCCGTGCCCGAGGCCCTGTTCAAGGGCTGGTCGCTGGCGGCGCAGCAGGCCTTCCTGATGAACGCCTACAACGCGTTCACGGTGGAGCTGATCCTCACGAAGTACCCCGATCTGAAGTCGATCAAGGAGCTGGGCTCGCTGCTGTCGAGCCCGTGGAAGCCGAAGTGGATCTCGCTGCTCGGCGGCCGGCTGTCGCTCGACGACATCGAGCACGGCCTGCTGCGCGCGCGTGGCGTGTACGACGAGCCGCGTGTGCACTTCGCGGTGAACTGCGCCTCCATCGGTTGCCCGATGCTGCGCGAAGAGGCCTTCGTGGCCGAGCGGCTGCCGGCGCAGCTGGCGCAGCAGACCGAGCGCTTCATGGCCGACCGCACGCGCAACCGCTGGAACGCGCAGCGTGGGCGGCTGGAGCTGTCGAAGATCTTCGACTGGTACGGCGAGGACTTCACCCTCGGCCACCAGGGCATCCGGTCGCTGAAGGCCTTTGCCGGCGCGCACGCCGAGCGCCTGGCCGACGCGCCGGCCGACCGCGCGCGGCTGCAGAGCGGCGACTTCGGCATCGCCTTCCTCGACTACGACTGGGCGCTGAACGACGCGCGATGAGC
>JAIYDH010000098.1 GCA_027487585.1 Rubrivivax sp.
CTCAAGAAGGCCGCCGCCACGCCCGAGGAGCGCGCCACCATCGAGATCGTGGCGCTGCTGTTCCAGAGCATCCTCACCGAAGACCGCATCCCGCCGGCCGTGCGCGTGTGGTTTGCGCGTCTGCAGATGCCGGTGTTGCGGGTGGCGGTGTCCGAGCCCGATTTCTTCGCCACCATCGACCACCCTGCGCGCCGCCTGATCGACCGCATGGGCGCCTGCGTGATGGGTTTCGACAGCGGTGCCGCCGGCGTGAACGAGGCGCTCGAAAAGGAAGTCAAGCGCATCGTGCAGGTCGTCGAGGCCTACCCCGACACCGGGCACCGCGTCTTCCAGACCGTGCTGATCGAGTTTGAGAAGTTCCTGGAGCACTACTTCAAGAACGAGAACGAGATGACCAAGCGCGGCGTCTCGCTGGCCCAGCAGGTCGAGCAGCGCGAGACCATGGCCATCCAGTACACCATCGAGCTGCGCCGCATGCTCAACGAGGTGCCGGTGCAGGAGGGCGTGCGACAGTTCCTGTTCCATGTCTGGGCCGACGTGCTCGCCACCGCGGGCATGCGGCACGGTGCGCAGGGCGAGCAGACCAGGGCCATGAAGCGCGCCGCAGCCGATCTCATCTGGAGCGCCAGCGCGAAGGTGACGCGCGAGGAGCGCGCCGAAGTCATCCGCCGGCTGCCGCTGCTGTTGAAGAGCCTGCGTGAGGGCATGGCCAACGCCGGCATGGACCAGGCCAAACAGGACGAGCAAATCCAGCAGCTCAACAACTCGCTGGCGGCAGCCTTCACGGCCAAGGCGGCCGCGATCCCCGACGACCGCCTGCGCGAGCTGATGGAGCAGCTCGAGACGCTCGAGGAACTGTTGCCCGACGCCGCCGACGTGGAAATCGACGAGAGCATGGTGCTCGATCTATCGGGCCACCAGAGCAGCGAGCTCGAGGTCGTGCTCGAAGGCGGCAGCATGCCGACGTCGGCCATGGTGGCCTGGGCGCGCGAGCTGCAGGTGGGCAGCTGGTACATGCTCGACCGCGGCGGCCACACCGAGCCGGTGCAGCTGAGCTGGCATGGCCTGCGCAAGCAGCTCAGCCTGTTCGTCACGCCGAAGGGCCGTTGCGTGCTGTTCCAGCAGCACCGCCTGGCGAGCTACCTGCAGGCCGGGCTGATCGTGCCCGCGCAGGACGAAGCGCTCACCGTGCGCGCCACGCGCAGTGCGCTGGCCAAGCTGGACGTCGACGCCTCGCGCCTCTTGTCATCGTAGGCGCCAGGCCAAGTGACATGCGCGGAACCGGCTTTGCCGGGCCGCTGCATGAGCCCCCTCGGGGCGTGGCGAGCGCTAGCGATCCTGGGGGCTCAATGAATCACGCGGTCTTCGGAGTCGACGAACAGTTCGTCGAGAACCAGCGCGTCGGGCTCCTCGCCCAGGCTCCAGAAGACCATCAGCACGATGATCTTCAGGTCGTCGAGTTCGACACGGCCGTTGCCCACGGCGAGGGCGCGGTCGATCACCATCTCGCGCATCGCCGGAGCCATGACACCGGCGCTTTCGAGGAAGGCGATGAAGCCGATGGATTCGTCGCCCAGCACCTCGCGCTCGTGGGCGGTGTAGATGCGCACGCTGCCGGCCTGCGGGTGCAGCCGGGCGAGCTCTTCGGTGCCGCCTTCGGCGGTGTGCGCCAAGCCGTCGAGCCACTTCAGGGCATCGTTGATCTCCTCGGCGTCGAAGCCGACGGCGCTGAGTTTGCGCGAGAGCTGCTTGGGCTCCGGGCAGGCGTCCGGGCGCCAATAGTTCTCGTAGAGATAGACCAGCACGTCGAACATGCGACCCACTATACCCGAGGGCCGGCGGCCGGCCAGGGGTGCCCGCGGCCCTCGATCAGCCTGCAGATCAGCCGCTGATCAGACGCTGGTAAAGGCCGCCCGGCAGCCGCGCCACCTGGCCGTCGAGCTCCAGTTCCAGCAGCCGCGCCGACAGCACCGACGCGCTCTCGCCGGTGCGCGCCAGCAGGGCGTCGAGCGTCACCGGATCGTGGCCCAGCGCGGCGAGCAAGGGGTCGCTGGCGGCCGCAGCCTCGTCCTCGGAAGGGGCGGCCGCATCGAGTACCAGCGGCCGCTGCCCGCGCAGCTCTTCGACAATGTCCTCGGCCGTCTCGACCAGCTTGGCGCCTTGGCGGATGAGCGCGTGACAGCCGCGCGCCTGCGGCGAGTGGATCGAGCCCGGAATCGCGAACACCTCGCGCCCGGCCTCGCTGGCCAGCCGCGCCGTGATCAGCGAACCCGAGGCCAGCGCGGCCTCGACCACCAGCGTGCCCTGCGTCAGGCCGGCGATCAGCCTGTTGCGTTCGGGGAAGTGCTCGCGCAGCGGCGGCATGCCCGGCGCGTACTCGCTCACCAGCGCGCCCTGCGCGGCGATGCGGTGTGCCAGGGCGCGGTGGCGAGCCGGAAACACCCGGTCGAGTCCGGTGCCCACCACCGCCACGGTGCCAGCGCCCCCTTGCGCCAGTGCCTCCAGCGCGCCTTCGTGGGCGGCAGCGTCGATGCCCAGCGCCAGGCCCGACACGATCGTCCAGCCCTGCTGCGACAGCGCCGCGGCGAAGGCCCGCGCGTTGGCCAGACCCTGCGGCGTGGCGCTGCGGCTGCCCACCACGGCCAGCGCCGGGCGCGACAGCACGGCCGGGTCGCCCTGCACGTAAAGCAGCAGTGGCGGGTCGGCGGTCTGCAGCAGCAGCGGCGGGAATCGGGGGTCGCCCGGCACGAGGACATGTCGGTCGGGGCCGGCGGCCAGCCAGGCGGCGGCGGTATCGAGGCGCTCGTCGTCTTCGGGGCGCGGGCTGCGCAAGGCCTGCGCGACGGCTTCGCCCACCAGCTGGCGCAGGCTGTTCAGCGGTGTGGCCAGCACGGCCTCGGGGGTGCCGCAGGCGGCCAGCAGCTTGCGTGCCGTGCCGCGGCCGACGCCGGGCGTGCCGAGCAGCCTGAACCAGGCGTTGAACTCGGCCGGCTCCATGCGTGGCGCCGGTCGCAGCCGGTCAGTACCCAGGCCGCGGTGCTGCTGTCAGGGTTGCGTGAACCGGTCGCCAGCGCGGATCGGTTCCTGCACGTTCAGCACCAGCGCGTAGGACACGCGGTCGAAGACGCGGAACACGAACATCAGGCCGTGGCGCTCGTCGGGCAGGCGCATCGGCGACTTGTCGGCCGAGGTGCGATCGACGGCCGTGCGGCCGGAGCGCCACACCGCCAGGATGTGACCGCGTTCGATGCCTTCGCGCTGGCCGCGGTTGATGGCGACGATCTGGTTCTGGCCGGCCTGCACGCCGTCGCCGTAGACCGAGACGATGTGCCCTGCCACCGGGTTGGCCGGCGAACGCGGCACGTAGGCCACGAGCTCCTGCTGGGGCACTGGGTTGAGGCGGTCGCCGACAATGGCCTCCAGCCGCGTGCTGGTGACGCGGAAGCTGGCCGGCACCAGCGCCGGCTTGCCTTCGACCGTGGTGTTGCCCTGTGGCTGCGTCGCCTCGGCGGTTCCAACGTAGCGGCCCTCAAAGCCCAGCACTTCTTTCGTGACCGGATCGGCCAGCGGCACGAGCTCGCGGAAAAGGCGGAAATCGCGCGCGCCCTTGAGATCGCCGCGCACATAAGCGATCTCGCCGCGCGTCACCATCACGCGGCCCTCTTGCGTGGCCACGACGCGCGGCGCCGATTCGAGCTCGTTGCCGTTGAAGACCACGGCCTCGCTGAGGAACGGGCCGATCAGGTTGAGCGGGATAGCGGCGATGGCCCCGTTGTCGAGCAGTTCGGACCGCACCCGCGGCGACAGCTTCACGGTGTTGGTGGGGGCGTTGCCGTTGCCGCCGGGCGCGCCGGCCATGCGCAGCCGTGCGACGCCGTCGACCTTCTCGAGCACCAGCACCTGGCCCGGGTAGATGAGGTGCGGGTTGCGGATCTGCTCGAGGTTCATGCCCCACAGCTCGGGCCAGCGCCAGGGCGAGGTGAGGAAGAGCGTGGAGATGCCCCAGAGCGTGTCGCCGGGGCGCACGGTGTGCGAGTCGGGCGCGTTGGGCGCCAGTTCGGACAGCGGCACGCCGGCCGAGGCCACGCGCTGTGCGGTGTCGCGCCAGGTCGGCAGCACCGGCAAGGCGCTGGTCTGGGCCCAGGCCACGCCACCCGATACAAGGGCCGCCGCAGCCGCGCCGGCCGCCCCGGTGGCTTGGAGCAGGAGGCGGCGGCGGGGCAGGGGGGTCGTTTGGGTCACGCTGCGGGTCTCCGGACGGCTTGCGGTGCGGTGCCAGAATGTGCGCCCTCGCGATGGCCCCGGTGAGTCGGGCCAGGAGCGGCGACAATCTTCATTCAGTTTGGAAGATTCTGCCCCTAAACCCTTGATGCCGCAAACAAAGTGAGCGTCGACTCTGGCGCAAACCAGCCGTGTTCGGCGTGCTGGCGTTGCGATCGCTCGACAGCTGTTGCGAGCTGTTGCGCCGCGCCCCTATCCACCGGGTGGTGACCGAGCCACCTTGCCCCTGACGCCTGTTCCGCCCGTTCTGCCATGGCCCAGCTGACCATCCTGCGCTATCCCGATCCCCGCCTGCACACCGTGGCCCGCCCGGTGGCGGCCGTCGACGAGCGCATCCGCGCGCTTGCTGCGAGCATGCTGGAGACCATGTACGCCGAAAGCGGCGTGGGCCTGGCGGCCACGCAGGTGGATGTGCACGAGCGCCTCATCGTCATGGACACCTCCGATTCGCGCGACCAGCCGCTGGTGCTGATCAATCCCGAAATCGTCTGGGCCAGCGACGAGCGTGCCGTGGTCGAGGAGGGCTGCCTGTCGGTGCCGCAGGTCTACGACAAGATCGAGCGCCATGCCCGCGTGAAGGTGCGCGCGCTCGACCGCGACGGCCAGCCTTTCGAGATCGACGCCGAGGGCCTGAGCGCCGTGTGCGTGCAGCACGAGATGGACCACCTGCGCGGCAAGGTGTTCGTCGAGTACCTCAGCGGCCTGAAGCGCGACCGCATCCGCACCAAGATGCTCAAGCGCACGCGCGACGAGCAGCGCGCGCGAGCCTGACGCGATCGCCGGCTTCGATGCGCATCGCCTTCGCCGGCACGCCCGAGTTCGCGCGCGTTGCGCTGGAGGCGCTGCACGCGGCAGGCCACGAGGTGGTGCGGGTGCTCACCCAGCCCGACCGGCCCGCCGGCCGGGGCCTGAAGCTGCAGCCCTCGCCGGTGAAGCAGTTCGCGCTCGCGCACGCCCTGCCGCTGGCGCAGCCGCGCAGCCTGCGCCTGGACGGCAAGTTCCCCGACGAAGCCGCGGCCGCGCAGGCATTGCTGGCAGCCGATGCGCCCGAGCTGATGGTGGTGGCGGCCTACGGGCTGATCCTGCCGCGCTGGGTGCTGGTGCTGCCGCGCCACGGCTGCCTGAACATCCACGGCTCGCTGCTGCCGCGCTGGCGCGGCGCGGCGCCCATCCACCGCGCCATCGAGGCGGGTGATGCCACCACCGGCATCACCATCATGCAGATGGACGAGGGCCTGGACACCGGCGACATGCTGCTGGCCGAGGCCACGCCCATTGCCGCCACCGACACCACCGCCACGCTGCACGACCGCCTGGCCGCGATGGGCGCGCGGCTGATCGTGCAGTCGCTGGCGCAGCTGCAGGCCGGCACGCGGGTGGCCACGAGGCAGCCCGAGCAGGGCGTGACCTACGCGCACAAGATCGACAAGGCCGAGGCGGCGCTCGATTGGGCCCGCCCGGCGGCCGAGCTGGAGCGACGCATCCGTGCCTTCGATCCGTTTCCGGGTTGCACGGCGCAGGTGGACGGCGAGGCGCTGAAGGTCTGGCGCGCGGCCGTGCTGCCGGGCTTGGCCGGGCAGGCGCCGGGCACGCGCCTCGATGTCGGCAAGGGCCGCCTGGCGCTGGCCTGTGGCGACGCAGCGCTGGAACTGCTGGAAGTGCAGGCCGCGGGCGGCCGGCGGCTGGCGGTGGCGGAGTATCTGCGCGGGCAGGGCGAGCGCGGGCAGGGCGGCGGCTGACGGCCCACAAGCGGCCTACAAG
>JAIYDH010000271.1 GCA_027487585.1 Rubrivivax sp.
TGCGCCGTCTCGGCATCGCGGATCTCGCCCACCATCACGCGGTCGGGGTCGTGGCGCAGCACCGAGCGCAGGCCGCGCGCAAACGTCAGGCCCTTCTTCTCGTTCACCGGGATCTGCACGACGCCCGCCAGCCGGTACTCGACCGGGTCTTCGATGGTGACGAGCTTCTCGTCGGGGCGCATCGTCTCGGCCAGCGCGGCGTACAGCGTGGTTGTCTTGCCGCTGCCGGTGGGGCCGGTGACGAGCAGCAGGCCGTGAGGCAAGCGCGCGAGCTGGACGATGCGCGCAGCCAGGGCCGGCGCAAAGCCCAGCGCGGCCAGCGTCAGGCCCTCGCCCTGGTCGAGCGAGGCGCGGTCGAGCACGCGCACGACGGCGTCTTCGCCGTTCAGCGTGGGCATCACCGAGAGCCGGAAATCGACCTCGCGCCCGCCGCTCGACGAAGCCAGCCGCAGCCGGAAGCGGCCGTCCTGCGGCAGCCGGCGCTCACCGATGTCGAGCTCGGCCATCACCTTCAGGCGCGACACCAGCTGCTCGGCGAGCAGCGGCGTCTCGAGCCGCCGGCGCGCCACGAGCACGCCGTCGATGCGCACCCGCACCGCGGCGCCGCGGGCGTCGCACTCGATGTGGATGTCGCTGGCGCCGTCTTGCAGCGCGTCGTGCAGCAGGCCGTCGAGCAGCGGCACGGCGCCGGCACCGGCGGCGGCGCGGGCGGGCGACGAGAGCTCGTGCACGCCCGTGCCGCCGCTGTCGACATCGGCGGCCGCGCCCGCGCCGCCAGCATCGTCGACCGCTCGGAACTCGCGTTCGCAAGCCGCCAGCCGCTCGGCCAGTGCCACCGCATCCACCCACACCGCCAGCGGCTCGCGCAGGCGCACCTGCACGGCCTGCACCAGCAGCGGCTCGGGCGCTGCGGCCAACAGCAAGGTGGCTTGGCCCTGGGCGCTGCGCAGCACCAAGGCGCGATGGCGCACGGCTCGGGCCAGATCCCAGGCGGCGAGATCGACGTCGCCGAGAGCGGCGACCTCGTCCCCACGCCACTCGGCAGCGCTCACTGCACCTGCTCCATCAGCGTGAACAGCGGCAGGTACATCAGCACCACGACCCCGCCCACCACCGCGCCCATCACCAGCATCAGCAGCGGGTTCACGACCTTCGACACCCAGTCGGCCAGGCGTGACACCTCTTCGTCGTGGAAGGCCGCGGCGCGCGTCAGCATGGCCGCGACCTCGCCGCTGCGCTCGCCCACACGCAGCATGCGCAGCGCCGCTGGCGTGAGCAGGCCCTGGCGCTGCAGCGCCACCGACAGGCGCCCGCCCGCGGCGACATCGGCCCGCGCCGCCGCCAGCGCCGGGCGCAGCGGTGCGTCGAGCACCGGCTCGGCCAGCACCAGCGCACGGGGCAGCGGCACGCCGGCCGCACCCAGCAGGCCCACGGCACGGTACAGCCGCGCCAGGGCCACGGTGCGCAACCGCGGGCCCAGGCCCGGCAAGCGCCACAGCTGCGCCTGCCACCAGCGCCTCGCGGCTGGGGCACGCAAGCCCACCAGCACCGCCAACGGCAACAGCAGCGCGACGAGCGCGGCCAGCCAGGGCTCGCGCGCCGCCGCCTGCCCGGCTGCGATGAGCACACGCGAGCCCCAGGGCAGATCCACCGCCATGCCTTCGAACACGCCGGCGAACCGCGGCAGCACGAAGACGACGAGGAAACCGATCACCGCCACGCCCGTGGCCAGCAGCAGCGCGGGGTACAGCGCCGCGGCGACGAGCCGATCGCGCAGGGCACCGCTCCAGGCCAGGAACTCGGCATGGTGCTGCAGCACCCCAACGAGCTGACCGTCACGTTCAGCGGCGGCCACCAGCGCAAGCAGCACGTCGTCGAAGGCCGGCGCGCCTGTGTCGCCCGCCGCCGCCATGGCCTGCGACAGCGTGCGCCCCTCGCGCAGGGCGGCCTGCACCCGGGCCAGGGGCACGGCCGCATCGCCGTTGCGCTCGGCCAGCGTCTCCACGGCTTCGAGCAGTGGCACGCCACTGGCCAGAAGCACCGCCAGTTCCTGCGCGAAGGCACGGGCGTCGACACGGGGTGCGCGGTTCAAGCGCCAGGCCAGCCCTGCCACAGGCGCGCGGCCATCACCCGCGGCAGTCGCGACCCGCACGGACAGCAGGTGGGAGGCCGGCAACCCCAGTACGGCCGGCAACGCGGCTTCGTCGGGCGCCTCGACGCGGCGCCACTGCGGCGCAGCCCCGGGCTCGTGCAACTGCACGTGGAAGGCCGGCATGTCCGCTACCAGTTCCGCAAGCCGGTAGTGGCTTCGCTGCCGGCCTGGCCGTCGGGGCCGTCGGACCAGAGGTCGTAGTCGCCGTGTTCTCCGGGGGCGCGGTAGCCGTACGGGCGGCCCCAGGGATCGGGCGGCAGGCTGCGCGCAAGGTAGGGGCCGGCCCAGCGCGCTTCGCCGGCCGGGGGCTGCGACAAGGCGGCCAGGCCCTGCGCCGTGCTCGGGTAGCGGCCGACATCGAGCCGGTACTGGTCGAGCGCCTTGCCGAGCGCATCGATCTGCGCGCGCGCCACCTTGGCCTCGCTCTTGCCGATCTGGGAAAAGAGCTTCGGCCCGACGTAGCCGGCCAGCAGGCCCAGGATGACCATCACCACCAGCAGTTCGAGCAAGGTGAAGCCACGCTCAACGATGCGCCGCGGGTGCGACGCTCGGGGTGGTGGAGCCGGCCGGACGGCAGCGATCGTGGGAGTGGGCAATGGCAACGACATGGACTCTTCAGACTACGGAGCAGTGATGTCCGCGGCTTGAAGGAGCGCTGACAGAGCGTCATATGGCATGAGCCGAAGGCATCAGACCCCTGCGTCTCGGGGTGCATCGAAGTCGGCCGCGCGACGGCGAGATGGTCCGAACAGCGGGTTTCCGGCGCGGGGTCTGAAGGAACGCGGACACGTTCGCTCCGCATAGTCCCCGGTGCTCTTGATCTCACATCTGTCATGCCACCGTCAGCTGCCACCTGCACGCCGGCCGAAATGCGTCGGCTAGAGATCGCTCGCTCGCGTTTGGGTGGAGATGGCGCCGCCACCGACATCGACATGTGGTTCGGCACCGTGCCGATTACGGAGAGGTGCCTATTCCCACCACCGGCCGCGGCGCACTGCTGGGTGTATCTGACCCTGAACGCCGAGATCGCGCTGTCGCTGGCCAACAACCCGTCGCTGCAGGAACTGCTGTGCCAGCCGCGTGCCCGCGTCAGCATCGATGGCCAGTGGCTCTGGTGGGCGCTGCGCCGCAAGTACCCGACACGTGCCTTGGCCAAGCTCTCGGGCTCTGATCTGATCTACGAACTCGCGGCGCTGTGCGCACGGCGCCAACAGCGGCTGCTGCTGCTGGGCGGCACGCGCAAGGTCAACGCATTGGCTGTGCGGCGCTTGCGCGACATGCACCCCGAACTGGCGATCAGTGGCTTCTCGCCGCCTTCCTATCGATTGGACTGTGCCGAGCAGGCCGGTGCCGCGGAGGTTGCTTCACTGCATGCCATCGAGGCGCACCGTCCGGACTACGTCGTGCTGGGGCTGGGTGCCGACAAGGAGCAGCGCCTCGCACTCCGGCTGTCACCGTTGCTCGACGGTTGCGTCACCGGGCTGCTCTGTTTCGGCGGGGCGATCGACATGGTCTCCGGCGAGGTGCGCAGAGCCGCTCCTTGGCTGCAATCGCTCGGCGTCGAGGCGCTCTATCGGGTGTATCAACAACCCCGGCGCTTGCCACGGCTGCTTCGGGTGATGCGCATCCTGCCGCGACTGGTCACCCGCGACTATTGATGGAGTGGCGGATCTCGCGCGGCGATTCAGTCGCCGGTACCGTTCGCTGGCCTGCCCGGCTTGTGGTCGAGGTTGGGGTTGACCGAAGCGCGCCCTGGGCAGGAGGCCCAGCGACTTGTCCAGATCCTGAGCACCTCGCCGAGCAGCCAGATCCCTTGCAACGCATAACGCCGGCCGTAGGCCGAAGGGTAGAGGGCCAGTCTCCAAAGCCATTCGAGACGCAACAGCCGCAGCAGCCAGGGCGCGCGGCACCGAACACCGGCCAGATAGTCGAGGAGGCCACCCACCGCCCATGTGACCTGGGCCACAGTCTGGGCGGCCCACGCCACGGCAAGGGGCTCCTGCAACGGCGTTCCCAGGCCCAGCAGCACGATGTCGGGCTTGGCTGCGGCGATGGCGCCGAGCAGCTGTGCCTCATCCTGGCGATCGCCGTAGCCGTTCCATGCCCCCACGACCTGGACGTGCGGGAAGCGTCTGTGCATCTCCTCGGCAGCCGCCGCTGCGACTCCGTCGTGACCCCCTACCAGCACGATGCGAATCGATCGGTAGGCCAGCTTGCGCAGCACGGCCGGCACGAGATCGGTGCCGTTGGCATCGGGTCGCCAATCGCCCGATGTCAACCAGTGCGCAACCTTCAGGCCGATGCCTTCGAACAGCACGAGGTTGCCTGGAGACTCAAGCGCCTGGAGGAGGTCTGCGTCCCGAATCGACGAATGGGCCGTGTTCAGGTTGGCGTGGATGACCACCGTGCCGGGCGCCGTGCCTTCGATATGCGAGACGATGACCGACTCGGCCACATCAGGCGACACGGCCGCGACGTGGATGCCCAGAAACCGCATCAGGTCAGCACATGGTTCATCGGCCAGACTGTCCACGGCAATGCTGGCGAACCCGTGACAGCCTTGGTTCCATCGGATCACCCAGGCTCGATGCCGAGCTCGCACTGCCACGCCCGCCACGACATCCGCATCGGTGCCAACAATGCCTTCATGCGGTCACTCACCGGTCGGACACTGTTGGCGCCATGATGGACAAGTTGCTGCTCGACCCGTCCAGACAAGTTAGCCGGCAAGGCAAGCCCAGCTCTGGGGATGCAGACGGCATAGACACCGCTTTTTGCTGCGTCGTTATCGTCAACTGGCGTCGACCTGAGCTGACCTTGAGCTGCGTCGAAAGCCTGCTGCGTTCCACCTGCACCGATTTCCGCGTCATCGTGTGCGACAACGGCTCCGGTGACGACTCGGTCAGCCGCTTCCTGCAGTGGGCGCAGCAGCAACCGCTTGGCGTCGCGGCGCGCAGCGCCAGTCTCGCTGCGCCAACACCCGTCGACACGGAGCCTCCGGCGCGTGTCAACTGGATCGTCAGCGCGCGCAACCTCGGCTTTGCGGGCGGCGCCAATCTCGGGCTCGCCTGGGGACTGCGGCAGGGCCGAAGCAGCCACTTCTGGCTGCTGAACAACGACAGCATCGTCGATGCCGGTGCACTCGGCGCCCTGCTCCTGCACATGCGTCAGCGCCCTCGTGTCGGCATCTGCGGTGCCCGCATCGTGTACCTCGGCGACAGCCAGCGCATCCAAGCCTACGGCGGTGCGCAGTTCAATCGCTGGACGGGACGTGGGCGCCACCTGGGTCATGGCGCGGATGTCAAGCTCGCGCACGACTCTGCGCAGGTGGAGCGCCGCATGAGCTATGTGAGCGGTGCCTCGATGTTCGTGAGCCGGCGCTTTATCGAGACGGTCGGTCTGCTCGAAGAGAGCTACTTCCTCTTCTTCGAGGAACTTGACTGGGTGGGGCGCGCGGCGGGCCGATTCGATCTCGGCTACGCCCCCGATGCCACCGTCTGGCACCATGAAGGCGCGACGATCGGTTCCAGCAGTGAACCGGGCCGGTCCAGCGAACTGTCGGACTTCTTCATGTGCCGCAGCCTATTGCGTTTCACGCGCCGCTGCCACCCGGTAGCTCTGCCGTCGGTGTGGCTGGTGGCCTTCTTGCGATCGCTGCACCTCGGGCTCTCAGGGCGGCCCCGCCGGATGCTGACGCAGTGGCAAGCGCTGTTCGGCCTCGTGCGGTGCGCGCCAGAAGAGTGGGTCAGCCGCCATCTCGCCGCTGCAAGCCTGTCCGACGCCAACGACGGCCGTCGCTGAGGCCGGGTCCGCCACGAGCCAGGTCCGGAAGCGATCCGGATCACGCTGGATCGGCAGCGGCAGGTCGTCATGCACGTCGACAACACGGAAGTGGCGCTCGCGGCCAAAGGGATCGGTCCTCGACTGCACGCAGCGCGTCAAGTGCTCCAAGTCGGTGTACCGGCCCTCGTTGAACTCCTGATGCGAAAAGCCGGCGATCTTCTGCGCGATGGCCGCAGGCGTCATCAGGTACGTGAAGTGCCAGCCACCCGGCACCAGATGCTGGGTTGTCACGCGGTTGAGCAGCAGAGTATCGATGCGCCTGGCCGTGATGGGAAA
>JAIYDH010000276.1 GCA_027487585.1 Rubrivivax sp.
CCCACCTGGATGGGCCGGTCGCCGCTGTTGGCCACCACCACCGTGGTCATGGGGCGGCCGGGGTTGAGTTCGTGCTCGCCGTCGTCGTCGATCAGCAGTTCGCCGGGGGTCATGAGCAGGCCCTCACTTGCGGCGGATCCACCAGGCCGCGCCGGCGGCCAGGGCCACCACCAGCACGAGGCCGACGACGTCGGTGGCGTGCCAGTGGTTGCTGCCAGGCAGGCCGTGGCCTTCGTGGGCGCGCACGAGCGGGGAAGTCAGGGCGACGGCGGCTGCGAGCAGTTGGGTCTTCATCGTGTGGTGTTCATGCAATGGGTTGGTGCACGGTCACCAACTTGGTGCCGTCGGGGAAGGTCGCCTCGACCTGGATCTCGGTCACGATCTCGGCCACGCCTTCCATCACGTCGCTGCGGGCGAGCACGGTCTTGCCTTCGCTCATGAGCTGCGCCACGGTCTTGCCGTCGCGTGCGCCTTCCAGGATGGCCGCGCTGATGAGCGCGATCGACTCCGGCACGTTGAGCTTCAGGCCGCGGGCCTTGCGGCGCTCGGCGAGCAGGGCGGCGGTGAAGAGCAGCAGCTTGTCTTTCTCTCGCGGGGTCAGGTCCATGCGGGCGTCATGAGCAAGGTCGGTGCCCGCATGCTAGCGGCCCCGCTGCGCAGTGCCCAGCGGCGTGGCCCGAGTCGTGCAAGCAAGGGCGTGTGGACACCGCCTCGCACGCTTCCCCGCCACCCGAGCCGCAGCAGCGCGTCATCAAGGTGCGGCGCGACTACAACGCCTGGGTCGCGAGCGAATCGCTGGAGGACTACGCGCTGCTCTTCACGCCGCGGGCCTTCCGCAAGTGGGGGCCGCAGCGCGTGGCGCACACGGCGCTGGGCGGCGCGGCCAGCTTTCTGGTGCTCGAGGCGCTGGGCGCCACGCTGCTGCTGCAGGTGGGTTTCGTCAACATGCTGTGGGCGGTGCTGGCCACGGCGGCCATCATCTTTGCCGCCGGGCTGCCCATCAGCGTGTACGCGGCGCGTTACGGCCTCGACATGGACCTGCTCACGCGCGGCGCCGGCTTCGGCTACATAGGCAGCACCATCACGAGCCTGCTGTACGCCAGCTTCACCTTCATCTTCTTCGCGCTCGAGGCGGCCATCATGGCCTACGCGCTGGAGCTGGCCTTCGACATTCCACCGGCCTGGGGCTACCTGATCTGCTCGCTGGTGGTGATTCCGATGGTCACGCACGGCATCACCGTGCTCAGCCGCATGCAGGTGTGGACGCAGCCGCTGGCCCTGGTGCTGATGGTGGTGCCGTTCATCTTCGTGCTGAAGGCCAACCCGAACCTGCTGAGCGAGCTCGCGGCCTACCCGGGCATCGAGGGCAACGGCGCCGGTTTCGACCCGCTGCTCTTCGGCGCCGCGCTCACCGTGGGCGTGGCGCTGATCACGCAGATGGGCGAGCAGGCCGACTACCTGCGCTTCATGCCCGAGAAGACGCCCGCCAACCGCGTGAGCTGGTGGACCGGTGTGCTGCTGGGCGGCGTGGGCTGGGTGATCCCGGGCGTGCTCAAGATGCTGGGCGGCGCCGCGCTGGCGGTGCTGGTGCTGGGCCTGAGCGTGCCGCCCGAGCGTGCGGTGGACCCGAACCAGATGTACCTGGCCGCCTGGGAAACCGTGTTCTCCGACTACGGCTGGGCCGTGGCCGCCACCACGCTGCTGGTGGTGGTGTGTCAGCTCAAGATCAACGTCACCAACGCCTACGCCGGCAGCCTGGCCTGGAGCAACTTCTTCGCCCGGCTCACGCACAGCCACCCGGGGCGTGTGGTGTGGGTCGTGTTCAACACGCTGATCGCGCTGATGCTGATGGAGCTGGGCGTGTTCAAGGCCATCGGCGGCGTGCTGGGTCTGTACAGCAACCTGGCCATCAGCTGGATCATGGCGGTGGTGGCCGACCTGGTGGTGAACAAGCCGCTGGGGCTCAGCCCCAAAGGGATCGAGTTCAAGCGCGCGCACCTTTACGACGTGAATCCGGTGGGCGTGGGGGCGATGGCGCTGGCCTCCGTGCTGTCCATCCTGGCCTGGTTCGGCGTCTTCGGACCCTGGGCCGAAGCGTTCTCGGCGCTGGTGGCGGCGGTGGTGGCGTTCGTGGCGGCGCCCGTCATCGCGTGGGCCACGAAGGGGCGGTACTACCTGGCTCGGCGCGACGCGCCCGCTTGTGCGCCGCCGCCCCAAGGCCCCCGGACCACGGGCACTTCGACAGGCTCAGTGCGAACGGAGAACCTTGCCGGGCGGGCGGAACCCACCACCCTTCGGGCTGAGCCCGCCACCGTTCGGGCTCAGCCCACCACCGTTCAGGCTCAGCCCACCACCGTTCGGGCTGAGCCTGTCGAAGCCCTGAGGACCACGGGCACTTCGACAGGCTCAGTGCGAACGGTGGATTTCACCGCGCAGGCGGAGCACACCGCCGTTCGGGCTGAGCCCTTCGACTGGGCTCAGGACAGGCCTGTCGAAGCCCCTTACCTCGGCCAAGCCCTGCTGCGCCGCTGCGTCATCTGCGAGCGCGACTACGAAGGCGAGGACATGGCCCGCTGCCCGGCCTACGGCGGCCCCATCTGCAGCCTGTGCTGCAGCCTCGACGCGCGCTGCCACGACCTGTGCAAGCCCCCCGAGGCCCGCGTGCGCGAGCAGGCCGATGCGCTGCTGAAGTGGCTCACGCCCCGCGCCTGGTGGCCGCACCTGGACACCGGCCTCGTGCGCTACCTGCTGCTGATGGCCGCGGTGGCGCTGGGCCTGGCCGGCCTGATGGCCGCGGTGTACCGCGTCGAGCTCGACACCCTCGGCCCGCGCGCCACCGATCTGGCCCCGGCGCTGGGCCTGGCCTTCGTCAAGGTGTACGCCGCGCTGATGCTCGCCGGCGGCGTGATCGGCTGGTGGATGGTGCTCACGCAGACCAGCCGCCGCGTCGCGCAGGAAGAGAGCAACCGCCAGACCGAGCTGCTGGTGCGCGAGATCGACTCGCACCGCCGCACCGACCAGGAGCTGCAGCGCGCGCGCCGCGCCGCCGAGTCGGCCAACCAGGCCAAGACGCGCTACCTCAGCGCCATCAGCCACGAGCTGCGCACGCCGCTGAACAGCATCCTCGGCTACGCGCAGCTGCTCGACGAAGACCCCACCATGCCGCTGCCGCGCAAGCACGGCATCGGCGTCATCCGCCGCGGCGGCGAGCACCTGCTGGGCCTGATCGAAGGCACGCTCGACATCGCGCGCATTGAAAGCGGCAAGCTCACGCTGGAGCCGCGGCCGATGCGGCTGCGCGAGAGCCTGGTGCAGATCGTCGAGATGTTCGAGCTGCAGGCCACCGCCAAGGGGCTGCGCTTCGAGCACGACGTGGCCGCCGCGCCCGAGCGCGTGAAGGCCGACGAGCGGCGCCTGACGCAGATCCTCATCAACCTGCTCGGCAACGCCGTGAAGTTCACGCGCACGGGCCGCATCGCGTTTCGCGCCACGCACGTGCGCGACATGGCCGTGTTCGAGATCGAGGACACCGGCCCCGGCATCACGCCCGACGAGCTCGAGCGTGTGTTCGAGCCCTTCGCACGCGGCGCCGCCGAGGCCGGCAGCAGCGGCACGCACGGCACGGGCCTGGGCCTGACGATCGCCAAGATGCTGACCGAGCTGATGGGCGGCGAGATGACGGTGTCGTCGAAGCCGGGCGAGGGCACGCTGTTCCGCGTGCGCCTGTTCCTGCCGGCACTGCAGGGCGGTGCCGCCACACTGCCGGCCGCGCCGCGTGGCGATTACGTCGGCGAGCGCCGGCGCGTGCTGGTTGTTGACAACGAAGAGGTCGACCGCACGCTGCTGGCGCGGCGACTGCAGGGCCATGGCTTCGAGGTGCTCGAGGCCGGCTCCGGCGTGGCGGCGCTGGGCCTGCTCGAGGAGCTTGCCGCTCGGCGTGGCGAGGGCAAGGATCCGCCCGTCGACGCCATCTTCATGGACCTGGCCATGCCCGGCATCGACGGCTGGGCCACCATCCGCGCGCTGCGTGCCCAGGGGCTGAGCACGGCACCGGTGGCCATCGTCTCGGCCAACGCCTTCGACAAGAGCCTCGACAACGACGTCGGCATCACGCCGGCCGACTTCATCACCAAGCCCGTGCGCATGGACGAGCTGCTCGACTGGCTCGGCGCGCAGCTGCAACTGCAGTGGCTGCCGCGTGGGGCCGCCCCGGCGGCAGCCCCGGCCCCGGCCGCTGCCGGCGTGGCGCCGCCGCGCGAGCAGCTGCAGGCGCTGCAGCAGGTGGTGGCGCTGGGCTACCCGCGCGGCGTGTGGCAGCGCCTGGACCAGATCGCCGCCGCGCACCCGGAGTGCACCCCCTGGCTGGCCGCGCTGCGCGGCATGGCCGACCGATTCCAGTTCGACCGCATGACGAAAGTGATCGATGACGCCCTTGCCCACGCGGCCGACCGCTGAACCCCCCACGAGTCTGGGCACGCCCTTGTCCGAGCGCGGCGCCGGCCTCGTGCTGATCGTCGACGACATGCCCGACAACCTGGCCATGCTGCACGACGCGCTCGACGCCGCCGGCTACGCCGTGCTCGTGGCCACCGACGGCGCGCAGGCGCTGGCGCGTGCGGCGGCGGCCGACCCCGACATCGTGCTGCTCGACGCCGTGATGCCGGGCATCGACGGCTTCGAAGTCGCGCGCCGCCTGAAGGCCGGCCCCGAGACGGCGCACATCCCGGTGGTCTTCATGACCGGCCTGACCGACACCGAGCACGTCGTGGCCGCCTTCGACGCCGGCGGCGTGGACTACGTGACCAAGCCGCTGCGCCCGCCCGAAGTGCTGGCGCGCATGGCCGTGCACATGGCCAGCGCGCGCCAGGCGCGGCAGGCGCGCAACGCGCTCGACGCCTACGGCCACGCCACGCTGGCCGTGCGGCTGAACACCGGCACGGCGCGGGTGGTGTGGCAAACGCCGCTGGCCCGCCGCTGGCTGGTGGCCTGGTTCGATGCCAACGCGGCCGAGCGGCTGCCGCTGGTGCTGACGAACTGGCTCGTCGGCTCGGCCGCCGCCGGCGAAGGCCGCCCGCACACGCTGGGCCGCGACGGCCGCCAGCTCGTGGCCACGCTGCAGGGCCGCACGGCCGACGACGACTGGCTCGTCGTGCTGCGCGAAGTGGACGACGCCGACACCGTGCAGGCCCTGGTGCGCGCATTCGGCCTGACGCTGCGCGAGAGCGAGGTGCTGTACTGGGTGGCCAAGGGCAAGACCAACCGCGACATCGGCGACATCCTCGGCGCCAGCCCCGCCACGGTGAAGAAGCACCTGGAGCGCATCCACGAGAAGCTCGGTGTGGAGACGCGCACCGCGGCAGCGGCGCTGGCGCTGCAGCGGGTGCGGTCGCTCAGCCCGGCTTGAGAGCAGGGTCGCGGAGCGAGCACAAAAAAGGGCGGCCCGAAGGCCGCCCTGGTTGCCAGCGCGAGGGGCGCTGCGGGTCAGAACGAGTAGCGCAGGGTCACCTGCGCCGCCCATTGCGACTCGCCACTGACTTGGCGTGTGACGAAATCCTCCACCGACCCCATCGTGTAGATGTACTTGCCGCTGGCGTCAAGGCCGGCATAGTTGACGAAGCTGCGGTTGCTCGGGAAGCCGATTTCGTCGATGCGGCCCCACTTGCTGCTCAGCATGTTGCCGAAGTTCAGCAGGTCGAAGGTGATCGACGCCTTGTGCGACTTCGCGAAGCCCGGTAGCTCCTGGCTGAGGCGCAGGTCGATGGTGTTGACCCAGGGGTTGAAGCTGTTGTTGCGCCCCACCACGCCGCCGCGTGCCGCGCTCAGCGCCGAATTGGCGTTGACCACGTCCCAGAACGCCGCCTCGGCCTGCGCAGGCGTTTCCGTGGCGTTGCGGCCGCGGAACACCACCTCGCCGGAGCCCGGCGCGCTGGGGATGTACATCAGGTCGTTGCCGCCGACGCCGTCGCCGTTCAGGTCGTTCAGGTAGGTCCAGCTGTAGGGCTTGCCGCGGCGGCCCTCGTAGAACACGCCGAAGGTGGTGCGCAGGTTGCTGTCAAACAGAGCCCGGGAGAAATTCAGCGACGCGGTGACGCGGTCCTTCACCAGGTAGTTCGAGTTGTGGGCGATGGCCTCGTTGGGGTTGAAGATGTTGCGGTTCTGCCAGTTGGAGTTGGCCACCGACGAGGTCAGCGGGTTCACCTCTTCAGCGCTGGTGCGCGTGTAGGCCAGGCTCCAACCCCAGCCGTCGCGGTTTGGCCGCTGCAACTGCACGGTGATGCTGTCGCCGCCGCCCTGGTCGGTTTCCTTGGCAAGCAGGACGTTGTTGAAGGCCGGGTTGCTGAGGGCGCGGTTGCGGTTGCCGGTGCAGGTGGCGCCGGTGGTGATGCTGCCGCCGGTGGCGTTCCAGCAGTCGCCCAGATAGCCCTGTGGAGTCCAGAACATCTGTCGGCCGTCGGCGCCCCTGCGCGTGGCGCCGCCCAGGTTCAGATGCTCGTAGGTGATGCCTTGGTTGACCTTGGTGTGCAGCCACTCGACGCTGGCCGTGAGGCCACCGACCACGGGCCACTTCGGCAATTCGGTCTCGAAGGCCAGATTGACCTTCCACACCGAGGGTTGCTCCAGACCAGACGACAGGAAGTCGACGTTGGGCTGCGGCGTGCCGCTCAGGCGGGCGGGGTTGTTGGGGTCGGCGCTGAAACGGATGCTTGAGCAGGTACTGAAGCTGGCGCACTGCAGCACGCCGGTGGCGGTGCCGGTGTTGCTGAAAGGGTTGCTCAGCCACACGTTGGCGGCAGCGCCTTGGAACAGGCCGAAGCCACCTCGAAGCTGGGTGCGACGCTCGGCGCTGGAGAGGTCCCAATTGAAGCCCAGGCGCGGTTGTGCGAGGCGGTTGCCGTCCAGCGTCTGCGTGTTGTCCAGGCCGAAGCCGCCGCTGTCGCGCGTGACCACGTCCGTGGGCGAGACGCTGCCAGCCACGCGGGGTGCGGCAGCGCCGAGGTTGGCCAATGGCTTGGTCGGCACGCCCTGCTGGTCGATGCGCGCGCCGAACATCAGGCTGAACTTGGGCGTGACGCGCCAGGTGTCCTGCAGGAACAGGCCTGTGTTGGTGTAGCTCCACACTGCCACGCCGTCGTTGATGGTGCGGCCGGCCAGCGGCAGTTGCACGGTGTAGCTGGAGATCAGGCCGCGCTGGAAGTTCTCGAGCGTCGCTTGGTCGCGCTGGGCGGAGGTGAGGGCGTTGCAGTCCGCCGCCACGCGGGCCGCGGCATCGGCGCCGCCGACGCGGCCGAAGCTGTAGTCGACTTGGCCGCCGGCCGTGGCTGCGCCCTCGCAGCCGAAGGTGTAGTTGCCGTAGATGTTCTGCAGGAAAGCGTTGAACACCTCGTTCTTGGCGTAGTCGGCACCGAACTTGAGCTCGTGGTCGCCCACCGTCCAGGTGGCCCCAGCGTAGAGGTCGGTGGTGTCGGTGCGCAGCTCGTTGAACTGGCGACTGTTCTCGGTGCCGAGGTTCAGGAAGCGGTTGTTGGCGTTCGTGCCGGCTGGCGCGCCGGCTGGCAGGCCGCCCGAGAAGCGCAAGCCCACCGCGGGCAGTCGCGTGCCGTTGACCTGTGTGGGCACGCTGTCGTAGGCGCGCTGCGACAGCTTGAGCTCGGTGCTGAAGGTCGGTGTCCAGTCTGCGAACCATTGCGCCACCGTGGTGTCCAGCACCTTGGCCTGGTTCCACCACCACGAGCTCAGGCTCAAACCCGTTTGCGAGAAGCCGGCGATGTTGGGCTCGGTCTGATCGGTCTTGGTGTAGCGCAGGCTGGCGCGGTGGTTGTCGCTGATGTTCCAGTCCAGCTTCAGCAGCGTGTCCTTGACTTCGACCGCCAAGCCGCCGGGCACGTCGGCGGTACCGACGTTCATGCCCCAGGTGTCGCGCGAGATGCGGATGGCGTCGCTGATGGCCGCCGGTGTGATGCCCACGTTGGTGAGTGGGCTGCCCACGGGGCCGAAGTTCGGGCTTGCGCGCGAGCTGCTGAACTCTTCATAACTGGCGAAGAAGAACAGCTTGTCCTGGATGATCGGGCCGCCCAGAGTGAAGCCGACCGTGCTTTCCTGGAAGGCTGGGGCGTCGAACGTGCTTTGCGTAGCGCGGTTGTAGCGACGGCCCACCATGCTCTCGTCGCGGAACACGTTGTAGACGCTGCCCGAGAGCTTGTTCGTGCCGCTCTTGGTGACGGCGTTGATGTTCGCGCCGGTGTAGCCCTTCTGCGTGACGTCGTAGTTGCTCAGGTTGACCTGCACGCTTTGGATGGCGTCGATCGAGATGGGCTGCTTCAGCGTCGGCAGGTTGTTGCTCTCCAAACCAAAGGTGTCGTTGGTCGTCAGGCCGTCGATCGTGATGCTGTTGAAGCGAGAGTTCTGGCCTCCAGCGCTGATTTCGCCGCGTTCCTTGTCGGTCTGGCTCAGGCGCGGGTCGGTGCGGGCGTAGTCCTGCAGGTTGCGCTGGATCGACGCGTACGCGTTCAGCTCGCGCTGGCCCAGGTTGGTGCCGGCGCCCATGTTGCTGCGATCGAAGCGCTCGTTGACCAAACGCCCTGTCACGGTGACGGTCTGCGCCGCCACCCCCAGCAGGCCGTCGAGCGTCAGCGTCTCGGCCAGGGCCAGGTTGACATCGCTGCGGCGGTCGATGTCGTTGCCGCGCTGGAAGGTGATGCTGTATGGCCCGCCAGCCCGCAGGCCGCGGGCAGCGTAGCGGCCTTCGGCATCGGTAGTGGCCGTGACCGTGGTGCCCGAGGGCGTGTGGACGATGGTCACGGTGGCGCCGGCCACCGGGCGGCCGTCGCCGCCCACGACGCGGCCGGACACGGCCGACGTGGTGTTCTGCGCCAGCACCGGCAGGCTCACGGCGGCGGCCACCACGGCCACCGCGGCGGCGACGGCGGTGCGCGGGAACAGGAGCCAGTCGTCTTGTTTCATGGGGTGAGTCCTCGGAAGATTGGGAAAAGGGAGAGGGCAGATGTTCTTGCGGGGTCGAGAGCCACCCGACGGGCCGGCTACAGCCGCCGAGCCCTTGTAACCAGGGGAAACCACGAGTGTGCAGCCTGCCTGCGAGCCAGAGACCGGCAGGTGAGGGGCCACCACTTCGGCACTTGCCCGGGTTGACGGCGCGAGCGACATGGCCCTAACGGATCATGCTTGCAAGAGTGGTGCCAGCACCCGCGGTGGCGATCACGCCAAGAATGGTGCCGGCGCTACATTCCAGCCCCGTGACACCCGCCCCCTGGCTCATGGGCCGCGTCGTCTCCACGCCACAATCCCGCCCCATGCCCGACCGCCCCCACGCCCCCTTCGTGCTGCGCCGTGCGCGGCCGGCCGATGCCGCCGCATTTGCAGCGCAGATGGCCGACGCCAGCGTCTTTGGCAACCTCATGCAAATGCCCTGGCCGACCGAAGACCTCTGGCGCCAGCGCCTCGAGGCCACGGTGGCCGCCAAGGAGTCCGCCGAAGTGCTGCTGGTGGCCGAGCGCGACGGCCAGCTGCTCGGCAGCCTGGGCCTGCACCCGGTCGACCGTGTGCGCCGTCGCCATGCCGCCATGCTGGGCATCAGCGTGGGTGCGGCGCACCAGCGCCAGGGCGTCGGCAGCGCGCTGATGCAGGGGGCCTGCGACTACGCCGACGGCTGGGCCCACCTGTTGCGCCTGGAGCTCACGGTGTTCGTCGACAACCACGCGGCCATCGCGCTGTACCGCCGCTTCGGCTTTGTCGAGGAAGGCCGGCACCGCGCCTACGCCTTGCGCAACGGCCGCTACGAAGACGTGTTCTCGATGGCGCGGCTGCACCCGAACCCTCCCCGCGCCGCAGGAGCCACGCCATGAGCGCCACCACCCATCGCGACGAAGCCGCCGGCCTGGAAGCGCTGGCCGCCCGTCTGCAGGGCTTCGGCTCGTCCGTGCAGGCCGAGTGGCTGGACGGCGCGCTCACGGCGGTGGCCGCCGGGGCCTACCAGCTGCCCTTGTCCAACTGGGCCGGCCCGCTGCTCGGCGAGGAGTTCGAGCGCGCCTACGCCGACCCGGCCGATGTGCAAGTGGCGCACGAGGCCCTGGCGCTGCGCCTGGCCACGCTGCGCCGCATGCTCGACGGCGACGCGCTGCTCGACGAGCCCGACGCGCTGCGCCTGGAGCCCCTGCTCTACAGCTGGGGCGACGGCTCCGAGCTGCCCGAAGGCCAGGCCCAGGAGCCCGAAGCGCAGGCGCTGCTGCAGGGCGGCGCGCTGTGGGCCGAGGGCTTTCTGTGGGCCGTGACGCTGTTTCCCGATGTCTGGGCCGAGCCCGACGATGCCGAGGCGCGCAGCGTGCTTGCCGAGCTGCTGGGCGACATCGAGGCCCTGCTGCTGCCCACGCCCGACGACGCCCCGGTGCCCCCGGCAGTGGAGGGCGAGCCGCCGATGAGCCCGCGCGAGGCGGCCATCGACCGCGCCCTCTTCGCGGCGCAGGACCTGCGGCTCTTCTGGCTCGAGCATGCACCGATGCCGGCGACGCGGCGGGTGGAAAAGCAGCCTGGGCGCAACGACCCCTGCCCCTGCGGCAGCGGCAAGAAGTTCAAGAAGTGCCACGGGGCGGCGGCTTGAGCGGCGGCACCGGCAACGGCCGGCCGGCCCTCGGCTAGAGTCGCGCGCCATGCGCACCGAGCCCTTGCCTCCTGTCGCCGGCTTGCTGGCCGGCCGCCACATCGTGCTCGGCCTGTCGGGCGGTGTCGCCTGCTA
>JAIYDH010000237.1 GCA_027487585.1 Rubrivivax sp.
CGCATCACGTCGCCACCGGGCGCCGGCGGCACGAAGCGGCCGTCGAGGGCGCGCACGATGCCGGCGATTTCGGAGTCCTCGGCCATCAGCCGGTCGTGGTGGGCGAGCTGCGCCAGCGCAGCCAGAGCCTCGTCCTTGGCCGGGTGGCCCGCAGCCAGCAGTGCCTCGGACGGCGAAGCGCCCTGCACGAGGGCGTCGATGCAGTCGCGCGTCAGCCCGTGGGGGTTGTCGGCCTCGCAGATGGCCCACAGCAGGTTGGCTCGTTCGGCGGCCTTCGGCGGCCGGCCGACGACGTGCAGGCCGTGCGGAATGAGCGTGTACTCGAGCTCGAGCACCTCGTCGGTGAGGCGGCGCACGGCGGCCTCGGCTTCGGCCGGCGACCAGGCCGGTTCGGCTGGGCACAGGTCTAGCGTGGCGGCCTGGGTCTGGATCAGCGCGGCCAGCGACAGTTTCTCGGCGTCGGCCCCGTCGGCGTCGGCCTCACGGCCGCGCCAGCGCTGCATCGAGCTCTTCAGGTCGAGCAGGCCGCGGTACAGGCCTGCTTCGGCCACCGGCGGCGTGAGGTAGCTGATGAGCGTGGCGGCAGCCCGGCGCTTGGCGATGGCGCCCTCGCTCGGGTTGTTGCTGGCATAGAGGTAGAAGTTCGGCAGGTCGCGGATCAGGCGGTCGGGCCAGCAGCTGCCGGTGAGGCCGCTCTGCTTGCCGGGCATGAATTCGAGCGAGCCGTGGGTGCCGAAGTGCAGCACGGCGTCGGCCTTCCAGTCCTCGCGCAGCCAGCGGTAGAAGGCACTGAAGGCGTGCGTCGGGGCAAAGCCCTTCTCGAACAGCAGGCGCATCGGGTCGCCTTCGTAGCCCATGCCGGGCTGCACCGTCAGCACCACGTTGCCGAAGCTCACGCCGAGCACGAAGATCGAGCGGCCGTCGCTGAGCTGCTTGCCCGGCGCCGGGCCCCAGGCGGCCTCGATCTCCTTGAGCCAGCGCTCGCGCTTCACATGGTCGGCGGCCGGGATCTGCGCCAGCACGTTGGCATCGGCCCCCAGGCGCTCGCGGTTGCCCTCGAGCAGCGCCACGCGCAGCGCGTCCACGCTCTCGGGCATGTCGACGGTGTAGCCCTCGCGCTTGAGACCCTTCAGGGTTTCGAAGGCGCTCTCGAAGACCGAGAGGTAGGCCGCGGTGCCCAGGTTGCCGGCGTTGGGTGGGAAGTTGAACACCACCATCGCCACGCGCCGCTCGGCGCGCTGCTTGCGGCGCAGTGCCACGAGGTGGGCCACGCGCGAGGCCAGCATCGCCGTGCGCTCGCTGCAGGCGTGCATGTCGGTGTCGGCGTCGGGGAAGTGGCAGGCCTTCTCGCAGCCGTGGCAGGTGCTGCCGGCCGCGCCGCCGCGGCCGCCGTACACGCCGGGGCCGGTGGCGCCGTCGAGCTCGGGGATCGCGACCATGATGGTGGTTTCCACCGGCAGCAGGCCGCGGGCCGAGCCGCCCCATTCGGGCAGGCTCTGGAACTCCACCGAGTGGGCCGCCACGTAGGGCACGTCGAGCTGGCTGAGCACCTCTTCGGCCGCCCGCGAGTCGTTGTAGGCCGGGCCGCCAACGAGCGAAAAGCCGGTGAGCGACAGCACCGCGTCCACCTGGGTGCGGCCGTCCTTGATGAAGAAGCGCTCGATGGCCGGGCGCGAATCGAGGCCCGATGCAAACGCCGGCACAACCTGCAGGCCCTGCACCTCGAGCGCCGCGATCACGGCGTCGTAATGGCGGGCGTTGCCGGCCAGCAGGTAGCTGCGCAGCAGCAAGAGGCCGACGCGGCCCTTGGCGCGCTCGGTGCTCACCAGCTGCGGCAGCTCGGCCAGATCGCTGCTCATGCGCGTGGCCAGGCGCGGGTGGTACACGCCCACCTCGGGGTATTCAGCCGGTGCTTGCGCAGCGGTGTGGCCGCGCAGGGCGGCGCGCTGCGGTGCGCGGGCGTCGCCCGCGGCGCCGGCGTAGCGGTCGACCAGGAAGCGCACGAGGTTGACGACGTTGTCCTGCGAGCCGCCGAGCCAGTACTGCAGGGTCAGGAAGTACGCCCGCACGTCCTGGGCCGTGCCGGGGATGAACTTCAGCAGCTGCGGCAGCCGGCGCAGCATCTTCATCTGGCGCTCGCCGCTGCCGGCGGCCGGCGCCTGGCCGTCCTTGGCGGCTTCGGCGCCGCTCTTGCCGCGCAGCTTCTTCAGCAGGGCCAGCACGCCACTGGCGGGCTTGGCCATGTCGAACTTGCCCATGCGCGTGAGCTTGGCCACCTCGCCGGCGCTCATGGCGCAGACCATCGCGTCGCAATGCGCGCGGCGCGCCGTGAGGTCTTCGAGGATGGGCTTGAAGTGCTCCTCCATGAAGAGCATGGTCACGACGACGATGTCGGCCCGCGCGATGTCGGCCTTGCACTTCACCAGGGACTCGGCGTCGCTCGCCCATTCGGAGGCGGCGTGCATCGTGAAGGCCAGGCCGGGCATCTGCTGCAGCAACGAGACGCGGGCGCGGTCGGCCGCGCCCGCCAGGTGCGGGTCCATCGTGACCAGCACGAAGCGCAGGGCCGGGCTCTCAGCGGCCGAAATGCGCTTTGGCGTCATAGAGCGTCTCGACGGTGATGGTGGCCAGGCCACGGTCGAGCGCAAAGCGCTCGGTGTTGCGGCGGGCCTTGCCGCGCACGAAGAACGGGATCTTCTGCAGCTCTTTCTGCGCGTCAGGCGCCCAGGCCGTGACCAGCGGCGCCGGCTCGTTGGCGGCCGGCGCGGGGGCGGGTTCCACCACCGGCGGCTGGGTCGACACCATGTGCTGTTCGCGCGGTGCGCCGGCGTGCGACAGGTGCGAGGCCGCCGCGCCTTCGTGGAACTCGAAGTCCTCGCGGAACATCGCCAGCAGGTGCTCTTCCAGGCCCATCATCAGCGGGTGCACCCAGGTGTCGAACAGCACCGCGGCGCCTTCGAAGCCCATCTGCGGCGAGTAGCGCGCCGGGAAGTCCTGCACGTGCACCGGGGCGCTGATCACGGCGCAAGGCAGCTTCAGCCGCTTGGCGATGTGGCGTTCCATCTGCGTGCCCAGCACCAGCTCGGGCTGGGCCTCGGCGATCTTCTGCTCGACCTCGAGGTAGTCGTCGCTGATCAGCGGCTCCACACCGTACAGGGCGGCGGCCTCGCGCACCTGGCGCGCGAACTCGCGGCTGTAGGTTCCGAGGCCGACGACCTGGAAGCCGAGCTCCTCGGACGCGACACGTGCGGCGGCCACGGCGTGCGTGGCGTCGCCGAACACGAACACGCGCTTGCCGGTGAGGTAGGTGCTGTCGACCGAGCGCGAGTACCAGCTGGCGCGCGAGCTGCTCTTGGCCAGCAGCGCGCTGGCGTCGATGCCGGCGAGTTGCGCCACCTCGGCGATGAACTCGCGCGTGGCGCCCACGCCGATGGGCACGGTCTTGGTGAACGGCTGGCCGAAGGCGCGCTGCAGGTAGCTGGCGGCCTGGCCTGCGATCTCGGGGTAGAGCACGACGTTGAAGTCGGCCTCGTGCAGGCGGGCGATGTCGGCGGCGCTGGCATCGAGCGGGGCCACCACGTGCACGTCCACGCCGATCTGTGCCAGCAGCTTGGTGACCTCGGCGACGTCGTCGCGGTGGCGAAAGCCCAGCGCCGTGGCGCCCAGCAGGTTGCAGCACTTGCGCTCGCGCAGCGGCCGGCGCGGCACGGCCTCGCGGCGCGGGGCCAGCGCCCGCACCAGCTGGTACAGCGTCTCGGAGGCGCCCCAGTTCTCCTTGCGCTGGTAGGCCGGCAGCTCCAGCGCCACCACTGGAATGGGCAGCTTCAGGCCCTGGGCCAGGCCACCGGGATCGTCCTGGATCAGCTCGGCGGTGCAGCTCGAGCCCACGAGCAGCGCCTTGGGCTGGAAGCGCTCGTAGGCGTCGCGCGCGGCGCTCTTGAAGAGTTCGGCGGTGTCGCCGCCCAGGTCGCGCGCCTGGAAGGTGGTGTAGGTCACGGGCGGGCGGCGGTCGCGCCGCTCGATCATCGTGAACAGCAAGTCGGCGTAGGTGTCGCCCTGCGGCGCGTGCAGCACGTAGTGCACGTCGGTCAGCGCGGTGGCCACGCGCATGGCGCCGACGTGCGGCGGGCCTTCGTAGGTCCAGAGCGTCAGTTGCATGATCAGGCGGCGACGGGTTGGGCCACGCGGGCCGTGAGCAGCGCCTTGCGGCGCAGCGGGCGGGCGAAGAGCTCGGCCAGGTCGGCGGCCTGCTCGTAGCCGTGGATGGGCGTGAACACGAGCTCGATGGCCCACTTGGTGGTCAGGCCCTCGGCCTCGAGCGGGTTGGCCAGGCCGAGGCCGCAGACGGTGATGTCGGGGCGGTCGGCGCGGCAGCGTTCGAGTTGCAGGTCGACGTCCTGGCCCTCGGCCAGGCGGGTGCCGGCGGGCAGCAGCGCCAGCTCTTCGGCCATCAGCTCGCGGTGCAGGAAGGGCGTGCCGACTTCCACCAACTCGGCGCCCAACTCGCGCGACAGGAAGCGCGCGATCGGGATCTCGAGCTGCGAATCGGGGAAGAAGAAGATGCGCTGGCCCTGGAGCGCACCGCGCAGCTTAGCCAGCGCCACCGCGGCGCGTTCGCGGGCACTGGCGGTGACGCGGTCGACGACGTCGGCGCCCACGCCGAAGGCGGCCGCTGCGGGCTGCAGCCAGCCCGTGGTCCCTTCGACCCCGATGGGGAAGGGCGCCGCCACGCGCACGGCGCCGCGGGCCTCCAGCGCGCGTGCGGTGTCGCCCAGGAAGGGCTGCGCCAGCAGGAAGCGGGTGCCCGGGCCCACCGCAGGCAGCGCGTCGCTGCGGCGCGCCGGCAGGAAGCCCAGCGTCGTGCCCGCCGGCAGCAGCTGGCCGAGCAGGCGTGCGAGCTGGTCTTCGACGACATCGGGCAGCGCGCCCACCACCAGCAGCTGCGCGTCGGGCGCGGTCTTCATCACCGGCACCAGCGAGGCCAGGCAGGCGTCTTCGCCCTGCGTGAAGGTGGTCTCGATGCCGCTGCCGCTGTAGTTGAGCACGCGCACGCGCGGCAGGAACTGGCCGCTCAGCCGCTCGGCGGCGCGCGACAGGTCGAGCTTGATGACCTCGCTCGGGCAGCTGCCCACGAGGAACAGTGTCTTGATGTCGGGGCGGCGCTCGAGCAGCCGGGCCACGACCCGGTCGAGCTCGTCGTTGGCGTCGGCCAGGCCGGCGAGATCGCGCTCGTCGAGGATGGCGGTGGCAAAGCGCGGCTCGGCGAAGATCATCACGCCGGCGGCGCTTTGGAGCAGGTGCGCGCAGGTGCGCGAGCCCACCACGAGGAAAAACGCGTCCTGGATCTTGCGGTGCAGCCAGACGATGCCGGTGAGGCCGCAGAAGACCTCATGCTGGCCGCGCTCGCGGATCACCGGCGCGGTGCTGCAGCCGGCCGTTTGCGGGTGTAGCGGAATGACTGCGTTCATGCGGGTACTCCCTGCTCGGCCGCATCGGCGTCGCGCGCGGCCAGCCGCGCGGCGCGCAGCTTCAGCAGAAACTGCGTGGCATTGATCAGGTAGGCCGCGTAGGCCGCCAGCGCCAGCAGCATCAGGCCCTGCGGCGCCAGCCACCCGCCGAACAGCGCGGCGAGGTAGGCCGTGTGGAGGGCCAGCACGAGCATGCTGAACACGTCTTCCCAGAAGAAGGCCTCGGCGAACAGGTACACGCCGAAGACCACCTTCTCCCAGATGCAGCCGGTGATCATGATCGTGTAGAGCAGCAGCGTCTTGAGCACCACCGACCCGGTAGCCAGCTCGTAGCCGGCGCCGGTGGCCAGGTAGCGCAGCACCAGCACAACGCTGGCGGCGAAGACCAGAAACTGCAGCGGGGCCAGCACACCCTGCACCAGGGTCCAGGCCGATGCGTCGCGCCGAAGGCGCTGCTCCGGGGTGTACAGCGGTGTCCGACGGGCGGCGGCTGGGTGGGGCGTGGACATCATCTACTGCTCAGGCTCGGGCGGGTTCGTCCCGGAAATGCGGGGATGAAGGCAGCCTAGGGGCTCGGGCATTGAATGTCAATCGAGATAGACGTAAACTGACATTGACACATGGGCCGTGCAGCATGGCCCCGAACGACCGCCCCATGGGCGCTGCAGGAGACCGCCCGATGAGTGCTGCCGCACAGCAAGACCACCTCACAGGCTTCGGCCCTGCGCCCTGGCGGCCGCAAAGTCAACCGGGCAAGCCTTCCGCTTTGCCTTTTGACCTTGGTACCTCGCGGGTGTAAAAGTGCCGAAGTTGTCTTACGCGGCAAAGCAGTCGGATCCGCGTCACGGCCTTCGGGCTGACCAAGGCTCCACCTGGGGTGAACCCCGGGTTGGAGAGGGTCGGCGAACCGAGGCGGGGTCCGCGGCAGCCGCCCCGAGGGGCGGCACCTGCGGGGGTGAGGAGGTACCAGGTATGCGACCCAAGTCGTCGCGACGGCCCCCAGCCGTTCAAGAGTGCGCGCCCGAACCGGTCGTCTGGCCAGGGGGTGCAGGGCCCGCGGGCGTGGCCAGTGTCGATGGCGATCTCAGTGCCGTACGCCTGCGCGTCTCGCGCCTGACCCGCACGCTCGAAACCGATGTCATCCCGCGCCTGGTGCGCCAGCACCGCGAGATCGCGGCCCCGGCCGGGCCGATGCCCAGCGCCGCGGAGGTGCAGGAGTTCGTGGCCGCGCTGGTTCGCGAAGACGACGAGCACACCGAGCAGCTGGTGCTGCGGCTGCGGCAGCGCGGCGTGTCGGTCAGCTCGCTGTACATCGATCTGCTCACGCCGGCGGCGCGCGAGATCGGTTCGCTCTGGGAGCAGGACCGAGTCGATTTCGCCACCGCCACCGTGAGCCTGGGTCGCCTGCAGCGCCTGATGCGGCATCTGAGCCCCGACTTCGGCCGCGAGGTCGAGCACCCGAGCAACGGCCGCCGCGTGCTGCTGACCCAGCCCGACTCCGAGCAACACATGTTCGGTCTGTCGATGGTGGCCGAGTTCTTCCGCCGCGATGGCTGGGACGTACTGGGTGGGGTCGCCGGCGTCGGTGTCGAGGCCGTGGCCTGGGTGCGGCGCGACTGGTTCGACGTGGCAGGTTTTTCCATCGGCAGCGAACTCAGCCTGCCCTGGTTGCGAGATACCA
>JAIYDH010000349.1 GCA_027487585.1 Rubrivivax sp.
GGAGCGAACGAACGTCTTCATCAGAAGGCAGTCCCGATCTGGAATTGGAAGCGCTGGATTCTATCGTTGCGTTGCACCTGGATCGGGCGGCCCCAGCTGAGTTTCAGCGGGCCCACCGGCGAGATCCAGCTCAGGCCGAAACCGGCGGACGCGCGCAAGCTGTTCCAGCGTGTCGGTTCGTCTTCGGCCCACACGTTGCCGGCGTCGGCGAAGGCGAAGATGCGCAGCGTGCGGTCGTTGCCCGAGCCCGGCACTGGGAAGTACAGCTCGGTATTGACGTTGAGGCGACGCGCACCACCGATGTAGGCCCCGGTGGGGTCGACCGTGCCCAGCGAGTTCTGCTCGAAGGCGCGCACGGTGCCGAGGCCGCCGCCGTAGAAGTTCTTGAACACCGGGAACGGGTTGCCCTGCAGGCCCTTGCCGATGCCGATTTCGGCGTTCACGCCCAGGGTCAGCCGGTAGGGCAGTGACCAGTACTCCTGGTACTGCAGGTTGGTCTTCAGGTAGCGCACTTCGCCGGTGAACGAGTACTCGAAGAGCACACGCTGGTAGCGACCGGAGCTGGGCACCAGCAGACTGTCGCGGCCATCACGCGCCCAGCCGACGGTGGCGGTGACGGAGTCGGCGTTATTGCCGTACAGAGCGCGGTAGTTCAGCCAGGCCAGCGGCAGGCCGACCGAGGTGCCGAGCTCGGTGCGCTCCCAGCCCAGGCCCATGAACACCGTGTCGAACTCCGAGAACGGCACGCCGAAGCGCACCGCCACGCCGGGGGTGCGCAAGTCGTAGCTCTCGCCGAGGAAGTTGATCGGCCGGCTCGTGCGGTAGAACGCGTCGACCGCCAAAGAGATGCCGTCGACCGTGAAGTACGGGTCGACCGTGCGCAGAGAGAGCTGGCGGTTGAAGCGGCTGGTGTTGATCTCGAAGCCCAGGCTCTTGCCGGAGCCGAAGGCGTTGTCCTGGCTCACCGAGGCGCTGAAGGTCAGCTTCTCGGCGTTGGAGTAGCCAGCACCAATGGCCAAGTTGCCTGTGGGCTTTTCCTTCAGCGTGACCACGAGGTCGGCCTGGTCGGGCGCGCCAGGCACTTCGTTGGTCTCGATGTCGATTTCCTCGAAGTAACCCAGGCGATCGACGCGCTGCTTGCTGAGCTTGATGAGACTGCCGTCGTACCAGGCGCTTTCGAGTTGGCGGAACTCGCGGCGCACGACCTCGTCTCGCGTGCGGGTGTTGCCGGCCACTTCGATGCGGCGCACGTAGACGCGGCGGCCCGGGTCGGCACCCAGCACCACCGCCACCTGGCCGGTGGCGCGGTCGATCTCGGTGCGCGGCTCGACGCGGGCGAAGGCATAGCCGTACAGGCCGAAGAGCTCCTGGAAGCGACGCTGGGTCTCGGTGACGGCATCGCCCCTGAAGGGCTGTCCGGGGCGCAGCAGCACGCGCTGGCGGAACTCGTCGTCCTTGCCGAGGTACTCGCCCTCCAGGCGCACGCTCGTCACCGTGTAGGGCTGGCCCTCGCGCACGTTGATGGTGACGGTGATCGTCTGCTTGTCGGGCGAGATCGTGACCTGCGTCGATTCGACCGCGAACTCCAGGTAGCCGCGGTTCAGGTACCAGGCCCGCAGCTTCTCCAAATCGGAGTTGAGTTTGCTGCGCGAGTAGCGGTCGGACTTCGTGTACCAGGTGAACCAGCCGGTCGAGGTGAGCTCGAACTGCTCGAGCAGTTCCTTCTCGCTGAACACGCGGGTGCCCAGGATGCGCACGGTGGCCACGCGCGCGGCGTCGCCCTCGTTCATGGTGAACGTGACCGTGACCCGGTTGCGCTCCAGCGGCGTGATCGTCGTCGTGACCTCGGCGCCGTAGAGGCTGCGGCTGAGGTACTGGCGCTTGATCTCCTGCTCGGCGCGGTCGATCAGCGCACGATCGAAGGGAAGGCCTTCGCCGATGCCGGCGTCCTTCAGGCTCTTGGTCAGGGGTTCCTTGTCGAACTCCTTAAGGCCGACGAAGGTGACCGCGGCGATGATCGCGCGCTCTTCGACCACGATGACGGTGGCTCCGTCCTCGATCTCGAGGCGGACGTCCTTGAACAGGCCCGTGGTGAACAGGGCACGCAGCGCGGCGGAGCCTTTGTCGTCGGTGTAGGTGTCACCGACGCGGAAGGGCAGCGCCGCGAACACCGTACCCGGATCGGTGCGCTGCAGGCCCTCGATGCGGATGTCGCGGATGACAAAGGGTTCGACGGCACGCGGAGCGGTCTGCGCCAGAACGGCGCCGGACGCCACCAGCATGACCATCGCGGCGACCGGACGCAGCGGGGCCAAAGGAGAGACAGGAAACATGGGATCTAATGAAGGCCCAGCAAGCGAGCCACGTCGTTGAACAGCGCCACGGACATCATCGCCAGCAGCACCACGATGCCGCCGCGCTGCAACCGGGCCAGCCATGCGTCGGAGACGGGGCGCCCGGTGACACCTTCGAAAATGTAATACATGAGGTGCCCTCCATCGAGCATCGGCAGCGGCAGCAGGTTGAGAACACCCAGGCTCACGCTCACCAGCGCCAGGAAACCCAGGTAGAAGGCGAGGCCCTGCTGCACGCTCTGGCCGGCGTAATCGGCAATGGTCAGCGGGCCCGACAGGTTCTTGATCGAGGCCTCGCCAATGAGCATGCGGCCGAGCATGCGAACGGTGAGCACCGACACCTCCCAGGTCCGCTCGGCGCCCAGCACGAGGCCGTCGATCGGACCGTGGCGCACGAGCACGCGCTCGCCGGGCTGGCCGGGCTGCGCATCGATGCGGCCCAGGGTGCGCGGGCCGTCGCGGCCTTCCTGCTGCACCAGGCGCGGCGTCACGTCGAACTCCATCACGCGCCCGGCGCGCTCGACCTTGAAGCGCAGTGTGCGAGCCCGGGTGCTGCCGTCGGCAGCCGTGGCAACGGCTGCGCGCACCTTCTCGACCGTGCCCATGGCCTCGACCACCGGCTGGCCGTCGATGGCCAGCACGCGGTCGCCGCGCATCAGGCCGGCGATGGCAGCGGGCCCGCCGGGCACGACCTCTCCCAGCACCGGCTCGCTGAAGCTGCCGGCCAGCCCCACGCGGCGCAGGAAGCCGGCATCGACATCGCGCGAATCGATGTCGGCCAGCGACAGCGTGACGCTGCGGCGGCTGCGGCCGTCGCGGTCGGTCACCTCGAGTTGCAAGTCCTCGTGGTTCATGGCGGCACGCGTGATCTGCCAGCGCAGGTCAGCCATCGACTGCAGTTCGGTCCACTCGGTGCTGCCACTCGGGGCGATGCCGCGCACCCAATCGCCGGCGCGCAGTCCGGCGGCGTGTGCCGGCGTGCCGGCGGCGGGCGCCGACAGCACGGCCTTCGGCTCCTCGATGCCGATCCAGTGCGCCGCGGCGTAAAGCAGCGCCGCCAGCAACAGGTTGGCCAGCGGACCGGCCACGACGATGGCCGCGCGACGGCCCAGCGACTGGCGATTGAACGCCCGGTGGCGCTCGTGCTCGGGTACCTCGCCTTCGCGCTCGTCGAGCATGCGCACGTAGCCGCCCAAGGGCAGCGCGCTCAAGGTGAACTCGGTGCCGTCAGGCCCCCAGCGACGGCTCCAGACGACGCGGCCGAAACCCACCGAGAAGCGCAGCACCTTCACGCCGCAGGCCACGGCCACGCGGTAGTGGCCGTACTCGTGGATGACGATCAGCACCCCCAGCGTCAGCAGGAAGGCCAGCACCGTGGTGATCATCGGGCGAGACCTTGCATGACCTGGCTTGCGGTGGCGCGGGCGCGCTGGTCGAGATCGATGAGGTCGTCCACGTGGGGGGCGGCGCCGAGCGCGGGGGGCAGCCGCGACAGCGTCTCGGCGTTCACCGTGTGAATGTCGGTGAAGCGGATGGTTCCCTCCAGGAACGCCGCCACCGCCATCTCGTTGGCGGCGTTCAGCACGGCCGTCGTGCCCTCAGCGGCGCGCAGCGCGTCCCAGGCCAGGAAGAGCCCCGGGCAGCGCACGCGGTCGGGCTCGAAGAAGGTCAGCGGCTTCAGGCTCAGGAAGTCCAGGCTCGGCGCGCCGCTCTCCACGCGCTCGGGGAACGCCAGGCCGTAGGCGATAGGCACTTTCATGTCCGGCGTGCCCAGTTGCGCCAGCACGCTGGCGTCGCGACACACCACCATGCTGTGGATGATGCTCTGCGGGTGGATGACGACGCGGATCTGCTCGGGCTTGAGGTCGAAGAGCCAGCGTGCCTCGATGACCTCGAGCGCCTTGTTCATCATCGTCGCCGAGTCGACCGAGATCTTCGGGCCCATCACCCAGTTCGGGTGCGCCACGGCCTGGGCCGGGGTCACGTCGGCCAGCGTGGCGTGCTCGCGTTCGCGGAAGGGGCCGCCGCTGGCGGTGAGCACGATGTGGTCGATGCGGCGCGGCCAGGCGCCGCGGTCTTCGGGCAGGCACTGAAAGATGGCGCTGTGCTCGCTGTCGATGGGCAGCAGCGTCGCCCCGCCCTGCGCCACCGCGCGCATGAAGCTGGCACCGCCGACGACCAGCGCCTCCTTGTTGGCCAGCAGCAGCCGCTTGCCGGCACGCGCCGCCGCCATGCAGGCCGGCAGGCCGGCGGCACCCACGATCGCGGCCATCACGGCATCGACTTCGGGCGCTGCGGCCAGTTCGGCCAGCGCACCGGCGCCGGTGCGCACCTCGGTCTTCAGGCCGGCGGCCGCCAGTTGCGCGCGCAGGGGCGGCGCCTGGGCTTCGTCGGGCACCACCACCACGGCGGGCCGGAAGCGGCGGCATTGCTCAAGCAGCAGATCCACCCGGCGAAAGGCAGTGAGCCCGAAGACCTCGAAGCGCTCCGGGTGCAGCGCCACCACGTCGAGCGTGCTGGTGCCGATCGAGCCCGTGGAGCCCAGGATGGCCAGGCGTTGCCGGCGGGGGGTCATCGAGGATTCGCCCGACATGTGTTCACCGAGTCAAGGACAGGAGGGCCATCGCTGCCGGCAGCACCGGCAACAGTGCGTCGACGCGGTCGAGCACGCCACCATGGCCGGGCAGCAGCCGGCTGCTGTCTTTGGCACCGGCGGCCCGCTTGACCATGGACTCGACCAGATCGCCGACCACGCTGAGTCCGCTCAGCACCAGCAGCGCCATCACCATGCCGACCCCTCCCAGGTGCTGCCACAGCCGCGAGTACAGACTCGGCGCATCGACCGCAAATCGTTCGTCGATCGCGATCCACAGCGCCGCCAAGGCCAGCACGCCGACCATGCCCGACCACACGCCCTCCCAGCTCTTGCCAGGGCTGATGGACGGGGCCAGCTTGCGGCGCCCGAGGGCCCGGCCGCCGAAATAGGCCGCGACATCCGCCATCCACACGAGCGCCAGCACCGACAGCAGGAAGTTGACGCCCACCGCCCGCGCGTGCGCCAGCGCCAGCCAGGCGGCCCACAAGGTGACGAGCCCGACCACCCAGCGCGCCACCTTGGGCAGACGCGGCCACAACGCCGGGCCACTCTTCAGCGCAAGGCCACCGGCCACGACCCAGAGCAGCGCCACCACCCACCAAAGCGCCTCGGGAGCGTCTTGCTTCCAGCCGGCCAGCAGGGCGGCGGCACCGGCCAGGCCGACCGCCGCGCCCATGGCCCAGGCCAGCACGGCGCCGGCCTGGTTGAGCCGGCCCCACTCCCAACCGGCGGCTGCGATCAGCACCAGCGTCAGCAGCGCAAACGGCCATGGGCTGGCGACGGCCAGCGTGCCCAGCAACAACAGCACCAGCAAGACGGCAGTGACGATGCGCTGGCCCAGCATGCCGATGGCGGACGGGGCCGGTACTGCGGCAGGCGGCTGGCCAGCGCTCACGCGCCGGGCAGCGCCACCGACGGCGGCTGGATGCCGCCGTAGCGGCGGTCGCGCTGGGCGTAGGCGGCCAGCGCGGCATCGATCTCGGCCTCGCCGAAATCGGGCCACAGGCAGTCGGTGAAGAACAGCTCCGAGTAGGCGGCCTGCCAGAGCAGGAAGTTGCTCATGCGCATCTCGCCACCGGTGCGGATGAAGAGATCGGGGTCGGGCGCGAAACTCATCGCCATGTGCCGTGACAGCCAGGCCTCGTCGAGTTGCTCCGGCTTCAGGCCCTGAGAGATGGCATCGCGGCAGGCCTGCACCACGTCCCAGCGGCCGCCATAATTGAAGGCCACCGCCAGCGTGATGCGGGTGTTGCGCTCGGTCAGCGCCTCGGCCTGCTCCCAGGCCTTGCGCAGCTTGTCGGAAACGGCGGAGCGGTCGCCGACGATGCGGATGCGAACGCCGTCCTGGTGCATCTTGGTGAGGTACTTCGACACCGCCACCAGCACCAGGCTCATCAGGCCCGAAACCTCTTCGGTGGGCCGCTTCCAGTTCTCGGAGCTGAAGGCAAAGACGGTAAGGTACTCGACACCCCTGTCGGCGAAGCTGTTCACCGTGCGCACCAGCGCATCGACACCCTGCTTGTGGCCGAAGAAGCGCGGCATGTAGCGCTTGCGCGCCCAGCGGCCGTTGCCGTCCATGACCACAGCCACGTGGCGCGGCACCGTGGCCATGGCCGAGGTGGACTGCGAGTGATCATTCATCCTGCGTCGGGCTCAGACGGCCATGACCTCGGCTTCCTTGCCCTGCACCAGCTTGTCGATCTGCGCGATGGTGCCGTCCGTCAGGCGTTGCACGTCATCTTGGGCGCGGCGCTCGTCGTCCTCGGATACCGCCTTGTCCTTGAGCAGCTTCTTCAGGTGCTCATTGGCCTCGCGGCGCACGCTGCGCACGGCGATCTTGGCGTCTTCACCCGCGTTACGAACCACCTTCGTGAGCTCCTTGCGGCGCTCTTCGGTAAGGCCCGGCATCGGCACGCGAAGGAGGTCGCCCTGAGCGCTGGGATTCAGCCCCAGATCGCTTTCGCGGATGGCTTTTTCGATCTTGGGGCCGAGGCCCTTTTCCCAGGGCTGCACGCTGATCGTGCGCGCGTCGAGCAGCGACACGTTGGCCACCTGGCTGATCGGCACCATCGAGCCGTAGTAGTCGACCTGCAC
>JAIYDH010000022.1 GCA_027487585.1 Rubrivivax sp.
CTTCTTCAGCATCCAGCAGACCTGCCCGCACTGCCAGGGCACGGGCAAGATCATTCCCGAGCCCTGCACCACCTGCAACGGCGCCGGCAAGATCAAGAAACAGAAGACGCTGGAGGTGAAGATCCCCGCCGGCATCAACGAAGGCATGCGCATCCGCTCCGCAGGCAACGGCGAGCCGGGCCAGAACGGCGGCCCGCCGGGCGATCTGTACATCGAAATCCGCGTCAAGCAGCACGAGATCTTCGAGCGCGATGGCGACGACCTGCACTGCACCGTGCCGGTGGGCCTGACCACCGCGGCGCTGGGCGGCAGCATCGAAGTGCCCACGCTGGGCAGCAAGGCCGAGATCGAGTTGCCCGAGGGCACGCAGCACGGCAAGACCTTCCGCCTTCGTGGAAAGGGCATCAAGGGCCTGCGTTCCAGCTACCCAGGCGACCTCTACTGCCACGTGGCGGTGGAAACGCCGGTCAAGATCACCGAGCACCAGCGCAAGCTGCTGAAGGAACTCGACGATTCCTTCCGCAAGGGCGGCGAACGCCACTCGCCCAACGCCAAGAGCTGGACCGACCGCGTCAAAGACCTGTTCAAGTAAACGGTCGGCCGGGCCGATAGACACGGGATGCCGTCGGGCGCCTCCCGTGCCCGGCTCACCCTGGCCATGACCCCACATTCCGGACGCTACTGCTGCCTGCGCTACCGGGCTGCCCCCTGCAGGAGGCGGCCCTGATGGACCGCGAGATCCACAAGGCGCGCGCACTGATCGTCGAGCCTCAGACCTCGATGCGCAACGTGCTCTCGGCGCAGCTGCGCGACCTGGGCATCGGGCACATCACCGCGGTGCAACGCACGCACGACGCCCGCCTGGCGCTGGAGCACGGCTCCTTCGACATCGTGCTGTGCTCGCGCGAGTTCGAGGGCATGCCCGACAACGGCCAGGAACTGCTCGACGAACTCCGGCGCGAGAACCAGCTGCCCTACAGCACCGTGTTCATCATGCTGTGCTCCAGGGTCACCTACCACCAAGTGGTGGAAGCGGCCGAATCGGCGCTCGACGGGCTTGTCGTTCGGCCCTGCACCGCCACGGCGCTGGAAGCTCGACTGCTGGAGGCGCGCAAGCGCAAACGCGAACTCGGCCCCATCTTGCAGGCCCTGGATGAAGGCAACGAGCAAGCCGGCCTGGTGCTGGCGATGAAGCGCTGGACGACCCAGCAGCCCTATGCCAGCTGGTGCGGGCGCCTGGCCGGCGAGTTGCTGCTGCGCCTGGCGCGCCCCGACGAAGCGCGCAAGGTCTTCGAGACGCTGGCCGCGCCGGCCGACGCCGCCTGGGCCTGGCTCGGCGTGGCCCGCGCCCAGATGGCCATGGGCCAGCTGGCACAGGCCCAGCAGGTGGTGCAGAAGGTGCTTGCCACCGAACCCGCCAATGCCGATGTTCACGATCTGGAAGGCCGGCTGCTGATCGAGCAATGCCAGTTCGACCGCGCGCTGGAGAGCTACCGCCGCGCCTGCGAGATCACCCCGAGCTGCCTGCTGCGCAACCAGCACGCCGGCGCGCTGGCGTTCTACCAGGGCCAGGCCGAAGATGCCAACGTCTGGCTGGAACGGGCTGTCTCCCTGGGCGCACAGAGCAAGCTGTTCGACGCGCTGTCGCTGGCGCTGCTGGCGATGCTGCGCCATGACGCCCACGACATGAGCGGCCTGCGTGCCGCGGCAGCCCAGCTCGCGCAGTACCGCGCGCGTTTCTCGGGCTCGCTGCGGCTGCAGCGGCTCGAGCAGAGCGTGGGCGTGCTGATGGCCCTGACCCATGGCCCGCTCGATGCCGCAGTGGCGCGGCTGCGTGCGATCTCGGCCTGCGCGCACGACGACGCGTTCGACCTTGAAGCGGCGAACCTGTTGCTGGGCCTGTGGGCGCGCGCGCCAGCAGGGTGTCGTGTCGCAGCCGGCCATGAGAACTTCGTGCGCCAGGTCGGCCTGCGCTTCAGCACCGGGCGCGCAATCACCGAGGTGCTGATGGCAGCCGCGCGACGCGAAGAAAGCGTCGTCGACTGGCTGCAGGAGTCCCAGCAGGCCGTGGGAGCGGTGGCCGAGCAGGCCATGGAGCGCTCGCTGGCCGGTGATGCGCCGGCCGCCGTGGCGCTGCTGCTGGCCGACGCCCGCCAGCACTTCAACGCCAAGCTCATCGACCTCGCGCTGGCCATTGGCCGCCGCGCCCTTGCGCAGGGCAACGCCAGCGTCGAGGTGCTTCAGCCCGCCCTTGACGAAGCCCTGCAGCTGCAGACTCGCACCTGCCGGGTGGCCAACCACATTGCCGGCATCCAGCGCACTGGCCGCTCACCTGGCGGCTTGCAGCTGCGCACACGAACCCCGGAGACCGCAGATGCAACTGGTACTTGACCGCGAAGTCACCACCCACAGCGCGCTGGTGATCGACAGCAACCCGACCTCGCGCAGCGTGCTGATGAGTCAATTGCGCGAATTCGGCTTCGGCACCGTGAAGGCCGCGAGCCGCATCGCAGATGCGCGCGAGATGATCGAGCATCGGCGCTTCAACCTGATCCTCTGCGACGACTCCGACAACAGCGGCGGGAGCACCGCGCAAGACCTGCTCGAAGAGCTGCGGCGCGAACAGCTGATGCCGTACTCGACCGTGTTCGTGATGATCACGCCCGAGGCCACCTACGCCACCGTGGCCGAGGCGGCCGAGGCAGCGCTCGACAGCTTCATGGTCAAGCCCTTCTCGGCCAACACGCTGTTCGAGCGGCTGAAGGAGTCACGCCAGCGCAAGCGCGTGCTGAAGGACATCTTCGAGGCCATGGAGGAGAAGAACTACGAGCTCGCCGCCGAGCTCTGCCTGCAGCGCTTCAACCAACGTCAGCTGTACTGGTTGTATGCGGCCCGCATCGGCGCCGAGTTGCTGCTGATGCTCAAGCGGAACGACGAAGCCAAGGCCTTGTACGACGCCGTCGTTGCTGCCAAGACCATGCCCTGGGCCAAGCTGGGCGTGGCGCGGGTGCAGCTGGCCCAAGGCGACGTGGTGCAGGCCCGGCGAACGCTGGAGGCGCTGATCGACGAGGCTCCGGCGTTCGCCGACAGCTACGACGTCCTCGGCAAGGTGCACATCGAACAAGGCAACCTCGCCGAAGCGCTGGAGACCTACCGCGCCGCTGCCGAGAGGACGCCCGGCTGCGTGCTTCGACTGCAGCACGCAGGCACCTTGAGCTTCTACACCGGCGATGTTCCCGCGGCCAAAGAACTGCTCGAGCGCACCTGGCAGCTGGGGCACAAGTCGCGCCTGTTCGACGTCTTGTCGATGATGCTGCTGGCGCTGCTGCGCTTTGACGCGAACGACACCAAGGGCCTGGAGAGCGCGCACGATGTGCTCGTGAGCTTCTCCGACCGTTACCCGCAATCGGTGCGCCTGCGGCGCATGGCGCAACTCGGCGATGTGCTGGTGCGGTTGAACCGCGGGCGACTCGAAGAAGCCGTGACGCTGCTGCGGCGCGAGACCGTGGCCTTGAACGAGCCCAACTTCGACATGGAGTCGGCCACCAACGCCACGTCGGTGTGGTCACGCCTGGTGCGCTACGGGACGGGCACGAACGAGATCGATACCGTGCTGGGCCAGGTCGGGCGGCGATTCGCAGTCTCGCGCGCCACCTGCGAGGTGCTGGTATCGGCGGCGCGCATGCATCCGGATGCCGCCGATGTGATCCGCAACGCCTACTCGCAAGTGACGAAGCTGGCCGAGCAGGCGATGAACCTGTCGATGCAAGGCCAGGCCAAGAAGGCCGTCGAAGCGTTGCTCCAACACGGCGGCAGCAGCCGCAACGCCAAGCTCATCGAGTTGGCGGGCCTTGTGGCACGCCGCCATCAGGAGCGCATCGAAGGCGTGCAGGAGTTGCTGGAGACAGCCGAGACACTGTCGAACCTCTACTGCACGCCAGCCACGCACATTGCCGGGGTGAGGCGCAGCAGCCGCTCTGCGGGTGGCCTCGTGCTGCGGCGTTAGCCTGGGGTGCCGGCCGGTTCTGTACCGTTCGGGCTGAGCCTGTCGAAGCCCTTTCTCACCGTTCGGGCTGAGCCTGTCGAAGCCTGATGGCGCGCGCGCTGCCTCGGGAGCCCTGTAGCCGGAGCCCCATGCGTGGCCGCGATCGGCCATCCATCCGGCCTTGCGCAGCCCATCCGCTGCGAACTCAGTACTCCGACGAGGCCCCGGGCGCCAGGTTGTCGAACTTCGTCAGCGGCTTCAGGAAGGTGAGTTTCACCGTGCCCACGGGGCCATTCCGCTGCTTGGCGATGATGATCTCCGCAACACCCGGCTCCTTGCAGGCCTCCTTGGTGTAGTACTCGTCGCGGTAGATGAACATGATGATGTCGGCGTCCTGCTCGATGGCGCCCGACTCGCGCAGGTCGCTCATCATCGGCCGCTTGTCGGTGCGGCTCTCGACGCTGCGGTTGAGCTGCGACAGCGCGATCAGCGGGCACTGCAGTTCCTTGGCCAGCGCCTTCAGGCCGCGCGAGATCTCGCCCAGCTCGGTGGCGCGGTTCTCCTCGTTGCCACCCGAGCCGCTCATCAGCTGCAGGTAGTCGACGACGATCAGCCCCAGCGTGCCGCCGAACTGCCGTGCCATGCGCCGCGCGCGCGCGCGCAGCTCGGCCACGCTCAGGGCCGAGGTCTCGTCGATGAACATCGAGACGCGGCCGAGCTTCTCCACCGCGTCGGCCAGGCGGCCCCATTCGTCGTCGGCCAGGCGGCCGGTGCGCAGGTTCTGCTGGTTGATGCGGCCGAGGCTGCCCACGAGGCGCAGTGCCAGTTGCGCGGCGCCCATTTCCATCGAGAACACCAGCACCGGCAGCTCTTCCTTGATGCACACGTGCTCGGCGATGTTCAGCGCGAACGCCGTCTTGCCCATCGACGGGCGTGCGGCCAGCACGACGAGGTCGCCCTTCTGCAGGCCGGCGGTCATGCTGTCGAGGTCGTAGTAGCCGGTGCGCACGCCGGTCACGTCGCCGCCCTGGCTTTCGGACAGCTCGTTCACCCGGTCCATCAGCGCCACCACCAGGCCGCTCATCGGCTGCGGACCTTGCTGCTGGCGGTTGCCTTCTTCGCCGATCTTGAGGATCTTGCTCTCGGCCTCGTCGAGGATCTGGCTGACCTGGCGGCCTTCGCGGTTGAAGGCCGTGGTGGCGATCTCGTCGCTGGCGGCGATGAGCTTGCGCAGGATGGCGCGCTCGCGAACGATCTCGGCGTAGCGGCGCATGTTGGCCGCGCTCGGCACGCTCTGCGCCAGGTCGTTCAGGTACTTCAGCTTGCCAGCGTCGTCGGCCTTGCCCTGGCTTTGCAGGTGCTCGAACACCGTCACCACGTCGGCCGGCTTGCCGGCCTGGATGAGACCGCGGATGGCGCCGAAGATCAGCCGGTGCTCGTGGCGGTAGAAGTCGCTGTCGGCCAGCAGTTCGGCGGCGCGGTCGAAGGCCAGGTTGTCGAGCAGCAGGCCGCCGAGCACGCTCTGCTCGGCCTCGGTGCTGTGCGGCGGTACGCGCAGGCGCTCGACCTCTTCGTCGCGGGCGGCGCCGGGGTCTCGGGCGGTGGTCAGCAGTTCCATGATCGGGGCCGGGCGGAGGACAAGGCTGTGGACATCGGCTGCAGGACATGTGGGTGTCCTGTGCATAAGGCAGCAGCACCAACGACAAAGGCCGGCAGAGCCGGCCTTTGTCAGGGCTGCAGGATAGCGTCAGTCGACCTGCGGCACCACCACGACGGTCACGTCGACCACGACGTCGCCGTGCGGCGCCACCGAGACGGTGTGCTCGCCGACGGTCTTGAGCGGGCCCACGGGCAGGCGCACCTGCGACTTCACCACCGCCAGACCCATCTTGCCGAGGGCTTCGGCGATGTCCTGGTTGGTGACGCTGCCGAACAGGCGGCCGTCGACGCCGGCCTTCTGGGCGATGCGCACGGTTTTGCCAGCCAGCTTTTCGCCCAGCGCCTGTGCGGCGTCGAGCTTGGCTTGGGCGGCCTTTTCCAGGTCGGCACGGCGGGCTTCGAACTCGGCGATCGCCGCTTCGGTGGCGCGGCGCGCCAGCTTCTGCGGGATCAGGAAGTTGCGAGCGTAGCCCTGCTTGACCTTGACGACGTCACCGAGGTTGCCGAGCTTGGCGACCTTGTCGAGAAGAATGATTTGCATGGTGCTTCTCCGTCAGACCTTGTGCTGGTCGGAATACGGCAGCAGCGCGAGGAAACGCGCGCGCTTGATCGCGACGGTGAGCTGGCGCTGGTAGTAGGCGCGCGTGCCGGTCAGGCGGGCGGGCGTGATCTTGCCGTTCTCGCCGATGAAATCGCGCAGCACGTCGATTTCCTTGTAATCGATGTACTCGACGTTGGCGACGGTGAAGCGGCAGAAACGCTTGCGACGGAACAACAGGCTCTGGCTGTTGCGCTTGGGACGCTTGTCCTTGGAAAAACGACCTTTACCACGGGGCGGGGGCATATGAGCTCCTGGCTGAATTCAGTTGGATCAGATGGAACAGGCCGAGTCGGTGAGCGGGGCCGCAGGGGCGGCGTCGATCTCGACCTCGGTGATGTGGAACAGCAGACCGCGTCCGTTGCGCTGGCTGGTCAGGAAACCGGCGTAAGTGCCGGTGCTTCCCAGCGGCAGAGGCTCGAGCGACCGCGTCACCGCCCCGATCGCCACCGCACGCATCTCGAAAGACACCTGCCGGGGCTGACCGTCTTCGCTGACCGTGGAGCTGTGCGCAAGGCTCAGGTCCAGGGCCGGAAGGCCGGCCGGGGTGTAGCGCATCGCCTGCCGCTGCACCAGGGTGGCTTGCAGAACCAGGCGGTTCATGCCCGGTGGTTCGTACAGGACACACCCTGCGGGCAACGAGGCGCCGTCTTCAGGCCTGGGCCTCCGCGCGTTCCTTGCGGGCTTCTTCGCGCTCGACGGCCTTCATCATGATGGAAGGCGCCGTCTCGGCCTTGTCGCGGCCCACCGTCAGGTGGCGCAGCACGGCGTCGTTGAAGCGGAAGCCGGTCTCGAGCTCGTTCAGGACTTCCGCCGTGCACTCGATGTTGAGGCAGAGGTAGTGCGCCTTCACGAGCTTCTGGATCATGTAGGCCAGCTGACGCCGACCCCAGTCCTCGACCCGGTGGACCTTGCCGCCGGCGGCGGTGACGAGTCCCTTGTAGCGTTCCAGCATGGCCGGAACCTGTTCGCTCTGGTCCGGATGGATCAGCAGCACGATTTCGTAATGACGCATGGGTTCTCCTTGTGGATGACCGGCATCGACGACATGTCGTTCCGGCGGAAGCCGCCCCGGTGCGTCGGCCCGCCGAAAGGCTGTTTCAGCGGGGTTCTGCCGGCTAAGGCAGAGGTCGGGTGCGGCAAGGAAAGCCCACGAGTATAGCGCGGCCCAGGCCATTTCAGCCGGCCACCCAGCGCCGGTTGTGCGCCAGGCGCTGCGCGGCGGCAAAGCCGTCGCGGCCGATCTCGGCCGAAAGCCGCGGCGCCAGACGCTGCAGCAGCTCGGCCGTGGCCAGGGTGTCGGCCGCGGCCTCGTGGCGCGCGGCGCAGACGATGCCCAGCTCCGCCATCCACTCGTCGAGCGAGCGCGCGCGCACCTGCGGCATCAGCGCGCCGGCCAGCGGCTCCAGATCCAGCCAGGGGTTGGGCGGCACCGGCAGGCCTTCCAGGCGGCAGGCGCGTTCGATCATCGTGCGGTCGAACGGGGCATGGAAGGCGAGCAAGGGCGCATCGCCGACGAAGGCCCCGAAGCGGGCCAGGGCCTCCGCCCGGGCGACACCGTCGCGCTGCGCACCGACGCCGATGCCGTGCAGCAGGATGTTGTCGCGGTCGGGCGCGCCCATGTCGGCCTGCGTGTAGAGCAGCACGACCTCGAAGCTGTCGGACGGGGCGATGACGAAGCGGCCGCCCTCGCGGTGCACGCCCATCGCGGCAATCGCCAGCAGGCGCGCCCGTTGGGCATCGAGGCCGCTGGTCTCGACGTCCAGCACCACCCAGCGCTGCTCGTCCACCGCCTGGCGCGGGCCCGTCAGGCGCTGCCACCAGCTGGACAAGGCGCTCACCGCTGGTAGTCCAGCTGCAGGCGCTGCTGCAGGTGGCGGGCGGCGCGCAGGCTCTCCTTGAGCAGCCGGCGGTCGATGTCGTTGAGCTGCTTCACGTCGATGCGGTTGGGGTTGTCGTCGGGGCCGGGCAGCGGCCCGCGGTGGCCGAGCTGCAGCTGCAGCCGCAGCATCTGCAGGAACTCGAACGACGCCGCCCAGCTGGCGGCCTCGCGTTCGGCGACGCCCATCCGCGGCGCCGCTGCCTCGAGCCGGGCACGGGTGCCCCGCTCCTCGAGCCCGTGCGCCAGCGCGTACAGGCGGGCGGCATCGACGAAGATCGCCGTACCCTGCAGCTTGAGGTCGATCCAGGCGTGGGCGCCCTCCTCCGTGGGGTCGAGGCCGCCGCGCCAGTTCAGCGGCACACCGTGGCGCAGCGAGTTGTCGGCCATCTGCTTGAGGAAGCGCGGCACGCGCGCCGGCGCCTGCGCGATGAGCCGCTGCAAAGGCGCCGCCAGCGCCAGGTGGCCGGCCACCGGGCGCAGATCGAAGTAGATGCTGGCGTCGAGCAGGTCCTGCGGCGCGCCGTGCTCGATCCAACGGCCGATGCGATCGGCCCACTCCGCCGGCGTGTGGCAACAGGC
>JAIYDH010000056.1 GCA_027487585.1 Rubrivivax sp.
CGCTTGGTCTGCAACGAGGCGCGGGGCCGGTGCTTGCCACACAGAAAACAAGACATCGTGCCCGACGCGAAGGCGCCGGTCGCTGCAAAGGGGGAGCCGGGAGCCTTCGACTTGTATCGCAGGCCACTGCTCTTGATGGTTGTCTTGATCTCGGTTTTGCTCATGCCCCGATTGTCCCCGACTTGGGCCCGCCTGTCGCCCCGGACGACGGGAGCGCCCCGGCAGCGGCTGCCGGGTCCGGACAGGGCTCCCCCTTGAAGCGGCGCAATCTGTTCCTATAATCTGTTTGTTAGCACTCGTCGATGTCGAGTGCTAGCGAACGAGACAGCCCCGCCTCGCGGCGAACTGCTCTTCCGCATTCCCATTCGACCCACCGTCGACCGCCTCAGGAGAACCCCATGAAACTGCGCCCTCTTCACGATCGCGTGATCGTCAAGCGCCTCGAGCAAGAAACCAAGACCGCCTCGGGCATCGTCATCCCCGACAACGCCGCCGAGAAGCCCGACCAGGGTGAAGTGCTGGCCGTGGGCCCGGGCAAGCGCAACGACAAGGGCGACTTCGTCGTCCTGAACATCAAGGTCGGCGACCGCGTGCTCTTCGGCAAGTACAGCGGCCAGACCGTCAAGGTCGACGGCGACGAGCTGCTCGTGATGCGCGAAGAGGACCTCTTCGCCGTCGTCGAAAAGTGATCGCAGAGCGATCACTTTCGTCGAAGGCCGACTTGGCACAGCCAGGTTAAGGGTCGTCAGGCTCGGCCGCAGAAATAAGAATTTACCGGCGAAAGCCGGCACTTCAGATTCAAGGAGCTACAAATGGCAGCAAAAGACGTGATTTTCGGTGCGGATGCCCGTCACCGCATGGTCGAAGGCGTGAACATCCTGGCCAACGCGGTCAAGGTCACCCTGGGTCCCAAGGGCCGCAACGTGGTGCTCGAGCGCTCCTTCGGAGCCCCCACCGTGACCAAGGACGGCGTGTCCGTGGCCAAGGAGATCGAGCTCAAGGACAAGCTGCAGAACATGGGCGCGCAGATGGTCAAGGAAGTCGCTTCCAAGACCAGCGACAACGCCGGTGACGGCACCACCACCGCCACCGTGCTGGCCCAGTCCATCGTGCGCGAAGGCATGAAGTACGTGGCCGCCGGCATGAACCCGATGGACCTCAAGCGCGGCATCGACAAGGCCGTGCTGGCCCTGACCGAGCAGCTGAAGAAGGCCTCCAAGGCCACCACCACCAGCAAGGAAATCAGCCAGGTCGGCTCGATCTCCGCCAACTCCGACGAGTCCATCGGCGAGATCATCGCCAAGGCCATGGACAAGGTCGGCAAGGAAGGCGTGATCACCGTCGAGGACGGCAAGAGCCTGGACAACGAGCTCGACATCGTCGAGGGCATGCAGTTCGACCGCGGCTACCTCTCGCCCTACTTCATCAACACGCCCGAGAAGCAGGTCGCCATTCTCGAGAGCCCGTTCGTGCTGCTCTACGACAAGAAGATCAGCAACATCCGCGATCTGCTGCCGGTGCTGGAGCAGGTGGCCAAGAGCGGCCGCCCGCTGCTGATCATTGCCGAAGAGGTGGACGGCGAAGCGCTGGCCACGCTGGTGGTGAACACCATCCGCGGCATCCTGAAGGTCGTCGCCGTCAAGGCCCCGGGCTTTGGTGACCGCCGCAAGGCCATGCTCGAAGACATCGCCATCCTGACCGGCGGCAAGGTGATCGCCGAGGAAGTGGGCCTGACGCTCGAGAAGGCCACGCTGGCCGACCTGGGCAGCGCCAAGCGCGTGGAAGTGGCCAAGGAGAACACCACCGTCATCGACGGCGCCGGTGCCGCTGGCGACATCGAGGCGCGCGTCAAGCAGATCCGCGTCCAGATCGAGGAAGCCACCTCCGACTACGACCGCGAGAAGCTGCAAGAGCGCGTGGCCAAGCTGGCCGGCGGCGTGGCCGTCATCAAGGTCGGTGCCGCCACCGAAGTCGAGATGAAGGAAAAGAAGGCCCGCGTCGAAGACGCGCTGCACGCCACGCGTGCCGCCGTTGAAGAAGGCATCGTGGCCGGTGGTGGCGTGGCGCTGCTGCGCGCCCGCGCCGCTGTGGCTGGCACGCTGAAGGGCGACAACCACGACCAAGATGCCGGCATCAAGATCGTGCTGCGCGCTGTGGAGCAGCCGCTGCGCGAGATCGTGGCCAACGCCGGTGGCGAGCCCAGCGTCGTCATCAACAAGGTGCTCGAAGGCAAGGGCAACTACGGCTTCAACGCCGCCAACGACACCTACGGCGACATGATCGAGATGGGCATCCTGGATCCCACCAAGGTCACGCGCACGGCGCTGCAGAACGCCGCATCGGTGGCCAGCCTGATGCTGACGACCGAGTGCATGGTTGCCGAAGCCCCCAAGGAAGAGACGCCGATGCCCGGTGGCGGCGGTGGCATGGGCGGCATGGGCGGCATGGGCATGGACATGTAAGACGCAGGCCACTCGCGGCAAATGCCGCGACGGCCGGTCTGTCGCGGCCAAGCCGCGGCTGATGCAGGGCTCGCACCGAGAGGTGCGGGCCCTTTTTCATCGCCGTCGAGAGCCGTGCTGGGCTTGCCTTCGGGGCGCTTTCTGGGTGCTTTTCGGGTGCTTTTCGCGCGAATGGCCCACGAGGCGTGCCCCCAGAATCCGCCCCATCATGAGCGACCGTCTGCTTTCGCCGCTGTTCCGCAAGTTCGTCGACGACGAGCTGCTGCGGGCGCCGATGCTGTTCGACCAGGTGCTCAACGCCGTGTTCGGCGGAGCCAACCGCCAGCTCGGTGGCCTGCAGGGCGCGCAGCGCAACGCCATTGGCGAGATGCTGCAGGTAGCCCAGATTCAGCGGGCCCGGCTGGCCGAGTACTTCTTGCACAGCTTGGGCGAGCAAGTGCGGGCCGAGCTCAAGCGCCAAGTCAACCCTGACACCGGCGCCCACACCACGGCCAGCGCGACACCGCCGCGGGCGCTGGCGCTGGTCGACGAAGAGGAGGTGGCCATCGAGGTGGAGCTCTCGCATGCCATCGAGGACATCAAGAGCACCTCCGAGTACGAGCTCCGCGAGCTGCAGACCTTTGTGGCTGCGATGTTCGGCGACCTCGACATGGCGCAGGACCACAACCCATTTCGCCCGGCCACCTTCGCCCGTGCCACCTGGGCGGCAGCCCAGGCTTTGCCACTTTCGCGCGGGCACCAGATCGCCTTCATGCGCCAGTGCGCCACGCCGCTGGCACAAGTGCTGCGCACGAGCTACGCCGCGTCGACCTCGCGCCTGGAGAGCATGGGCGTGGAGCCCGCGGCCTACCGCACGCTGATCCTGCCGTCGGGCTCGCGCCTCGGCGGCCGATCGGTGATGTCGACCTACAGCCCCGACCTGCACCGCATCAGCGAAACGATGTTGGCGTCACCGGAAACGCAGCACGGGGCGCGCCTCGTGGCCGTGCCGCCGCCGGCTTCGCGCACGGGTGAGATGCCGCTGGAGCGCTGGACCACCGTCGCCCGCGACACCACGCAACGCGCCGACCGACAGGCCATCGAGCTGGTCGGCCGCCTCTTCGAGGCCATGATCGCCGACCGCCGAGTGCCGCAGGACGTGACGCTGCTGATCTCGCGCTTGCATGGCCCGGTCATGCGCCTGGCCGTCCGCGACCGCAACCTGCTCGACCACGACGGCCACCCTCTGTGGCGCTTCATCAACCAATTGGTGTTCATTGCCGAGATGACACCGCATAGCGGCGACCCGGAGCGCCTGGCCCTGCTGCGCACGGCACAGGCCACCATCGACCAGATCGCCAGCGAGGCAACGCAGCACACGGGCCTGTACCGCTGGGCCTGGGACCATCTGCAGGGCTTCCTCGGCAAGCGGCTGCAGCGCCGCCTGGCCACGCTGGCGTCGCAGGTCGGCGCTTTGCAGAAATCAGAGCTCAAGCTCAAGGGCAGCCACCACGACGCCGCTCCCAGCACGCTGGACGGGCCACTCGATGCCCATCAGCTCGACACCGTACCGGCCGAGTTCATCCACAACCAAGTGGCGCCCGCGCAAGACGAGTCGGCCGCCAAGGCCTGGCTGGCGGCGTTGCAGATCGGTGACTGGGCGCGCATGTTCCTGCAGGGCCGCTGGCTGCAGGCGCAGCTGCTGTGGCGCGGTGAGCAGGGCGAGTACCTGCTATTTGGCGACGGCGCGAGCGATGAGACCTGGGCCGTGCGCAGCCGCGCACTGGTACTCATGCACGGCCACGGCCTGGCGAAGACGCTGCGCGTGCGCTCGATCGTTGGCACCGCCGCCCAACGCGTGCAGCAGGACGTGGCGGCGGAAACCGCAGCGTAGACGGGCCCCCAATCTCGCTTTCGCTCGCTGCCCCCCGAGGGGGCAGCCCCGCAGCGGCCCGGCAAAGCCAGTTCCGCGCGGGTGGCTTGGCTAAGTCAGCGCGGGGCCAGGGCGAGGTCGATCTGCTCGGCGATGGTGGCGGCCACCAGCGCCGGCTGCTCGTGCACCAGCCAGTGCGTGCCTTCGGGCACACGGCGCAGCTCGAGCTGCGGCACCCAGCGCTCGAGCCCACGCAGCAGACCTGGGCGCAGCGCCACGTCCTGCTCGCCCCACAGTACCGTGGTCGGCACGGGCACCGTCACGGCGTCGTCGGGCAGCTCGATGCGGTGGAGCGGATCGCTCTCGCCGGCGCCCGGGCGCAGCGGCGAGGCACGGTACCAGGCCAGCATCGGATCGAGCCCACGGCCGTCGTTGCGCCAAGCCTGGCGGTAATGCTCGCGCGTAGCCTGGTCAAGCCAGGCGGCGCCGCCGAAGAACGGCCAGAGCCGTCGGAAGTCGTCTTCGGCCAGCAGCGCGGCGGCATCGGGCCGCACGAGGAAGTTCATGTACGCACTGGCGGCCTGCTGCTCGGCGTCTTCGCGCAGCTCGCGCAAGAAGGTGGCCGGGTGCGGCGAGTTGATGATGAGCAGCCGGCGGATCAGGCTCGGCCGCTGCGCCGCCAGGTTCCAGGCCACGGCGCCGCCCCAGTCGTGCGCCACGAGCAGCGGCAGCGGCGCGCCGAGTTGCTCGATCAGCGCCACGAGGTCCGTCACCAGGTGGCGGGCGCGGTAGGCCGCGTCACCTTCGGACGCCGACGAGCCCACGTAGCCGCGCAGGTTGGGCGCCAGCGCCGCGTGGCGCGGGGCCAGCCGCTCGAGCACCTCGTCCCAGGCGAAGGCGGCCTCCGGAAACCCGTGCAGCAGCAGCGCCTGCACGGGGCCCTGCCCGGCGGCGCGGCAGGCCAGCGTCACGCCGTGCGGCAGCGCGGTGTCGAAGGTTCGCACGGCACTCATGGCAAGACGGCGGGGACTGCCGGGGTTGGCGCCGGCTCGGCCTGCGCCGGCGCCACAGCGGCGGGCACCCAGCTGCGCAAGGCCTCGGCCACATCGCCCAGGCCCTGGCCCGAGAGCGCAGAGAAGGTCGTGATGCCGATGTCGGACGCCTCGGAGCCCAGTTCGGCCAGCGCGTCGCCGGTGTCACGCAACGCCTTCTGCGCGTCGTTGCGATTGAGCTTGTCGACCTTGGTCAGCAGCACCAGCAGGCGCACCTCGCCGGTGATGATGCGCTGCGACATCAGCGCCAGAAGTCGCTGGTCGAGCTCGGTGAGGCCCAGGCGCGAGTCGGCCATCAGCACGACGCCGTGCAGCGAGCGGCGGCGCTCGAGGTACTGCGCCATCACCTCCTGCCAGCGCAGCTTGGCCGTGCGCGCGACCGCGGCGTAGCCATAGCCGGGCAGGTCGGCCAGGCGCACCTCGACGGCGTCGCGCGGTCCGACATCGAAGAGGTTGATGTGCTGCGTGCGGCCCGGCGTGCGCGAGGCGAAGGCCAGGCGCTTTTGCTGCGTCAGGCGGTTGATGGCCGTGCTCTTGCCGGCGTTGCTGCGGCCGACGAAGGCGATTTCGGGCAGCTCATCGGCAGGCAGCTGATCGAGCTTGCTGGCCGTGGTGAGGAAGCGCGCCCCGTGCAGCCACGCCAGCGCGGCGCGGGCCTCGGCGGTGGGCGCCGCGACCTTGCTCTGACGCGGACTGGAGGCTGCGGTCGGCGCGGCGGCGGGGGCACGAAAGGGCGGTGTCATGGTGCATTGTAAAATTCATGGGTTTTGTCCGGCGGCCTGCGTGTGCAGCGGCCGGATCCGCGCCCACCCGAAAGCCCTCGAATGAAGCTGCCGACCCTGTCCGCCACGCTCGCCGCCCTCGCCCTGAGCTCCCTGCCGGTGGCATCTGCCCTGGCTGCCGCACCGGCACCGGCCTTCAAGCCCGATCTGGCCAAGGGCCAGCAATTGGCCGCCACCTGCCTGGCCTGCCACACCGCCGACGGCTCGCGCGGCGCGCCGGCCAACCCCATCCTCCAGGGCCAGCACCCCGAGTACCTGGTCAAGCAGCTCATCGAGTTCAAGAGCGGCAAGCGCAAGAACGCCATCATGGCCGGCATGGCTGCGGCACTGTCCGAAGAGGACATGAAGCACATCGCCGCCTTCTACGCCAGCAAGCCGGCGCCGAAGGGCTTTGCCGGCAACAAGGACACCGTGGCGCTGGGCGAGTCCATCTGGCGCGGCGGCATCGCCGCCAAGGGCGTGCCGGCCTGCGCGGCCTGCCACGGCCCGGCCGGCAGTGGCATGCCTGCGCAGTACCCGCGCCTCGCCGGCCAGCACATGGCCTACATCGAAGCGCAGATGAACGCCTTCCGCCTGGGCGAGCGCGGCAACAACGCGCAGATGATCACCATCGCCGGCAAGATGACCGAGCGCGAGATCAAGGCCGTGTCCGACTTCGCTGCCGGCCTGCGCTGAAGCGCACCTGAAGCGCACTCTTGCAGCGAGGGGCCGGCCGACCGCCGGCCCTTCGCCTTTTGTAACCCGCTGCCGCGGGCCGTGCCAACCATAATCGGCCGCATGTCCGTTTCCACGTCTGGCGTCGAGGTCTCTGTCGGCTCGCGCACCCTGCGCGACACCGTCGAGTTGCTCTCGTCGATGCGCTTCTCGATCTCGCTGCTGAGCATCATCTGCATCGCCAGCGTCATCGGCACGGTCGTGAAGCAGAACGAGCCGGCGATCAACTACGTGAACCAGTTCGGCCCCTTCTGGGCCGACGTGTTCTCGGCGATGCGCCTGCACACGGTGTACAGCGCGCCCTGGTTCCTCCTGATCCTGGCCTTCCTGGTGCTCTCGACCAGCCTGTGCATCGCGCGCAACCTGCCGAAGATCATTGCCGACTGGACGCAGTACAAGGAAGACATCCGCGAGAAGAGCCTGGTGGCGTTTGCGCACAAGGGCCAAGCCGCGGTGGCCGAAACGCCCGCCGATGCGCTGGCGCGCATCAGCGGCCTGCTGGTGGCGCAGGGCTGGCATGCCAAGGTGCAGACGCGCGACAGCGGCGTGATGATCGCGGCGCGCAAGGGTCGGCCCAACAAGATCGGCTACCTCGCGGCGCACTCGGCCATCGTGCTGGTGTGCATCGGCGGCCTGCTCGACGGCGACCTGATGGTGCGGGCGCAGATGGCGATCTTCGGCAAGAGCGTGTTCGCCGGCGGCGGCCTGATCCCCGACGTGCCCGAGCAGCACCGGCTGGCCGCCACCAACCCCACCTTCCGCGGCAACCTGTTTGTGCCCGAGGGTCTGAAGGCCAGCACCGCCGTGCTCACCATGCCCGGCGGCGTGGTGCTGCAGGACCTGCCCTTCGACGTCGAGCTCAAGCGCTTCATCGTCGAGTACTACCCCACGGGCATGCCGCGCCTGTTTGCCAGCGAGATCGTCGTGCACGATCACGCCACGGGCGAGAAGATCGAGCGCCGCGTCGAGGTCAACAAGCCCGCGCACCACCGCGGCGTCGCCATCTACCAGAGCAGCTTCGACGACGGCGGCTCCAGCGTCACGCTGCGCGCGCTGCCGCTGGGCCCGGGCCAGGGCTTCGACGTGCAGGGCCAGATCGGCGGCAGCACGCAACTGGTGAGCACCGGCCCGAAGGGCGAGGAGAAGGCGACGCTGGAGTTCGCGACGCTGCGTGTCATCAACGTCGAGAACATGAGCGGCCCCGCAGGCGGAGCCGACAGCGCCGGCGCCGACGTGCGCAGCGTCGACCTCGTGCACTCGCTCGACCAGCGCCTGGGCGCCGGCGACAAGACCGTGACCAAGCGCGACCTCACCAACATCGGCCCCAGCATCACCTACCGCATCCGCGACGCCGCCGGCCAGGCGCGCGAGTTCCAGAACTTCATGTCGCCGGTCGTGCTCGAGGGCACACCGGTCTTCCTGTTCGGCATGCGCGAATCGCCGCAGGACGAGTTCCGCTACCTGCGCGTGCCGGCCGACGAACAAGGCCAGATCGACGGCTGGATGCGGCTGCGCCAGGCGCTCGACGATCCTGCCCAGCGCGACCGTGCGGCCCGCCGCTACGTGGCGCTGGCCGCGCCGGCCGACCGCCCCGAGATCGCCGAGCAGCTGCTGGGCACCACGCGCCGCGTGCTGGGCCTCTTCGCCGGCGCCGAGAAGGGCAAGCTGCCGGGCACGCAGGGCGCCAAGGTCAATGGCCTGCAGGCATTGGCCGACTTCCTCGAGGCCACCGTGCCCGAAGCCGACCGCATGCGCGTCAGCGAGGTCATGCTGCGCATCCTCAACGGCTCGCTGTTCGAGCTGATGAACCTCACGCGCGAGCAGGCCAGCCTGGCGGCGCTCAAGCCGAGCCCGGAGGCCGAACGCTTCATGACGCTGGCCGTCACGTCGATGGCCGACAGCTACTTCTACCCGGCGCCGATGATCTTTCAGCTGAAGGACTTCAAGCAGGTGCAGGCCAGCGTGTTCCAGGTGGCGCGCGCGCCCGGGCAGACGCTGGTCTACATCGGCTGCGCCTTGCTCATCGTGGGTGTGTTCATGATGCTCTACGTGCGCGACCGGCGCCTGTGGGTCTGGCTTCAGCCCGAGACACCCGATCCGGCCGTGCCGGGCGCCGCCCGCACCCGCATCACCACGGCCATGTCGAGCACGCGCCGCACGCTCGACAGTGACCACGACTTCGAGCGCCTGAAGAGTGCCCTCCTGAAGGAGACTGCCGCATGAACACGACCACGATGATGCTCGGCAAGAGCCCCAACCCGCTGGCGCGCCGCACGGCCTTCGACTGGGTCTTCGCGGTGCTGGTGCTCGGTGCCACGGCCTACGCGTTCCACCGCTACGGCGCGCGCATGGACTTCTACGAGACCTGGATCCTCGCCGGCGCCGCACCCAGCCTGATCGCCATCGGCTGGTTCTGGCGCCCGCTGCAGCCGCTGAGCCTGGGCGTGGGCGTGGCCACGCTGCTGGCGATCGCGCTGTACAGCCGCGCCACCGACAACTTCGGCGCCGACCTCGCCGCCGGCGAAAACGCCTTCCTGCTGAAGTACTTCCTGTCGAGCCAGAGCGCCATCCTGTGGATGAGCCTGCTGTTCTTCATGAGCACGGCCTTCTACTGGATCGGTCTGCTCGCGCGCAAGCCGGCGGGTGGCGGCGACAACTCGGCGCTGAAGTTTGGCACCTGGTTCGCCTGGGCCGCCGTGGTGATGGCGCTGATCGGCTCCTTCGTGCGCTGGTACGAGAGCCACCAGATCGCCACCGGCGTGGGCCACATCCCGGTGAGCAACCTGTACGAAGTGTTCGTGCTGTTCTGCTGGATGACGACGCTGTTCTACCTGTACTACGAGCAGCACTACCGCACGCGCGCGCTCGGCGCGTTTTCGATGCTGGTCGTCAGCGCCGCGGTCGGCTTCCTGCTCTGGTACACGCTGGTGCGCGAGGCCCACGCCATCCAGCCGCTGGTGCCGGCGCTGCAGAGCTGGTGGATGAAGGTGCACGTGCCGGCCAACTTCGTCGGCTACGGCACCTTCGCCATCGCCGCGATGGTGGCCTTCGCCTACCTCATCAAGCAGCAGGCCACCGAGACCCGCTGGTGGAAGCTGGCGCCGCTGTGGGTGCTGGGCGTGGTGCTGTGCTTCGAGCCGATGGTGTTCCGCCGCGGTGTCGACCCGCTGTCCACCTACTGGGCCATCTACTTCGGCGTCAGTGCGCTGGTGGCGGCCGGCATCATTGCGCTGCGCGGGCGCATCGCCGACAAGCTGCCGTCCTTCGAGGTGCTCGACGACGTCATGTACAAGGCCATCGCCATCGGCTTTGCCTTCTTCACCGTCGCCACCATCCTGGGCGCCCTGTGGGCAGCCGAGGCCTGGGGCGGCTACTGGAGCTGGGACCCGAAGGAGACCTGGGCGCTGATCGTCTGGCTGAACTACGCCGCCTGGCTGCACATGCGCCTGATGAAGGGCCTGCGCGGCACCGTCAGCGCCTGGTGGGCGCTGGTGGGCCTGGCGATCACGACCTTCGCCTTCCTGGGCGTGAACATGTTCCTCTCGGGCCTGCACTCCTACGGCGAGCTGTAACCAGGGCGGCACCGGGAACGAATCCGCGGATGTCGGCTCAGAACGGACACCATGCATCTCATCCCCGATCGCGGCTTCCAGCACCCCCACCCTTCGGAGATCACGCCGCGTGATCTCGCCCTCAACCGCCGTCAGTGGCTGGCCGCGGCCGGCGCCACGGCGCTGGCCTTGCCCGCGGCGGGCAGCGCCGTGGCGCAGGTGGCGCGGCCGGGCAAGCTCGCCGCCCTGCCCGGCGCAAAGAGCGCCGTTGCAGGCGCCAGCACGATCGAGAAGCTCACGACGTATGGCGACGCCAGCAGCTACAACAACTTCTACGAGTTCGGCACCGACAAGTCCGACCCGGCCCGCAACGCCCACACGCTGAAGACGCGGCCCTGGACCGTGGCCGTAGAAGGCGAGGTCAAGAAGCCTGGCAGCTTCGACATCGACACGCTGCTGAAAATGGCGCCGATGGAAGAGCGCATCTACCGGCTGCGCTGCGTCGAGGGCTGGAGCATGGTCATCCCCTGGGTAGGCTGGTCGCTGGCCGAGCTGATCAAGCGCGTCGAGCCCACCGGCAACGCGAAGTTCGTGCAGTTCGTGACCCTGGCCGACCGCGCACAGATGCCCGGCCTGCGCTCCAGCGTGCTCGACTGGCCCTACGTCGAAGGCCTGCGCATGGACGAGGCGATGCACCCGCTCACGATGCTGGCCTTTGGCATGTACGGCGAGGTGATGCCCAACCAGAACGGCGCGCCGGTGCGCCTGGTGGTGCCCTGGAAGTACGGCTTCAAGAGCGGCAAGAGTCTGGTGAAGATCCGCTTCGTCGAGAAGCAACCCAAGACCAGCTGGGAAGAGGCCGCTCCTCAGGAGTACGGCTTCTTCTCCAACGTGAACCCGAAGGTCGACCATCCGCGCTGGAGCCAGGCCACCGAACGCCGCATCCGCGACGGCGGCGGCCTGTTCGCCAAGCGCCTGCCGACGCAGATGTTCAACGGCTACGAGCCGCAGGTCGGGCAGCTCTACGCCGGCATGGACCTGAAGAAGTTCTTCTGACGCCGTGGCCGCATCGGGGCTGCAGCTGCTCTTGCAACGGACCTTGCTGCACGCGGCCGTCAAGCCGCTGGTCTTCGTGCTCGCGCTGCTGCCCTTTGCGGCGCTGCTGCAGGGCGCGCTGACGAACACCCTCGGCGCCAACCCGGCCGAGGCGCTGATCCGCTGCACCGGCGACTGGACACTGCGCTTCCTGTGCCTGACGCTGGCGGTGACGCCACTGCGCCAGGCTTTCGGGCTGGCCGCGCTGGCGCGGCTGCGGCGCATGCTCGGGCTCTTCGCCTTCTTCTACGGCGTGCTGCATTTCGCCTGCTACGCCTGGCTCGACATGGGGTTCGACCTCGGCCTGATCCTGCCCGACATCGCCAAGCGCAACTTCATCCTCGTCGGCACGGCCGGCCTCGTGCTGATGCTGCCGCTGGCCGCCACCTCCTTCAACCGCGCCATCCGCAGCCTGGGTGCGGCGCGCTGGCAGATGCTGCACCGGGCCGTGTACGCGGTGGTGCTGCTGGGCCTGCTGCACTTCTTCTGGATGCGCAGCGGCAAGAACGACTACGCGGAAGTCGCGGTGTACGCGGCCGTGATCGCGGTGCTGCTGGGCTGGCGGCTGTGGTGGCGCTACGGCCGGAAAGTGTCATGACCACTTGACGATCAGTGGTGTCAACGCGGCTTGATTAGCGCCCTCGAACGCGTCAGACTGGCGCCCTTCCGAAGCGAGGAGCCTGTCATGACCTTTCCAGTCGCCATCACGCTGTTCACCCTGTTCGGGGCGCTGTTCGGCCTTGCCACCTACTCGCGCCGGCACCTGTTCAGCGAGGGCCACACCAAGCGCGCGGCGTCGGACCTGTCCGACCCCATGCAGAGCCGCCTGGCCTGGGTGTTGCTGTGCGCCGCCCTGTGGCCGCTGATGGGGCTGACCGGCGCGTTCTCGTGGTGGGTGAAGCGCCCGCGTTGAGCGCCGCACTCGCCGCCTGAAGCCCCGGCTCGCGCGTCAGCCGCGCGCCAGCACCGGCGCCAGCGCGTGCCCGGTGTGCGTGCCGGCCGCCACCACCGCCTCGGGCGTGCCGGCAGCGACCAGGCGGCCGCCCGCACCGCCGCCCTCGGGCCCGAGGTCGATGACCCAATCGGCCTCGGCGACCACGTCGAGGTCGTGCTCGATGACGACGACGCTGTGGCCGCCGTCGACAAGGCGGTGCAGCACCTTGATCAAGCGCTCGACATCGGCCATGTGCAGGCCCACGGTGGGCTCGTCGAGCACGTACAGCGTCGTCGGCGGCTTCTGGCCGCGGCGCGTGACATCGTCGCGCACCTTGCTGAGCTCGGTGACGAGCTTGATGCGCTGCGCCTCGCCGCCGCTGAGCGTGGGGCTGGGCTGGCCCAGCGTCAGGTAGCCCAGGCCCACGTCCTGCAGCAGCTGCAGCGGGTGGGCGATGTTCGGCATGCTGGCGAAAAAGCCCACCGCCTCATCGACCTCCATGCGCAGCACGTCGCCGATGCTCTTGCCGCGCCAGGTGACGGCCAGCGTCTCGGGGTTGAAGCGCGCGCCGTGGCACACGTCGCAGGGCAGCTTCACGTCGGGCAGGAAGCTCATCGCGATGGTCTTCAGACCCTGGCCTTCGCAACCCGGGCAGCGGCCGTCGCCGGTGTTGAAGCTGAAGCGGTTGGCGGCGTAACCGCGCGCCTTGGCCTCGAGCGTCTCGGTGTAGAGCTTGCGGATGCTGTCCCAGAAGCCGATGTAGGTGGCCGGGCAGGAGCGCGGTGTCTTGCCGATGGGCGTCTGGTCGACCTCGAGCACGCGGTCGATGGCCTCGAAGCCGGCCAGCCCCGTGCAGCCCTGCAGGCTGGGCCGGCGGCCGGCGGCCGCGGCATCGCGCCCGGCCTTGGTGGCCCGGTGCGCCACCTGCGCCGCCACGTTGGCCAGCAGCACCTCGCGCGCCAGCGTGCTCTTGCCGGAGCCGCTGACGCCCGTCACGGCCACCAGGCGGCCCAGCGGCACGCCGAGGTCGAGCCGTTGCAGGTTGTGCAGCGAGGCGCCTTGCAGCTGCAGGCGCGGCGTGTCGGGGCTCACGGCACGGCGCGGCTTCAGCGGGTGCTTCAGCGGGTGCGCGAGCATGCGGCCGGTCACGGAGTCGGGCGCGGCCATCAGGTCGGCCGCCGTGCCTTGCGCCATGAGATGGCCGCCGCGCAAGCCGGCGCCGGGGCCGATGTCGATGAGGTGCTCAGCGCGCCGGATGGTGTCCTCGTCGTGCTCCACCACCACCAGCGTGTTGCCGCCGCGGCTCAGGCGCGCCAGCGCGTCGAGCAGGATGCCGTTGTCGCGCGGGTGCAGGCCGATGGTGGGCTCGTCGAGCACGTAGCACACGCCCTGCAGGTTGCTGCCCAGCTGCGCCGCCAGGCGGATGCGCTGCGCCTCGCCGCCGCTGAGCGTGGGCGCGGCGCGGTCCAGCGTCAGGTAGCCCAGGCCCACGTCGTGCAGAAAGCTCAGGCGGCTGGCGATCTCGGTGACGACATCGCGCGCAATGCCCGCGTCGCGGCCGGTGAGCGCCAGCCCCGCGACCCAGGCGCGCGCCTCGTGCACCGACATGCGCGCGACGGCATCGATGGCCCGGCTCTCGAAGGTGACGGCCCGCGAGGCCGCGTTCAGCCGCGCGCCGTGGCAATCGGGGCAGGCCTCGTCGACGAGGCCTTCGACCTCGGCTTCTTCTGAAGGAAAGCTCAGCTCGCGGCCCTGCGTGTCGTCGTCCTTCACGCTGTCATCGAACGCCTTGCGCTGCTCGCGCGTGAGCTTCAGGCCCGTGCCGACGCAGGTGGTGCACCAGCCGTGCTTGCTGTTGTAGCTGAACATGCGCGGATCCAGCTCGGGGTAGCTGGTGCCGCACACCGGGCAGGCGCGCTTGGTGCTGAAGACCTTCAGCGTGCCCACGCCCACGCCGGTGCCGCCAAAGTCCATGGCCACGGCCAGCCGGTCGAGCGGGCTCAGCAGGTGCACGACGCCGCGGCCCACGTCGAGCGCGGCGCTCAGCAGCCGGCGCAGCTCGGCCTCGTTCGCGGGGTCGACGATCAGGTCGCCCACCGGCAGCTCGATGGTGTGCTCCTTGAAGCGGTCGATGCGCGGGAAGGGCTGGGTCGGCAGGAACTCGCCGTCGATGCGCAGGTGCGTGTGGCCGCGCGCGTGCGCCCACTTGGCCAGGTCGGTGTAGACGCCCTTGCGGTTGATGACCAGCGGCGCGAGCAGGCCGACGTGCTGGCCCCGATGTCCGCCCTGGTTCACGTCGCGCAGGATCTGCGCCGCGATGCTCTCGGCGCTCTGCGCCTTCACCGGCGCGCCGTCGTGCACGCAATGCTGCAGGCCGAGCTTCACCCACAGCAGGCGCAGGAAGTGCCAGACCTCGGTGGTGGTCGCCACCGTGCTCTTGCGGCCGCCGCGTGAGAGGCGCTGTTCGATGGCCACGGTGGGCGGAATGCCGTAGACGGCATCCACCTCCGGCCGCCCCGCCGGCTGCACGATGCTGCGGGCGTAGGCATTCAAACTCTCGAGATACCGCCGCTGCCCCTCGTTGAACAGGATGTCGAAGGCCAGCGTGCTCTTGCCCGAGCCCGAGACCCCGGTGACGACGTTGAACACGCCGCGCGGCACCTGCACGCTCAGCGACTTGAGGTTGTGCTCGCGCGCGTTGACGATGTGGATGGCGTCGTCGTGCGCCGCCGCGGCGCGGCGCTCGCGAACCACCGTCTGCAAGGGCCGACCCTCCTCAGCCCGCGCCGCGCCGCCCAGGCCCATGGCCTGCTCGTACTCGCGCAGCGCCTGCCCGGTGTACGAGGTGGCATGGGCCTTCACGTCGTCGGGCGTGCCGGTGCAGACGACCAGGCCGCCGGCCTCGCCGCCTTCAGGGCCCAGGTCCACCAGCCAGTCGGCCGCGCGGATGACATCGAGGTTGTGCTCGATGACGAGCAGCGAATGCCCCGCCGCCAGCAGCTTGCGGAAGGCCCGCATCAGCTTGGCGATGTCGTCGAAATGCAGGCCGGTGGTGGGCTCGTCGAAGAGGAACAGCGTGCCGTACTTCGCCACGCGCTGGGCCGGCGAGTTGGCCGCTTCGGCCAGGAAGCCGGCCAGCTTGAGGCGCTGCGCCTCGCCGCCGCTGAGCGTGGGCACCGGCTGGCCCAGGCGCACGTAGTCCAGGCCCACGTCGATGATGGGCTGCAGCCGCGCCACGACCTCGCGGTCGTTCTGGAACCAGTGCGCGGCCTCGGCCACGGTGAGATCCAGCACGTCGGCGATGGAAAACCGATGCGGCCCGCGCACCAGCTTCACCTCGAGCACCGGCGCGCGGTAGCGCGTGCCGTCGCAATCGGGGCAGCGCAGGTACACGTCGGAGAGGAACTGCATCTCCACGTGCTCGAAGCCGCTGCCGCCGCAGGTGGGGCAGCGGCCGTCGCCGGCATTGAAGCTGAAGGTGCCCGCCGTGTAGCTGCGCTCGCGCGCCAGGGGTGCCTCGGCGAACAGCGCTCGCAGCGCGTCGAAGGCGCCCACGTAGCTGGCCGGGTTGCTGCGCGCCGTCTTGCCGATGGGGCTCTGGTCGACAAACACGGCGTCCGACAACTGCTCGGCACCGAGCAGCTTGTCGAACACGCCCGGCGTCTCGGTGGCCTTGCCGAAGTGGCGTGCGAGCGCCGGGTACAGCACGTCCTGCACCAGCGAGCTCTTGCCGCTGCCGCTGACGCCGGTGATGCACACCAGCCGGTTCAGCGGCAGCTCCAGCGTCACGTCTTGCAAGTTGTGCTCGCGTGCGCCAGTGAGCACCAGCTTGGGCGTGGCCGGCTCCACGAGCTTGCGAAAGCCCGTCGACACCTGCTTGCGTGCGCCCAGGTAGGCGCCGGTGAGTGTGTCGGCCGAGCGCGCGGCCTCGGGTGTGCCGTCGAAGACGATCTGGCCGCCGCGTTCGCCGGGGCCGGGGCCCATGTCGATCAGGCGGTCAGCGGCGAGCATGACCGCCGGGTCGTGCTCGACCACCACCAGCGTGTTGCCGGCGTCGCGCAGCCGGTGCATGGCCTCGACGATGCGGTTCATGTCGCGCGGGTGCAGGCCGATGCTGGGCTCGTCGAGCACGAACAGCGTGTTGACGAGGCTGGTGCCGAGCGCCGTCGTCAGGTTGATGCGCTGCACCTCGCCACCGCTGAGCGTGCGGCTCTGGCGGTCGAGCGTGAGGTAGTGCAGGCCGACATCGCAGAGGTACTTCAGCCGCGTGCGGATCTCGTCGAGCAGCAGCTTCAGCGCCTCGTCGAGCAGGGTGCTGGGCAGCGTGAGGCCATCGAAGAAACGGCGCAGGCGCTCGATGCTCAGCTGCATCAGGTCGTGCAGGTGCAGGCCCGGCAGCGCCTCCAGCTGCGCGCGGCTCCAGGCCACGCCCACGGGCATGAAGCGCTTCGAGGCAGGCAGCACCGCGTCGGCATCGGCCACCGACCCAAGGCGCCACAGCAGCGCCTCGCGCTTGAGCCGTGCGCCGCCGCAGGCGCCACACGGCGTGTAGCTGCGGTACTTCGACAAGAGCACGCGGATGTGCATCTTGTAGGCCTTGCTCTCGAGGTACTCGAAGAAGCGCCGCACGCCGTACCACTGCGTGTTCCAGTTGCCCTTCCAGTTCGGCGTGCCCTCGATCACCCAGTCGCGCTGGGCCTGCGTGAGCTGCCCCCAGGGCGTGTCGCGCGGGATGCCGGCCTCGCCGGCGTACTTGACGAGGTCGTCCTGGCAGTCCTTCCAGGCCGGCGTCTGCATCGGCTTGATGGCGCCGTTGCGCAGCGTCTTGCGCGCGTCGGGGATCACCAGGCCCATGTCGACGCCGATCACGCGGCCGAAGCCGCGGCAGGTTTCGCAGGCGCCATACGCGCTGTTGAAGCTGAACAGCGCCGGCTGCGGGTCGGCATAGCGGGTGTCGCTCTCGGGGCAGTGCAGCCCTGTGCTGTACTTCCAGGGCTCGGCCGCCGCGGCATCGTCGCCGGCGAACACTGTGAGCCGCCCACCGCCGCGCTTGAGCGCCAGCTCAATGGCCTCGAGCACCCGCACCTGCTCGGTGCCGGCGATGCGGAATCGGTCGGCCACCACGTCGAGCACCTTGCGATCGCCCACCACGCGCTCGCCGTGCACACGCGTGAAGCCGGCCGCCGACAGCCACTGCTCCTGCTGCTCGGGCGTGGTGTCGGCGGGCAGTTCGGCCGGAAAGCTGAACACCAGGCGCGGGTCGCCCAGGGCGGCAGCGCGGCGCTGCAGGTCTTCATAGATCGTCTGCGCCGAGTCGTGCCGCACCGGCAGCGCCGTCTCGCGGTCAAACAGCTGCGCGGCACGCGCGAACAGCAGCTTCAGGTGGTCGTTCAGCTCCGTCATCGTGCCGACCGTGCTGCGGCTGGTGCGCACCGGGTTGGTCTGGTCGATGGCGATGGCCGGCGGCACGCCGTCGACCTTGTCGACCGCCGGACGGTCCATGCGGTCGAGGAACTGGCGCGCGTAGGCGCTGAAGGTCTCGACGTAGCGGCGCTGCCCCTCGGCATACAGCGTGTCGAACACCAGCGAGCTCTTGCCGCTGCCACTGGGCCCGGTGACCACCGTCAGCTCGCCGGTGCGGATGTCCAGATCCAGGTTCTTCAGGTTGTGCTGTCGAGCACCACGGATGCGGATGACGCCGGTAGACATGCGGTCCTTCGAGAGGGAAGGCGGGGGATTCTAGGGATCGCCCCGGCCACCGGCCGCGTCGTCACGGCGTCAGGGAAGGACTTCTGCCGCGGGCCGCTCAGGCAAACCGGAACGGCAGCTCGCGCTGGCGCTGGCCCGTCAGCCGCGCCACCGCGTTGGCGAACGCCGGCGCCAGCGGTGGCAGGGCCGGCTCGCCCATGCCCTTGGGGGCGTCGCTGCTGGGCACGATGTGCACGGCCACCTTCGGCATCTGCGCCAGCCGCGGCAGCGTGAACTGGTGGAAGTTGCCCTGCTCGACACGCCCGTCCTTCAGCGTGATGGCGTGGCCAGGCAGCGTGGTGGCCAGCGCCATCAGCACGGAGCCCTGCACCTGCGCCTCGACGCTACGTGGATTGACGCAGAAGTTGCAGTGCACGCCGGCCGTCACCTGTGTGAGCACCGGGCGGCGCTGCTGGCCACGGCCCTGCATCTGCACCTGCACGACGTAGGCCACCACCGACTCGAAGCTCTCGTGCAGCGCCACGCCCCAGGCCGTGCCGGCCAGCGGGCGGCGGCGGGCGTAGCCGCTGGCATCGACCGCCAGCTGCAGCGCGGCGCGGTGGCGGGCCGTCTTGGCCTCGGTGCCCATCAAGGCCATCCGGTAGGCCACCGGGTCCTGCTTCGTGGCCACCGCGATCTCGTCGATCAGCGTCTCCATCACGTAGGCCGTGTGCGTGCTGCCGACCGCGCGCCACCACAGCACCGGCACGTTCACCTGCGGGTGGTGCACGCTCACGTTCATCGGCACGCCGTAGGGCTCGCGCAGGCCTTCGGTGGTGGTGACGTCGACGCCTTGCTTCACCATGAAGGCCTCGAAGGGCGAGCCGGCCAGGATGCTCTGGCTGACGACACGGTGCTCCCAGGCCAGCACCTTGCCGGCGGCATCGAAGCCGATCTCGGCGCGGTGCACGGTGAACGGGCGGTAGTAGCCCGAGCGCATGTCGTCCTCGCGGCTCCACACCACCTTCACGGGCGCGCGCTGGCCCCGCTCGGCCAGGCCCTTGGCCACGGCGCAGGCCTCGCGCACCCACTCGCCACCCGGCGTGGCGCGGCGGCCGAAGCCGCCACCGGCCATCTGCACGACGATCTCCACCTGCTCGGGCTTGAGGCCCAGCACCGAGGCCGCCGCGCCGGCGTCCACACCCGGCATCTGCGACGCGGCGTGGATCACGGCGCGATCGGGCAGCAGGTCCACCGTGCAGGCCAGCGGCTCGAGCTGCGCGTGGTTGAGGTAGGGGAAGACGAACTCGGCGCTGATCTTCCGGGGCGCGTCTTTGCCGGCCGCGGTGTCGGCGCGCAGGTGCGGCTCGGGCGCCGGCGTGCCGGGCGTCTGCGCCAGGCGCAGGTACTCGGCGCGCATCGCGGTGCTGTCGGGCTTGGCCACGTCGGCCAGGGCCCAGTCGATCTTCAGCGCCTCGCGTCCTTGCTGGGCCGGCCAGTAGCCTTCGGCGACCACGGCCACGCCCTGGCCGCCGCGGTCCAGCGCCACCGGGAAGATGGCGCGCACGCCCATGATGCGGCGCGCCGCCGCGGCATCGAAACCGACGACCTTGCCGTTGAACACCGGCGGGCGCTGGATCACCGCCGTCAGCATGCCGGGCAGGCGCACGTCGATGCCGTACTGCTGCGCACCGGTGCTCTTGGCCCTGGCCACCTTCAGCGTCTGCGGCTTGCCGAGCAGCTTGAAGTCGCGCGGCGACTTCAGCGCCACGGCCTCGGGCACGGGCAGCGCCATCGCGGCCTCGAACAGCTCGCCGTAGCCGGCCTTCAGCGCACCTTGCGGCCCGCTGCCGGTGATGCTGCCGTTGGCCGCACTCAGCTGCGCCACCGGCACGCCCCACTGCCGCGCGGCCGCCGCCAGCAGCATGGCGCGCGTGCGGGCGCCGAGCTCGCGGTACTGCGTGTAGCTGTTCTTCACCGAGTTGCTGCCGCCGGTGAGGTGCATGCCCATCGCCGGGTCGACATAGGCCGCCTTCTGGTTGCCGAAGCCGGTGGCCACACGGCTCCAGTCGGCGTCGAGCTCCTCGGCGCAGATCATCGCCAGCGCGGTTTCGATGCCCTGGCCCATGTCCATGCGGTTGCACAGGATGGTGGTGGTGCCGTCGCGCGCGATGCTGACGAAGGCGCCCGGGGCGTCGGTGGGTTTGAGGCCGGCGGTGGCGCCGGCCTGCGCGTGCGCGCCGCCCGGCCAGACGGCCAGGCCCAGTGCACCCCCCACGGTCGTCGCCATGAAGTGGCGGCGCGACAAGGCCGCTGGCGGCTCGCCGGTGGGGTCAACGGCCGCGGCCGATTCGATGCGCGAGAGCAGTCGGTCGATCTTCATTGCCGGCCTCCGATTCAGGCCAGCGACGCCGCAGCGTCGTGGATGGCCGCGCGAATGCGCTGGTAAGTGCCGCAGCGGCACAGGTTGCCGGCCAGCGCCTCGTCGATCTGCGCGTCGGTCGGCTTCTTCACGCGTGTCAGCAGCGCTGTGGCGCTCATCACCTGGCCGCTCTGGCAGTAGCCGCACTGGGCCACGTCGTGCTGGATCCAGGCCGCCTGCACGGCGGCGCCGATGCGATCGGTGCCCACGCCCTCGATGGTGGTCACGGTGGCGCCGGCGGCGGCGGCCAGCGGTGTGACGCAGCTGCGCACCGGCGCGCCGTTGAGGTGCACGGTGCAGGCGCCGCACTGCGCCATGCCGCACCCGAACTTGGTGCCGGTGAGGCCGAGGTCGTCACGCAGGGCCCACAGCAGCGGGGTGGCGGGGTCGGCCGACAACGTGGTGTCGCGGCCGTTGAGCTTGAGCGTCGTCATGGGGTCACTCCGGGATGCGCAGCGTGCTGCCGTCGATGGTGATGCGGTCGCCGGCCGGCGGGTTGGCCGCGATGGCCGGCACGTTGGACGCCGCGATGGCATTGGCCGCGCCCGGCGTGCCGCCTCGCGGCGTGGTTCGCACCACCTGGCTGGGCGGCAGCGCGGCGCCGTTCTTCAGGTGCGCCCACATCGCGTCCATGGCGCGGTTGAAGTACACGTGCAAGGGGATGAAGCGCGTGTCGTAGCCCGGGAACGGCAGGAACGAGTCGAAGTGCTGCGCGTTCGTGACCTCGACGTAACGCACGCGGCTGGCCGCGCCTTCCATTTGCGCGTTGCGCAGCACGTAGGGCCGCGAGCTGAAGTTGGGCGGCACCAGCGTGTCGTTGCGGCCGTGCACGATGATCGTCGGCGTGCCGCGCAGATTGGCGCTGCGCCGCACTTCGGCCACGCCGGCGCGCACGGCGTCAGCCTGCGCGCCGGCGCCAGCCCACAGGTTGCGCAGGCACAGCGCGCCGTCGAAGGCGAAGTCCAGCGCACCGGTGCTGGGGCTGGCTGCGGCGCCGTGGTTGCGTGCACCGCCAACGGCGTTGTTCCAGATCAGCTGCAGCGCGCCACTGGGCGGCACGCCGTTGCCGGTGCCAAAGACGCCGGCGATGGCCGCGGGGGCAGCCGCTGTGGGCAGGCCGGCGCCGTCGACCGCGCCGAAGCTGAAGCCGCAGAGGTTGTCCTGCACGCGGAAGCGGCCGTGCGCGTTGGCGTAGGTCACCGCAATCGCCGGGCTGGCGAAGAGGTAGTGGCTCGCGTGCAGCAGGTCGGACTCGGGCTCCCAGCCGTAGGCACGCAGCCGGGCCAGCGCGTCGTTGGCCTGCTCCAGCGTGGTGGCGCCCGTCACCAGCCCATTGGCCGCCAGCGAGGCGCAGCGGTTGCCGGCAACAAACGCCGTGCCGCCGGTGTAGCCAAAGGGCGAGCCGGTGGCTGCCGTGGCCAGCGCGGCGCAGGGCTGCAGCAGGTTGGCGTAGCTGAAGTAGTCGTACAGCGGCTTGCTGCCACCGGTGTAGGCCGGCAGCGTGCCGCGCTCGATGCGCAGGCCGGCCGTGGGTGCCATCTGGATGTTGGGCTCGCTCACCGCCACGCCGTCGATCAGGCCGAGACCGTCGTTTTCGGCGGCGGCCAGCGCGGCGCCGGCGCCGTTGCTCACGCTCGACGCGATGACGATGGTGTTGCCCGGCACGATGAGCTTGGTGCGCGTGCCGTCAGGCAGCGGCGCGCCGAACTGCTGGTTGAGCATGTAGAACGCGAACTCCACCGCCTGCAGCGTCATCGCGCCCCAGTCGGCCTCGGGGTTGAGGCCGGAGTGCGCGTGCTTGACGGCAAAGCGGTTGGGCGTGGCGGTGTTGAAGGCGGTGAGCTCGGCCGCGCTCAAGGTCGCGGTGAAGTTGCTGTCGCTGCCCGCGGCCGCCGCCGTGGCGCGCGTGCCGTCGTAGCGGTTGACGGTGTTGTTCTGCAGGTCGTGCACGCCGTTGCCCGTGCCTTTGTCGGTGTAGGCCACGGCGCAGCCGCGCTTCAGGCCCCACTCGCCGGCCGAGCCGATGGCGCCGTAGACGCCGCGCGATCCCGAGGACGCCGCCGTCACGATGCACGGCGCGCTGGCGCTGAAGCTGGACGGCACCTGCACCATCATCGTCACGCCGCCCGGGCCGATGCCGATGTGCTCGGTGCCGGCGATCTTGCCGTCGCCGGTGCCCACGGTGCCGTCGGCCGTGATGTTGGGGCCGTAGAGCGTGCCGAAGCCGCCGCCGGTGGTGGTGTCGACGATGGCGCGGTAGTTGGTGTGGATGGCCAGCTTGCGCAGCTCGGCCGCCGTGGGCGTGGCGCTCAGCGTGGGCGCCACGGCGCTGGCCAGGCCGGCGCGGCCGAGGCCGGCGGTGAGCAGGTCATCGGCCGTGCCGTCGTAGCTGGCGCTGCGCACGGCACCCACCAGGAACGCGGGCCGGGTATTGACGGCGTAGTCGCCGCTGCCGATGGTGACCTCGGTGTCACTGCCGCAGGCGGCCAGCGCGGCCAACGCGGCCAGGGCCAAGCCCGTGCGGGCCCAGGTGAGAGAGTGGATCATGGGGGTGTCTCCTGTATCTCGTTCATGGACGGCAGCACAGCCGGCATCGAGGTCCGTGTGCCGCTGGCCGGCATTGTGGGCACGGTCGCCCCATCAGCGGCACGGGACACCCCTAATGCGCAGAACTGCGCGAGAGTCGCGGATCGGCCGGCACAATCCGCGCCCAGCATGAGCGGCCCGCCCCTGACCACCGTCGAGTTGTTCCTGATCGCGATGGCGGTCATCTTCGCGCTGCCCTACGCCATCTGGCGACTGGGCCGCACCGACTATTGGGCGCCGCTGGTGGTGGTGCAGATCGTCACCGGCATCCTGCTCGGACCGGGCCTCTTCGGCGCGGTGTTCCCTGAGCTGTTCGCGGCCGTCTTCAAGCCCGCCGTCGTGCAAAGCCTCAACGGCCTGGCCTGGTGGGCCGTCAGCCTGTTCGTGTTCATCGCCGGGCTGGAACTCGACCTGAAGTCGGCCTGGAAGCACCGCACCGAAAGCGCCATCACCGCCGGCTGCGCGCTGGTGATGCCGCTGCTGTTCGGCTCGCTGTTGGCGATGGGCCTGCTGGCCTTCACGGGCACGGGCTGGATGGGCCCGAAGGCCGAGCCCTGGCAGTTTGTCGCCGGCATCGGCATGGGCTGCGCGGTGACGGCGCTGCCCATCCTGATCCTGCTGATGGAGAAGATGGAGATCCTGCGCCAGCCGCTGGGCCAGCGCATCCTGCGCTACGCCAGCCTGGACGACATCCTGATCTGGGCCGTGCTGGCGGTGATCCTGCTGGACTGGACGCGCCTGGGCCGCCAGGCGATCTTCGTCGTGGTGTTTGCGCTGGCCGCCTGGGGCTTTCGACGCCTGCTCGTGCGGGTGCCCGAGCGCGACCGCTGGTTCCTCGTGCTGCCCTGGCTGGCGCTGGTGTCGCTGGGCGCGGACTGGTGCGGGCTGCACTACATGGTCGGCGCCTTCCTGGCAGGCGCGGTGCTGGAGCGCGACTGGTTCCCGCTGCCGCAACTGGACGCGCTGCGCGCCAACGTGCTGCTGGTGATGATGCCGGTGTTCTTTCTGTCCACCGGCCTGCGCACCGAATGGGGCGTGGGCGGCGTGGCGGTGTTCGCCGTCACGGCGGCGCTGGTGCTGGCCTCGGTGTCCGGCAAGCTGCTGGGCGTGGCACTGGCCGGGCGGCTGCAAGGCTGGGCGCCGGGCGAGGCGCGCACGGTGGGCTGGCTGCTGCAGACCAAGGGGCTGATCGAGATCATCTTCGCCAGCATCCTGCTCGACCGCCAGATCATCAGCGCCGACACCTTCACGGCCCTGCTGCTGATGGCCGTGGCCAGCACCATGCTCACGGTGCCGATGGTGGCGCCGCGGCTGGCGCGGCTGGCCGCCGTGGTGTCGAAGTCCGGCTGACCGGGGCCTGGTGCCCGCCCGCGGGCAAACCCGGCTGTGATGCCGTAATTACAGAACTACGATCGGCTCATGGCTGATCCGATCCCCCTGCGCCCTGGCGCCGCGCCCGCGCCGCGTGCCACCTCGCTGCACGACAGCGTGGCCGAGCAGTTGCGCACGCTGGTCTTCGACGGCGCCCTGGCCAGCGGCGACTGGATCGACGAGAAGGCCCTCGCCGCCAGCTGGCAGGTGAGCCGCACGCCGCTGCGCGAGGCGCTCAAGGTGCTGGCGGCCGAGGGCCTGGTGGAGCTGGTGCCGCACCGCGGCTGCCGTGTCGTCGAGATCACCGAGGCCGACGCCGACGCGCTGTTTCCGGTGATGGCGCTGCTGGAGGGCCGCTGCGCCTTCGAGGCCTGCGAGCGCGCCGACGACGAGGCCGTGCACCAGCTGCGCCGGCTGCACGACGAGCTCGAGCGCCATGCCGCTGCCGGCAGCCTGGAGGGCTACTACCGCGTCAACCACGTCTTCCACAGCGCCGTGCAGCAGCTGGCCGGCAACCGCTGGCTCGACCGCGTGACGGGCGATCTGCGTCGCTTCGTGCGGCTGATGCGCGGGCGGCAGCTGGCGCTGCCGGGGCGCATCGAGGCCTCGCTGAACGAGCACCGCGTGCTGATGGACGCCTTCGAGCAGCGCGACGCCGCGCGCGCCGAACGCGCCATGCACGATCACCTGATGGCGCAGCTCGCGGCGCTGAAGAAGCTGCGCCGCGCCCAGGCCCGCAGCCCCAAGCCAAAGGAGCCCGGCCGTGCTCGATGAAATCCGCGCCGTCGCGCTGCGCCAGCGCCGCGAACGCGCCGTGCGCCGCATGGTGGCCGACTGCAAGCGCCTGCTCGGCGAGAAGGGCGAGCTCGGCGGCATGGCCATCGCGGCCGGCCTGATCGAGCGGCTCGACGGGCTGGACGACGACGAGCTCGACGGCCTGTTCACCTACCTCGCCAAGGACCTGAGCCCCGACCCGGCCCAGGTGCTGCGGCTGGCCGAGGCCTACGCCGCGCAGCGCGACGCGCCCTCGCTGCTGGCGCTGACGCGCGCCGCCGAGCCGGCTCGGCAGGAGCTGTTCCGCCGCCTCAACCGCACGCCCGGCGGCACGGCCGCGGTGCTGCGGCTGCGCCGCGCGCTGCTGAAGCGGCTGCGCGCGCGGCCGGAGCTCGAAGTGATCGAGGCCGACCTGCTGCACCTGCTGACGAGCTGGTTCAACCCCGGCTTCCTGCAGATGAAGCGCGTCGACTGGAACTCGCCGGCGCAGCTGCTCGAGAAGATCATCCACCACGAGGCCGTGCACGCCATCGACGGCTGGGACGACCTGCGCCGCCGGCTGCAGCCCGACCGCCGCTGCTTCGCCTTCTTCCACCCGCAGCTGCCCAATGAACCGCTGATCTTCGTGGAGGTGGCGCTGCTGCCCGAGATGCCGGCCGCCATCACGCCGCTGATCGACAAGCTCAGCACACCGCTGCTGCCCGACCGCTTCCGCGTCGCGGCCTTCTACAGCATCAGCAATTGCGAGCCCGGGCTGCGCGGCGTGAGCCTCGGCAACTTCCTCATCAAGACGGTGGCCACGCAGCTGCAGCGCGAGCTGCCGCGGCTGAAGACCTTCTGCACGCTGTCGCCGATCCCGGGGCTGGCGCAATGGCTGCTGTCAGAGCCCGAGCTCGACGCGCTGCCCGGGCTGAAGAAGGGCTCGGCTGCCGAGCTGAACGCGGCCCGTGCCCGGCTGCGCGAGCGCTGCAACGGCGACCTCGGCGCGCTGCAGGGCGCGGCCGTTCATGCGCTGATGGACGACGACGACCGCAGCGCGCTGGCGCTGCTGGCCAGTGCCTACCTGCTGCTGCTGTCGCCCACGCCGGCCGGCGACCCGGTGGCGCGTTTCCACCTTGACAACGGTGCGCGCCTGGAGCGGCTCAACCCGCGTGGCAACATGGCCAGCAAGGGCTTGAAGCAGTCCTTCGGCATGATGGTCAACTACCTTTACGACCTGGGCAAGGTCGAGGCCAGCCATGCCCGCTTCCGCCAGGGCGAGGTGGCACGCTCGCGTGCCGTCGGCAGCCCCGTCTGAGCATTTCCTTTCCACAACAACACGACCGGAGACCACACCATGACCCACTTCAACCGCCGCGAGGCGATCCTCGGCACCGCCGGCCTCGCCGCCGGCGTGGCCCTGCCCTCCCTGGCCCGCGCCCAGGGCGCCTGGCCCAACAAGCCGGTGAACATCATCGTGCCCTTCCCGCCCGGCGGCGGCACCGATGCCTTCGCGCGGCCGCTGTTCGCATCGATCACCAAGAACTCGGGCCGCCAGTTCCTGATCGACAACAAGGGCGGCGCCGGCGGCACGCTGGGCGCAGGCATCGCGGCCAAGGCCGCGCCCGACGGCTACACCTTCTTCATGGGCGCGGTGCACCACGCGATCGCGCCGAGCATGTACCCGAAGCTCGACTACAACATCGAGACCGACTTCATCCCCGTGGGGCTGGTGTCGAGCGTGCCGCAGGTCATCGTCGTCAACCCGGGCAAGGTGCAGGCCACGACGCTGCCGCAACTGCTGGAGTTCATCCGCAAGAACCCCGGCAAGCTGAACTACGGCTCGGCCGGCAACGGCACCAGCCACCACCTGGCCGGCGAGCTGTTCAAGCTGCAGACCAAGACCTTCATCACGCACATCCCCTACCGCGGCGCCGGCCCGATGCTGCAAGACTTGATCGCCGGCCAGGTGGACCTGTGCTTCGATGGCCTGGGCTCCAGCGCCAGCCACATCAAGGGCGGCCGCATTCGCGCCATCGCCGTGGCCGGCGAGCGCCGCGCACCCGGCTTCCCTGACGTGCCCACCGCCGCCGAGAGCGGCGTGCCCACCTACAAGGTGGCCACCTGGTACGCGATCTGGGCGCCCAAGGGCACGCCCGCCGAGGCCATCAACGGCATGCAGGCCGAGATGCGCAAGGCCTTCGCCAGCGACGAGATCAAGGCCGCCTGGACGGGCCTGGGCACCGAGCTGCCCAACACCTGGGGCCCCGACATGGGCCGCTTCGTCAGTGCCGAGGTCAAGCGCTGGGCCGAGGTGGTGAAGAACAGTGGCGCGAAACTGGACTGACCCCACCCTTGCCCTTTGAGAACCCACACCGTTTGGGCTGAGCTTGTCGAAGCCCGGTGCGCAGCGGGCGCTTCGACAGGCTCAGCGCGAACGGTGGTGTCTGCCAGCTGCGAGTAACCCGCCTTGAACGCCAACCTCTTCGTCGCCCTGCGGGGCGGCTTCCCGGCCGACCTCGACACCATCGCCATCGAGACGGCCGACACCGCCATGTCGTCGGACGGCCTGGCCTACACCTGGCGCGACCTTGAGCGGGCCAGCGCGATGATGGCCAACCTCATCGACTCGCTCGACCTGCCCGCGCAGTCGCGCGTGGCTGTGCAGGTCGACAAGAGCGTCGAGGCGCTCGTGCTGTACTTGGCGGTGCTGCGCAGCGGCCATGTGTTCCTGCCGCTGAACAACGCCTACCAGTCGGCCGAGATCGAGTACTTCATCGGCAATGCCGAGCCGGCGCTGGTGGTGTGCACGCCGAAGTCCTTTTCGTGGTTCGCCAAGATCGCCTTCAAGGCCGGCACGAAACACGTCTTCACGCTGGGCGACGACCGCAGCGGTTCGCTGCTCGAGCGCGCGGCGCGGCATGCCGACACGCACGAGCCGGCCGTGCGCGCCGATGGCGACCTGGCCGCCATCCTGTACACCAGCGGCACCACCGGGCGCAGCAAGGGCGCGATGCTCACGCACGGCAACCTGCGCAGCAACGCGCTGACGCTGAAAGACGCCTGGGGCTGGCGCACCGGTGCCAAGTCGGGCGAGCGCGCCGGCCGCGACACGCTGATCCACGCGCTGCCGATCTTCCACGTGCACGGCCTGTTCGTCGCCAGCCACGGCGCGCTGCTGGCGGGTGCCAAGATGATCTGGCTCAACCGCTTCGACCCGAAAGCCGTGGTGGCGCGGCTGCCCGAGGCCAGCGTCTTCATGGGCGTGCCGACGCTCTACGTGCGCCTGCTCGCCGAGCCCGGCCTCACGCCGGCGGCCTGTGCCTCGATGCGGCTCTTCATCAGCGGCTCGGCGCCGCTGCTGCTCGAGACCTTCGAAGCCTGGCGCGGGCGCACCGGCCACACCATCCTCGAGCGCTACGGCATGAGCGAGACCGTCATGCTGACCAGCAACCCCTACCGCCCCGAGGCCGCGCGCCGCGGCGGCACCGTCGGCCCGGCGCTGCCGGGTGTGGGGCTGCGCGTGATCGGCGACGATGGCGCGGAGATGGCCGCGGGCGAGGTGGGCCACATCCAGGTGCAGGGGCCCAATGTCTTCAAGGGCTACTGGCGCATGCCGGAGAAGACGGCCGAAGAATTCAGCGCCGACGGCTGGTTCCGCACCGGCGATGTCGGCCGGGTCGAAGCCGACGGCTTCTGCACCATCGTCGGCCGCAGCAAGGACCTCGTCATCACCGGCGGCTACAACGTCTACCCGGCCGAGATCGAGGGCTTCCTCAACGCCTTGCCCGGCGTGGCCGAGAGCGCCGTGGTCGGCGTGCCGCACCCCGACTTCGGCGAGGCCGTGATCGCCGTGGTCGTGGCCCGGCCGGGCGCACCGGCGCCGGCGCCGGCCGCGCTGATCGGCGCGCTCAAGGGCCGCATCGCCGGCTTCAAGGTGCCCAAGTTCGTGGAGGTGGTGAGCGAGTTGCCGCGCAACGCCATGGGCAAGGTGCAGAAAAACCTGCTGCGCGATCGCCACCGAGCGATGTTCGGGCCGGGTCGAGACCCTTCGGTGCGCTGACACAGCCTAGCGTAGCGATCCGGAGTTCCGAACCCCTGCGCGACCCTCGCCCAACCCCCATGCACCTCACCCGTCGACACACCCTGGCCCTGGCAGGCGCCGCCGCGCTGGCCCCTGCGGCGCTGCGCGCGCAGCCGCGCTTTCCCGACCGCGCCATCACGGTGCTCGTGCCCTTCGCGCCGGGCGGCATCGCCGACATCACCGCGCGCGCGGTGGGCGAGCACATGGCCAAGTCGCTGGGCCAGCCGGTGGTCATCGAGAACAAGCCCAGCGCGGGCAGCATCGTCGCCAGTCAGGCGGTGGCCACGGCCCGGCCCGACGGCCACACGCTGCTGCTGATGAGCAATGGCAACGCCGTCAGCGTGGGCCTGTTCAAGAAGCTCCCCTACGACCCGCAGAAAGACTTCGCGCCCATCAGCACACTGGGATTCTTCGACCTCGGCATCTTCGTGGCCGCGAACTCGCGCTTCGCCAACCTGAAGGCCCTGCTCGACTTTGCGCGCGCCAACCCGGGCAAGCTCAACGTCGGCACCATTGCGCCGGGCAGCACCCAGCACCTGAGCGCCAAGCTGTTCGAGACGGTCACCGGCATCGACACGCTGGTGGTGCCCTACAAGGGCAGCCCGGCGGTGCTGACGGCGCTGCGCGCGGGCGAGATCGATGTCGCCTTCGAGATCGCCGGGCCGATGGTGCCGCAGGTGCAGGCCGGCGCGGTGCGCGCGCTGGCGGTGAGCTCCGACCAGCGCAACCCGGCTCTGCCCGAGGTGCCCACGGCCGCCCAGGCCGGCCTCGCGGGCTACGAGGTGGCGAGCTGGAACGCGCTGGCCGCGCCGGCCGGCACGCCGCCTGAGGTGATGGCCGTGCTGGGCCGCGCCGTGCGCGAGGCCGTGGCCTCGGCCGCGGTACGCGAACGCCTGGGCAAGCTGGGCATGCGCGTGCAGGGCAGCAACCCGGCCGAGCTGCAGGCGCTGCTGGCCGGCGAGATCCAGCGCTGGGGCGGCGTGATCCGCGCCGCGAAGATCGAGCCCGAATGAACCCGCCTGGACACAGGGGCAGGGTTGGGCGCGACTGCCGCGATCTGGCGGACCGGTGCGCACTTCTGGCCAAGAGGCCCATCCCGGGCTGGCGTCGTGTTTTCTCGTGCGGAGTACGGCAGATGAAGAGCCCGTTGGCCCTCGCGGCGGCCCTCGCAGCCACCCTAGTGCTGGCAGCGCCGGCCGCCCGGGCGCAAAGCTTCTCGTTCGCTGCGGGCCTGGAGCCCTAGCCGCCCAGGCGCATCGCGAGCCGCTGCCACAGCGGCCGTGCCTTCCATGCCTTGCAAGCCCGATCGGCAAAGTCGCGGCCGCGCGGGCTGAGCCTGTAGCAGCGCATGCGGCCCTCGCGCGGGCCTGCGGGCAGCTCGTCGAGCAGGCCGAAGCGGCTGAGCGGCTTCCAGCTCGTGTAGAGCATCTGGCCTTCGATCAGGCAGCGCTCGTCGCTTCGGTCGGCCGAGTGCACCAGCAACTGGCCGCGGCGCAGCCGGGCCAGCGCGTCGATGAACTCGCCCCGGTCGGCGATCAGCGTGTCCTCGGGCACCGGGCCGGATGCGAGCGCCCCCTCGTGGTGGGCAGATGCGCGGTGCGGCGATCGAAACGGCAGCATGGCTATCTCCTGTCGCGGCACGCCGACGAGCGCCGCCTGGGGTGAATCTTGCGCCAAACTGACAAGGCGTGCCTTGCCAAACTGGGGGCTGCTTGCCGGCCAGTTCGTCAGCCAGCGGCCCGGCCGACCCGCGCTCGCGACAGAATGGCCCGATGAAGATCCTGGTGCTCGGCGGCACGCGCTTCCTTGGCCGCCACCTCGTGGCGCAGGCGCTGGAGCGCGGGCATGCGGTGACGCTGCTGCACCGCGGCGCCAGCGCCAGCGGCCTGTTTCCGCAGGCCGAACACCGGCTGGCCGACCGCAACGGCGACCTCGCCGCCGCGCTGTCGGGCGCCACCTGGGACGTGGCCATCGACACCAATGCCTATGTGCCGCGCCATGTCGACACCGCCGCGGCAGCGCTGGCCGGCCGCGTCGGCTGCTACCAGCTGGTGTCGACGATCAGCGTCTACGCCGACGACGCAGCACCCCCGCTGACCGAAGACAGCCCGCTGGCCGCACTTGCCGACCCTGCCACCGAGGAGATCACGGGCGCCACCTACGGCGGATTGAAGGCGCTGTGCGAGGCGGCGGCCTGGCGCCACTTCGGCACCGCGGGCTGCCTGGTCGTGCGGCCAGGGCTCATCGTCGGCCCGTTCGACCCGACAGGCCGCTTCAGCTGGTGGGTGCAGCGGCTGCTGCGCGGCGGCGAGGTGCTGGCCCCCGGCGACCCCGCGGCGCCCGTGCAGTTCATCGATGCACGCGACCTGGCCGCCTGGATGCTGCTGCGCGCTGAAGCTGGTGGCACGGGCTGCTTCAACCTCACCGGCCCAGTGGGCGGCACGACGATGGGCGAGTGGCTCGAGACCGCCCGTGCCGTGCTCAACCCTGGCGCCACGCTCACCTGGATCGACGAGGCCACGCTGCTGGCGGCCGGTGTGGCACCCTGGATGGAGCTGCCGCTGTGGCTGCCCGCGGCCCAGAGCGCGCTGCACCAGACCACCATCGAGCGCGCCCGGGCCTGCGGGCTGGCCACACGGCCGCTGGCCCAGACGCTGCGCGACACGGCGGCCTGGCTGGCCACCTTGCCCGGCAGCGAGCCGGTGATGCCGCCGCCAGCAGCCGGTGGGCCCGCGCGCCCGCAGCCCGGCCTGGCGGCGGCGCGCGAGGCCGAGCTGCTGGCCGCGTGGCGCGCGCGCTGAGCCGCTGAGCAGCGGCGCCCGGCGCGCAGCCGGCGGGGGCGATTGCGGCCTGTCCGCGCAGCAAGCCGTTCGAGGCGGCCAAGCCGCAAGCCGTCGCTCCGGGCGGGCAGCGCGCGATGCGGCTGCCTACAGTGCGATCCATCGGTTCCCGAGGTCGGGAGCCCCTCTCGAAGGAGATCGCCATGTTCAACCGTCCCGCCAAGCTCAACACCCCCGCCCTGGCCTTCGCCACTGTCGTGACCCTGGCCATGCTGGGCTTCGTCAACGTGCTGGCCAGCCACGATGGCCAGGCCCAGGAGATGGCCGCCACGAAGGCCGCGCCGGTGGCCACGTCGACGGTGGCGACACGCGCCTGAGAGCCTGAGCGGCCCTGCAGCACGTCAGTGCTGACCACTCTCGCGATCAGAGGCTGCGAACCGCCTGCTCGGGCGTGGCGCAACACTTCACAAGCTCTCAGTACTGCACGCGCGCCAGCCAGGTGGCGCGGCTCGCCTCGAGCACCTGGCCGAGCGTGACCAGGCCGCGCTCGCGCAGCAGCGGCAGCATCTTCACCAGCACCTCGGCCGTCACCATCGCATCGCCCAGCGCCGTGTGGCGGCCAAGCACCGGCACGCCCAGGCGCTCGGCGATGGCCTCCAGGCGGTGGCTCTCCTGCTCGGGGTGCAGCACGGCCGACAGCAGCAGCGTGTCGAGCACTGGCTGCTCGAAGCGCACGCCGGTGGCGGCCTCCTTCAGCTGCAGGAAGCGCATGTCGAAGGCGGCGTTGTGCGCCACCAGCACCGTGTCGGCGGCGAAGGCGTGGAACACCGGCAGCACCGCACCGATGAGCGGCTGGCCCGCCAGCTGCTCGGGCCGGATGCCGTGGATGGCGATGCCGGCCTCGGGCACGCTGCGCTGCGGGTCCACCAGCTGCTCGAACACCGACTCGCGCCGCAGCTTGCCGGCCACCACGCGCGTGGCGCCGATCTGGATGATCTCGTCGCCCGAGGCGGGCAAGAGGCCCGTGGTCTCGCAATCGAACACGGTGTAGGCCAGCTCGGCCAGCGGCCGCTCCAGCCAGCCGGCCGAGGCCGCGCTGCCGTGGCGGAAGAGCTCGAAGTCGTAGAACTCCGGGCGGCTGTCGGCATGCGCGGGCTCGTGCCGCTGGCCCGGCGCACCGGCGCTCGGCAGCAGCAGGCGGAAGAAGGCCTCCTGGCGCGCCCGCGCGCGCTCGAACCACAAGGTGCCGCCGTGGCGGCCCAGCACGTCGCGCACGCTCAGGGGCGTGGCCTCGCCGGCGGCCACGATGGGCTCGTTCTCCCAGGCGGTGATGGTTTCGGTGCTCATGGCCTGCACGGGCCAGACGAGATCGAGCCAGACCCTGCCCTCGGCGGCTGGCTCGGTGGCCGCGAGCCGCAGGGCCACGCGGCCGATGCCGTACTCGCCCGCCAGCCGCGAGGCCAGGTGCGACAGCGCCTGCAGCAGCGAGTAGCTGTCGACACGCAGCCACAGCGTGCCATCGACATCGACGGTGTTCACGCGCGGGCCGCCATCGGCCTCGATGCGGCGCGCGGCGGCGGCCACGAGGTCGGCGCCGAGCATGTCTTCCAGCGGCCAGCGGGTGCGGGCCTGCTGCAGCCCGCTGGCGGTGGCCTCGTGCAGCCGCTTCGTCATCGTGCCGATCTCTTCGCGCACCACGCCGAAGAAGCGCTCGCGCGTGGCGGCGGGCAGATCGGGCTCGTCGAGCAGCTCCACCGCCGCGCGCAGGTTGCCCAGCGCGGCGCGCTGGCCCTCGACCAGCCGGTGCAGCGCCAGATCGCGCTGCAGCTCGGCGCCGAGGTCGTGGGTAACGTTGTCGAGCATGAGCACGAAACCATCCAGCACGACGCCATCGAGCGCGGTGCCCTCACTCGACGCGGGCAACGCCCGCACCGGCGCCAGCTGCACGCGCAGCAGCTGGCCGCCGCGCGTGGCCGTCACGAAGGTGGCGGCGGCATGCGCGGCGCCGCGGGCCAGGCGCTGCTGCACCGAATCGAGCGCGTGCGCCACCAGCCGGCGGTCGAGCGCGGCGTAGATGCTGCGGCCCAGCGCCAGCGGTTCGGCGCCGCCGATCGGCGAGCCGTGCGCATCGGTCGAGGCGTGGGCCGCGGCCTCGGCGAGCGCGCGGAACTGCAGCCGCGCGCGGGCGTTGAACAGCAGCACGCGGCCATCGAGGTTGCACACCACCACGCTCTGCGTCAGCTCGGCCATCAGTGCCGCGAGGCGGTTGCGCTCCTGCGCGATGCCGTCGGCGGCTTCGGCGACGCGGCGGTCGATGGCGCTAAGCAGCTCTTCACGCTCGGCCAGCAGCGCGTTCACGGCCTCGGCCAGCGCGCGTGCGCCGCGGGGCTGGCCCTGGGCGTCGAGCCGGCGGCCGGGTGGCGCCAGGCGCAGCACCTGCACCGTTTCGGCCAGCCGGCCGGCCGTCGAGCCATGGCGCAGCCACAGGTGCCGCACTGCCGAGCCGGCCACGAGCGAGGCCACCAGCCACAGCAGGAAGACGAGCGCCAGGCGCGGCTCCAGCAAGGCCCAGGCCGTGGCGCGCTCGGCCGGTGCCAGCGTGGCACCCAGCAGCAGGGCCGCGCCCAGCAGCACGGCCGCCAGCAGCGCGCCGGGGGCCAGCGCTGCGGCGACGCTGGCACGGTCGAGCGGCGCGGTCATGAGGCGAGCAGCTCGCGCACACGCGCCGCGAGCTCCTGGGTCGAGAAGGGCTTGGTCATGTAGCCGTCGGCGCCCACGCCCAGGCCCTGGGCCACGTCGGTGTCGCGGCCCTTGGCGGTGAGCAGCAGGATCTTCGTCTGCGCGCCGGCATCGTCGGCCCGCACGGCCTGGCAGACCTCGAAGCCGGTCTTGCCCGGCATCATCACGTCCAGCAGCAGCAGCGCGGGCCGGTGCGCGCGCCACAGCGCCAGCGCCTCGTCGCCGTCGCGCGCCAGCAGTACCTGGTGGCCCTCGCGCTGCATCAGGAACTCCAGGCTGACGAGGATGTTGGGCTCGTCGTCGGCGATCAGCACGGTGTGCGTCGTCATGGGGTTGTCTCCTGTCGAGGGACTTCGGGGTCCCGGTCGATGCCGGGTTGTGCGCCTGGTTGTGCGCCGGGTGGCCCGGCCAGCGGCAGCTCGATGCCGAAGGTGGCGCCCTCGCCCGGCCGGCTGCGCAGCCAGAGCCGGCCGCCGAAGTGCTCGACGATGCGGCGGCTGATCGGCAGGCCCAGGCCCGTGCCGCCGCTGCGCTGGCGCGTGTCGCCACCCTGGCGGAACTTCTCGAAGACGTGCGCCTGATCGGCCTCGGGCACGCCGGGGCCGTTGTCGCTCACTTCGATCGTCAGCTGGTCAGCCCGGATGGCCAGCGCCAGCACGACACGGCCCTGGCCCGCCGGCACGAAACGCGCCGCGTTGGCCAGCAGGTTGATCAGCACCTGCAGCAGCCGGTCGGCGTCGGCGTGCACGGCCGGCGCGCTGGGCGGCGACTCGATGCGCACCTCGGCACCGCGGCTGCGGAACAGGCCGTCGGTGGCCTGCACGGCGCGCGCCAGCAGCGGCACGGCGTCCAGCCGCTCGGGCTGCCACTCGGCGTTGCCGCTCTCGATCTTGGCCAGGTCCAGCACCTGGCTCACCAGGCGCGACAGGCGCTCGCTCTCGTCGACGACGATGCCGACGAAGCGCTGGCGCTGCGCCGCCGGCATATCGGGCGCGTCGCGCATCAGCTCGCCCAAGGCGCGGATGCTGGTCAGCGGTGTGCGCAGCTCGTGCGTGACGCTGCTCATGAAGTCGTCCTTCAGGCGGTCGAGGCTTTCGAGCTGCTGGTTGCGCTGGTGCAGCGCGCGCGCCTCGTCGGCCAGGCGCAGCACGTCGGCGGCCCCGAGCGGCTCGGCCTCGGCGGCCGTGGCCACCAGGGCACGCGCGGTGGCGGCGCCCACGGCGCCGGCCAGCAGCGCCTCGGCCTGCTGCAGCTGCTGCGGCGTGGCCGGCGCCTCGCCCGCGGTGGCCAGTGCCGCGCCGCGGCCCGGGCCGAGCACACGCTCGAGCAGCGCCGCCAGGGCCGTCGGCGTGCCGGGCCGCACGCGGCCGCGCCAGAACACGCGCTCGGCGGCGCCGGGCTCGAGCGCGCCGACGAAACGCAGCGCCTGCGCCGCCTCGGCACCCTGGGGCGGCTTCCACAAGGAGACGCCGACGTAGAGCACGAGATTGGCGCCGAGGCTCCAGAACAGGCCCTCGGCCAGTGGCAAGCCGCCATAGCCGCCCACAGCAGCCAGTGCCGGCACGAACAGCAGCCAGGCCCACAGCGCGGCGCCCGCCGCCAGCCCGGCCAGCGCACCGGTCTTCGTGCCCCCTTGCCAGTACAGCCCCAGCAGCAGGGCCGGCGCGAACTGCGCCACCGCGGCAAAGCTGACGAGGCCGATGCTCACCAGCGAGCGCGACTCACCCGCCAGCTGCAGGTACAGCCAGCCCAGCGCCAGCAGCGCGACGATGGCGGCGCGGCGCGCGAGCAGCAGCCGTGCCGCCAGGCCCGCGCCGGCGCCGCGCCGCAGCAGCGCCGGCAGCACGAGGTCGTTGCTGACCATCGTGCCCACCGCGATGGCCTCCACCACCACCATGCCGGTGGCCGCCGACAGGCCACCCAGGTAGGCCAGCAGCGCCAGCGCCGGCAGCCCGGCGTGCAGCGGCAGCGCCAGCACGAAGCTGTCCGCATCGGCCTGCGGCCCCAGCAGCAGCAGCCCGCCCCAGGCGATGGGCAGCACAAAGAGGTTGATGGCCAGCAGGTAGGCCGGGAACAGCCAGCTGGCGCGGCGGATGTGGCGCTCGTCGACGTTTTCCACCACCGCCACCTGGAACTGCCGCGGCAGCAGCAGCACCGACAGGCCGGCCAGCAGCAGCAGCGCGGCCCAGCCGGCGAAGTCGAAACTGGCAGTACCCGCTGCACCGGTGGCCGGTATCAGCCGCGCGGCCAGGCCGGCATCGGCCGCCACGCGCGCGGCGATGTCGCCCGGGCCGTCGAACAGCCCCCAGCACACGACCACGCCCACGGCGACGAAGGCCAGCAGCTTGAACACCGCCTCGGCGGCGACCGCAGCCACCAGGCCCTCGTGGCGCTCGCGCGCATCGATCTGCCGCGTGCCGAAGGCGATGGTGAAGGCCGCCAGCAGCAGCGCGGCCACGGCGGCGATCAGGGCCTCGCTCAGCTGCACGCCCGCCAGCATCACCACGCCATGCGCGATGGCCTTGAGCTGCAGCGCCACGTACGGCACCACGCCCACCAGCGCCACCAGGCTGACCAGCGCCGCCAGCGCGCGGCTGTGGCCGTGGCGGCTGGCGATGAAGTCGGCGATGCTCGTGAGCCGCTGCTCGCGCGCGATGCGCACGATCTTGCGCAGCACCAGCCAGCCCAGGCCCATGGCCAGCGTCGGCCCCAGGTAGATGGCCAGGAAGGCCGGGCCACCGGCCGCGGCGCGGCCGACGCTGCCGAAGTAGGTCCAGGCCGTGCAGTACACCGCCAGGCTCAGGGCGTAGACCGTGCTGCGGTTGACGACGCTGCGGCCGGCTGCGGCGCGCTTCTCGGCCCAGGCAGCCACGGCCAGCAACGCACCCAGCCAGGCCAGCGAGGCGGCCAGCACCAGCGGCAGGGGCAGGGTCGCGGCCGGGCTCATCAAGGCGGCTCGGTATGGTCGGGGGCGCGCTCGACCAGCCAGGCGAGCACGGCGATCAGCAGCGCCCACAGGCCGAACAGCGCCCAGGCCCAGCGCGGCCAGCCCCACAGCGGCGCGCCCTGCAGCCAGGGCATCAGCGGCGGCAGCAGGAGCAAGGCCGAAGCCAGCAGCACCAGCGCCAGCAGCCGCTGGGCCCGCAGCGCCGTGGGCCGGGACGGTCCTTCGACAGGCTCAGGGCGAACGGAGTCTTCCCGTTCGGGCTCAGGGCGACCGGGTGGCGGTGCGGACATGGCCGGTCACAGCGCGTCGAAGTGGAAGTGCTGGCGCAGGTGGGCGCGGAAGCGGCGCACGATGGCCAGCGCGTCCTGCAGCGCCTCGCGGTCGAGCGTGCCCAGTGTGGCCGGCCGCAGCGGGGCGGCATCACCCGCCAGGCCGTGCGCCAGGCGCTGGCCCATGAACCAGTGCAGCGCATCGGTGAGGTCGCGCACGAAGGCGGCGTCCAGCCGGCCTGCCGCGGCCAGCGCCGCCAGCCTGGCCGCCGTGCCGGTGTCGGTGATGCCGGCCTGCAGCGCCAGCGCACGCGCGCCGTGCACCAGCGGGAAGGTGCCGAGCTTCTTCAGGTCCACCGGGTCGTCGTCGTGGCGATGGGCCAGCCGCGTGAGCCAGTTTCCCGGCTCGGCAAACTGGTCGGCGGCCGCGGCAAAGCGCGCCAGGCCGGTGTCGTGCCCCTGCACCAGCGGCTGCAGCCGCTCGCGCAGCGTGTGCAGCAGCGCCGCGTCGCCCGCCACCGCGCTGGCGTCGGCGAACATCGCCAGGTGCATCACGCCGTCGGGGCCGCCTTCGCCGCGCACCCAGCCATGCAGCGTCTGCGTCCACTGGCTCTGCGTCTGGCGCCACAGCGGGTTGGTCAGCATCACGTCGCCCGGGCAGGGCGGCCAGCCGAGCGCGGCGAGCGCGTCGCTGAAGCTGCGCGCCACGGCGGCCAGCTCGGGCTCGGACAGCGGCATGCCGGCATCGGCCAGGATGAGCGCGTTGTCCTGGTCGGTCTTCAGGATCTGCTCGCCGCGGCCCTCGCTGCCCAGCACCACCAGGCAACTGGCGGCCACCAGCGCCGGCGGCGCCAGCAGCTGCCACAGGCGCGCGAGCAGGCGGCTGTTGAGTTCGCTCACCAGCGAGGCGATGCGCTCCACGCGCACGCCGCCGCCGTGCAGCAGCGCCACCATCGCATCGATGCGGCGCGCCGCTTCGCGCAGCTCGGCCAGCGTGGCGGCCTCGTCGATCTGCAGCGCCGCGATGTGCGAGTGGTTGGCCACCAGGCTGACGAGGTCCAGCTGGCCCAGCACGCCCACCACCGCCCCGGCCGCATCGGTGACGACGAGCCGGTGCACGCGGTGCTTGACCATGCGCCACAGCGCCTCGAAGAGGTCGGCGTCCATGTCCACCGCCACGAGGCCGAAGCGCGCCACCTCGCGCACCGGCAGCTCGTGCGGCGGCTGCTCGCGCAGCAGCGCGTCGCGCAGGTCGGTGGTGGTGAAGATGCC
>JAIYDH010000049.1 GCA_027487585.1 Rubrivivax sp.
GCGCGCGTCGACGTGGCCTCGCTGGTGGCCGGCAGCATGCGCATGCTGGACAGCGACTTCCTCGCCGGCCGCTACCGGCTGAGCGCGCCCGAGGCGCTGGCCGGCAGCGTCGTCAACCAGGGCTTGCTGAGCAGCCGCTTCGGCGGCCAGATCCTGCTCGTCGGCGGCAGCGAGGTGCGCAACGAAGGCCAGATCAACGCCCTGGGCGGCCACGCCGGCCTGGTGGCCGGGCGCAGTGTCGAACTGGTCGACACCGGCCTGCCCAACCTGGCCGTCAAGGTGACGGTGCCCGACCACCAGGCCGAGGTCACCAACCTCGGCCGCCTGGCCACGCCGGGCGGGCGCGTCGACATCTACGCCGGCATCGTCAACCAGAAGGGCCTGGTCGAGGCGCAGAGCCTGAGCGTGGGCGAGCGGGGCGAGATCGTGCTGCAGGCCAGCGACACGCTGATGCTGCACGCCGGCAGCCGCACCGACGCCAGCGGACAGGGCAACGCCCAGGGCGGCCGCATCGACCTCAGCGCACCGCAGATCGGCCTCGTGGGCGACGCCCAGGTCGATGCCTCGGGCGCCACCGGCGGTGGCATTCGCATCGGCGGCGGGCTGCGCGGACAGGAAGCCGACATCGCCCACGCGCGCGCGCTGTTCATGGGCGCCCAGGCCCGCGTCAACGCCGACGGCCGCGAAGGCGACGGCGGCCGCATCGTGCTTTGGAGCGACAGCGTCACGCGCGGCCACGGCCATCTCAGCGCCCGCGGCGGGTTGCTGGGGCAGGGCGGCTTCATCGAGGTGTCGAGCAAGGGCGTGCTCGACTGGGGCGGCAGCGCCGACCTGCGCGTGGCCGACCTGAACCCGGCACGCTACGGCACGCTGTTGCTCGACCCCGAGTTCATCCTCATCCAGCAAAGCAGCCCCAGCCTGGACGGCGTCGGCACGGGCGACCTCGCCAGCCCGAACCTGCTTTTTGGGGCCTTCCCTGGCGCCACCAGCGTCATCACCGCCGGCGCGCTGAACACGCAGCTGGCCAGCGCCAACGTGGTGCTGCAGGCCAACCTCGACATCACGGTGGGCGCCACGGCAACGCCCATCAGCGGCACGCGCGCGCTGACGCTGCAGGCCGGGCGCGACATCATCGTCAACGGCGCCATCACGGCCAGCGGCGGCATGACGCTCAGCGCCAACGATCCCGCCGGCACCGACACCGGCATTGGTCGCGTCATCGTCAACGCCGCGCTCAATGCCGGCGCCAACCCGCTCGTCATCACCAACAACGGCGGCAGTGGCGTGCACAGCGTCGCTGCCAACCTGACGGCGGGCAACCTCGCCATCACCGGCGAGACCGCGCTCAGCGGCACACGCACCTTCAACCTGACCAGCAGCACGGCTTCGATCGGTGCGCTGTCGGGCGCCGGCAGCCTGGTCAAGGCCGGCACGGGCGTGCTCAACGTGAACGGGGCCGCCACGCTGGCCGACGTCACCGTCAACGCCGGCACGCTGGCCTTCAACGGCAGCACGGCGCTGGCGACGCTCACCCTGTCTGGCGGCACGCTGGCGGGCAGTGGCAACGTCACGGTGGCGGGCGCCTTCAACGCCCAGGGAAGCTCGGCGGAGATCTACGGTACGGGCACGTTCACCACGGCAGGCAGCAGCCTGATCGACCTGTCCGCGGCTGGGGGCTCGCTGGTCGTCGGCAACAGCCGGCGCTGGGTCAACCAGGGCACGCTGACCATCGGAGGCGATGACGCGCTGCGCTTTGGCGGTGGCGGCACGCCCGAGCTGTTCAATGCCAGCGTCGGCACGATCAACATCACCAGTTCAGCCGCCACGCCGATGCTGAACGACGGGGGCACCACGCCCACCGTCATCAACGAGGGTCAGCTCAACAAGTCTGCGGCCAGCGTGCAGACGATCACGCTCAACAGCGGCGGCTGGATCGGCCGCTTCGACAACCGGGGCGAGGTGGCCGTGGCCGCCGGCGGCAGCTTGCGCATGGCCGGCAACGGCACCGACACCGGGCGCTACGTCCTGGGCGCCGGGGCCGAGGTGGACTTCAGCGGCGCCACGCGCAGCCTGTCGCTGAACAGCGTGCCCAGCGCCGGCACGCTGCGCGTCAGCGGCGCGACGGTGTCGCTGGACGCGGGTGCGAGCCCGCTGACGCTGCCCAGCGTGGCCGTCACCGGCGGCTCGCTCACCGCCACGAGTACAGGCAACGTCACGGTCCCGGCGCTGGTACTCAGCGGCGGCACACTGACGCTGGGCTCCAGCTTAGGCAGCATCGCGCTGCCGGCCAGCGTCAGCGTCAGCGGCGCGACGCTGAACCTGAACGCGACGCTGCCCACGAGCGTCACCAGCCTGGCTTTGAGCAGCGCCACGCTGGGCGGCAGTGCCACGCTCAATGTCTCGGGCAGCTTCAGCGCCACGGGCACCAGCGCCGTGCTGGGCGGCACCGGCACGCTCAACACCGCGGGCACCTCGACGGTCAACTTCTCGGCGGCTGGCGCGGCGCTGCTGATCGAGGACAGCCGGCGCTGGGTGAACAGCGGCACGGTCAACCTCAATGGCGACGACCGGCTGCAGTTCGACCGCACGGCCGGCACGCCCTCGCCGACACTGGTCAACACTGCCAGCGGCACCTTCAACATCAACACCACCGCGGCCAACGCGGTGTCGATGGGCAGTTCGCTGACGGCGGTCTTTGACAACGCCGGCACGATCAACAAGCCCGGCAGCGCCGATCAGACGCTGTCGCTGAGCAGCGGTGGATGGCTGGGCAGCTTCAACAACAGCGGCAGTGTCAACCTGGGTGGCGGCTCGCTCAGCATCTTTGCCAACGGCAACGACAGCGGCCGCTACATCCTCGCGCCCGCGGCCAGTTTGGCGTTCACCGGCGGCACGCGCACGCTGGGCGCCGGCGGCCTGCCGACCAGCGGCACGCTGCTGCGCGTGGCCGGCGCGAGCTTGAGCATCGCCGGCGGCAATGACCTGACGCTGCTGCCGCTGCAGGTGAGCGCGGGTGTGCTCAACCTCAGCAGCAGCGGCACCCTCAGCGTACCGAGCTTGGTGCAGTCCGGCGGCACGTCGAACCTGTCGACTTCGGGTACCCTGGCCCTGGGCTCGCTCGACCTCACCGGCGGCACCGTGTCACTGGCGTCGTCGTTTGCCGACATCAACTTGCCGGCGGCGCTGACCGCCCGCAATGCCACGCTGTCGCTGAGCGCGCCCGTGGGCTCGACGGTCACGAGCCTGGTGCTCGACAACGCCACACTGGCGGGCGATGCCTCGCTCACGGTCCTGGGCGCCTTCACAGCGCAGGGCACCACCGCGGCGCTGGCGGGCACGGGCACGCTCGTCACGAAGGGCACGTCGACGGTCAACCTCTCGGCTGCCGAGGGCTCGCTCCAGTTGGTCGACAGCTGGCGCTGGCGCAACGAGGGCACCTTGAACCTCAACGGTGACGACCGGATCTGGTTCCGCCGCACCGCTGGCACGCCCTCGCCCACGCTGGAAAACGCGCTCGGCGGTGTGTTCAACCTGAACACCAGCAACCCCAACCCGCTGATCAACGACAGTGCCGTGTTCTCGGTGTTCAACAACGCCGGCACGCTCAACAAACCCGGCAGCGGCGTGCAGGCGCTGGCGTTCAACGGCAGTGGCTCGATCGGTGCCTTCAACAACACCGGCAGCGTCAACGTCGCCGCTGGCACGCTGCAGGTGCTGGGTGGCGGCACCGACACCGGCGTCTACACCGTGGCCTCCGGCGGCGTGCTCGAGTTCGGCATCGGCGACCGCAGCCTGATCGCCACCAGCCTGCCCGCTGTCGGCGGCAGCCTTCGCATCAGCGGCGGTGCCGTCACGGTGGCCGGCGCGGGCGCGATGACGCTGCCGCCGCTGCAGATCAGCGGCACGTCGACGAGCTTCACGCTCACGGGCGCGGCGAGCCTGAGCGTGCCCAGCCTCACGCAGTCAGCCGGCACGGTGCTGCTGGGGGCCACCGGCGGCATCACCGTGTCGAGCCTGGCGCTCACGGGGGGCACGCTGTCGCTGCGCTCGGAGTTCGCAGGCAGCACGCTGCCTTCGGCGCTGGCCGTGACCAATGCCACGCTCAACCTGGACGGCCCCGCCACCACCGCCGTGGCCAGCCTGCTGCTGGACAACGCCACCCTCGGCGGCAGTGCCTCGACCACCGTGACCGGCCCGTTCACGGCCCAGGGCGCCACGGTCGTGCTGGGTGGCAGCGGCACCTTGCGCACCGAGGGCACCTCGACGGTCGAGTTCAGCGGCACGGGCGGCGCGCTGCAGATTTTCGATTCGCGGCGCTGGCTCAACGCCGGCACGCTCAACCTCAACGGCGACGATCGCCTTTGGTTCCGCCGCAGCGGTGGCCCATCGACACCGGCGCTCGAGAACGCGCCGGGCGCTGTCATCAACCTCAACACCGGCGACCCGACGCCGCTGCTCAACGACTGGGGCGTCTACGCCCAGGTCACCAACGCCGGCACGCTCAACAAGACCGGCAGCAGTCTGCAGACGATCGCCCTGACCACCAGCGGCTGGATCGGCAGCTTCCACAACACCGGCACCGTCAACGCGGCGGCGGGCACGCTGCGCGTGCAGGCCGACGGCATCGATACCGGCGTCTACTCGCTGGGCGCAGGGGCCTCGCTGGAGTTCAACGCGGGCGCGCGCAGCCTGGTCGGTGCGGGCCTGCCCACCAGCGGCGCCTTGCTGCGCGTGTCGGGCGGCAGCCTCACGGTCAGCGGCGACGGGGCCACGGCCATGCCGCCGCTGGAGGTGTCGGGCACCTCGGTGCTCACGCTCGCGGGGGCGGCCAGTTTCAGCCTGCCGTCGATCACCCAGACCGGCGGTACGGTCAGCCTATCGGCGCAGGGCAACCTGTCGGCGGGCGCGCTCGCCCTCACGGGCGGCACGCTGTCGCTGGGCTCCACCTTCGGCGCCCTCAGCCTGCCGGCCGATCTGGCCGTGGCCAACGCCACGCTGAACCTCCACACCGCGGCCCCGCTGACGGCCGCCACCCTGCGGCTGGACAACGCCACGCTGGGCGGCACGGTGTCGCTCACGGTCACCGGAGCCTTCAACGCACTCGGCGCCGGTGTCGGCCTGCGCAGCAACGGCACGCTCACGACACTGGGCACCACCACGGCCGAGTTCAGCACGGCGGGCGGGCTGCTGGGCGTGTTCGACGGCCAGCAGTGGGTGAACCGCGGCACGATCAACATCAATGGCGACGACCGCCTGTGGTTCGAGCGCACGATCTGCTGCAGCCAGGCGCCGACGCTCACCAACGCCTCGGGCGCGGTCATCAACTTCAACAGCACGAACGCCACGCCGCTGGGCATGGACACGGGCATCGCGCCGTCGTTCACCAACGCCGGTACGCTGAACAAGAGCGCCAACGTCGCCCAGACCTTCGACTTCAACGCGGGTGGCTGGCTCGGCCGCTTCAACAACACCGGCGTGGTCAACGTCACAGCGGGCACGCTGCGAATCGAGGGCAACGGCAGCGACACCGGCAGCTACGCCCTGGCGCCGACTGCCGAGCTCGAATTCGCCCTGGGCACGCGCACGCTGGCCTCGGCCAGCATTCCGTCGGCCGGGGCTGCGCTGCGCATCACCGGCGCCGCGGTCACCCTCACCGGGGTCGGGCCGACCACGCTGCCCACCACCGTGGTCAGCGCCAATGCCGACCTGCGCCTGAACAGCCCAGGCCATGTGAGCCTGCCCTCGCTGTCGGTCTCCACGAGCGATGTCACTGTCAGCACGCCGGCCGCCATCTCGGTGGGCAGCTACACGGTGGCCGGCACCTCGACGGTGAGCCTCAGCGCCGCCGGCAACGTCGCCGTCGCCACGCCCAGCTTCGGCGGCGGCACGACGTCGCTGAGCAGCACCTTCGGTGCCATCACATTGCCCGCGGCGCTGCAGGTGAGCAACGCCACGCTGAACCTGAACACTGCCACGGCGTTGAGCTTCTCGAGCCTGCTGCTCGACAACGCCACGCTGGGCGGCACCTATTCGGGCAGCGTGAGCGGTGCGTTCAACGCCCGCGGCGCCGGCGCGGCATTGCGCAGCAGCGGCACGCTCACGACCCTGGGCACCACGACCACCGACTTCGCCGGCACCGCAGGTGACCTGCAGGTCTTCGACGGCCAGCAGTGGGTCAACCAGGGCACGATCAACATCACCGGCGACGACCGGCTGTACTTCCGCCGCGTGGTCTGCTGCAGCCTGACGCCGACGCTCACCAACGTCGCCAGCGCGGTCATCAACCTCGACACCAGCAACGCCTCGCCGGTGGTGATGGACAGCGGCCTGGCCCCGGTGATCAACAACCGGGGCACGCTGAACAAGAACAACAGCGCCGACCAGACCATCAACCTGTTTGCCAGCGGGTCGATCGGCAGCTTCAACAACACGGGTACGGTCAATGTGGCCGCCGGGCGGCTGAGCATCGCGGGCGATGGCAACGACACCGGCACCTATGCGTTGGCGTCGACCGCGAACCTGGCGTTCCTGCAAGGCACGCGCACGCTGGCCGCTGGCAGCAACCCGACTGCCGGCACGCGGCTCACGGTGAGCGGTGGCAACGTCACGCTGCAGGCCGCGGGCGCCGCGACGACCTTGCTGCCCTTGTTCGTCAACAGCTCGGGCAGCTTCACAGTGGCCAATGCCACCGACTTGAGCTTGCCGCAGCTGGACGTGGGCGGCGGCGCAGCCGTCACCCTGGGCGCCAGCGGGCGCATCGCCCTGGCCACCGCAAGCCTGGGCGGCGGCTCGACGCTGAACGCCACCGCCGCGGGCGACGTGGCGGTGCCCTCACTGGCCATCACGGGCAATTCATCCGCCACGCTCACCTCGACGGCGGGCGCGCTGGCGCTGGCCCCGGCGCTGGTGCTGAACGCGGGCACGCTGACGCTGAACACGCCCACGCCGCTGGTGTTCGACAGCATGGCGCTGACCAGCGCCACGCTGGGCGGCAATGCCTCCATCACCGTCAGCGGCGCCTTCACGGCCGCGGGCACGGGCGTCACGCTGCGCGGCACGGGCGGGCTCACGACACAAGGCACGTCGACGATCGACTTTGCGGGCGGCGTCCGCCAACTCTCGATCTTCGAGCGCCAGGTCTGGAACAACACCGGCACGATCAACCTCAATGGCGACGACGCGATCGTCTTCGAGCTCTCGAGCTGCTGCAGCTTCGAGCCGACGCTGAACAACGCGTCGGGCGCCGTCATCAACCTCAACACCAGCCACGCCAACCCCTTCAGCATGGCGGGTGGGGTGCTGCCGGTGATCAACAACGCGGGCACCCTGCGCAAGACCACCTCGGGCGCGCAGACCGTCAACCTGCAGGCGGGCGGTTGGTTTGGCAGCTTCAACAACACCGGGCTCGTCGATGTCACGGCCGGCACGCTCAGCTTCGTTGGCAACTTCAACCAGCGCGGCACGCTGCGGGTGGGCGCTGGCGCGACGCTCGGGGTCCTGAGCAACTTCACCAACGCCGCCACGGGCCTGATCACGGGCAGCGGCACGCTCAACCTCAACACGGGCGGTTTCACCTACACGCTCACCAACCTGGGCACCCTGCAACCGGGTGGCGCAGGCAGCGCCGGCACGCTGGCCATCGTCGGCAATGTCGCCTTGTCGGGCGGCACCCTGGCGCTCGACCTGGGCGGCACCTCCGCCGGTGCGTCGGACCGCCTGGCCATTACCGGCAATGCCACGCTGGGGGGCACGGTGGCCACCAGCCTGATCGGCGGCTACACGCCGGCCACGGGCGACTTCGTGCCCATCGTCACGGCCACCGGCACGTCCACCGACACCTTCGCGGCGCTGACCGGGGCCGAAGGCTTTGTCGCAGGCTACCGGCTGGCGGCCGGCGAGGCCTCGCGCCTGGTGTTTGGCGCTGCCTCCGGCTTGCCGGTCCTGGTGTTCAGCAACACTGAGAACGATCTGAACTGGGGCAACCCCGCCAACTGGGGCGGCAGCCTGCCCGGCGCCGGCCAGACGGCGGTGCTCAGCAGCGACTTTGCCGTCACCCACGCCAGTGGCACGACCACGCTGGGCGGCCTGCGCATCACCAGCGGCAGCAACGCGCTGGCTGTCACCGGTGGCAGCCTTGCCGTCAACTTCGACGCGCAGATCGATGGCAGCCTCAGCGTCGGCGGCACCGGCAGCGTCACGCTGGGCGGTCCGGTCAGCGGCACGGGTTCGATGGTGGTGGGCAACGGTCGCAGCCTCACGGTCAGCGGCAGCGGGCGCATCGGCAGTCTCACGCTCGATGGCGGGCGGCTCGAAGGCTCCGGAAGCCTCACGGTGACCGGCGCCTTCAACGCCCAGGGCACGGGGGCAACGGTCTCGGGTTCGGGCACCTTGCGCACGCAGGGCACGTCGAACGTCAACTTCAGCAGCACCGGCGGCAGTCTGGTGGTGCAGAACAACCGGCGCTGGGTCAACGAGGGCACGCTCACCATCGGTGGCGACGACCGCGTTCTGCTGGGTTCGGGCGCGTGCTGCGCAGCAGACAACCCGCTGCTGGTGAACGCCAGCAGCGGCACGATCGTGCTCGCCAGCAGCAACAGCGCGGCGCTGACGGGCAATGCCTGGGCCGTGGCCCGGGTTCAGAACGAAGGCCTGATCCGCAGCACCCGCGCCAGCGGAAGCAATCTCTTCATCATTCCGCCTGACGGCGGCTCGAGCACGGGCTTCTTCGACAACCAGGGCACCGTGCGGGTCGAAGCGGGCTCCTTGGTGATCCGGGCCGATGGCACCGACACCGGCCGCTACGAACTGGCCACTGGCACCGGCTTGCGTTTCGACGGCGGCGTGCGCAGTCTGCCTGCCAGTGCGCTCAGCCTGGGCAGTGGTGGGCGGCTCTCCGTCACAGGCGGCACGACGACGCTGGCCATGACGGGCGCGGCCGTGCTTCCGCCCATCACGGTGACCGGTGGCGTCTTCAACGCCACCACCACCGGGTCGATCAGTGCGCCCGACTTCGAGCTGTCGGGCACCGGGGTGCTCAACCTCGGATCGGCCGGCCTGCCGGTGATCCTGCCCAGCAGCGACCTCGTCATCAGCGCGGGCACGCTGGGCTTCGATGGCGACATCACGCTGTCCAGCCTGGTGCTCAACGGCA
>JAIYDH010000411.1 GCA_027487585.1 Rubrivivax sp.
GTCATCGCCAAGGCGCTCACCGACTGGGGCATCCCCATCCACCGCGGCCTGGGCAAGACCGGCGTCGTGGGCATCGTCAAGGCCGGCACCAGCAGCCGCGCCGTGGGCCTGCGCGCCGACATCGATGCGCTGCCGATGACCGAGCACAACACCTTTGCGCACGCCAGCACCCACCCCGGCAAGATGCACGCCTGCGGCCACGACGGCCACACCGCCATGCTGCTGGCCGCGGCCAAGCATCTGGCCAAGCACCGAAATTTCGACGGCACCGTCTACCTGATCTTCCAGCCGGCCGAAGAAGGCGGCGGCGGCGCGCGCGAGATGATCCGCGACGGCCTGTTCGAGAAGTTCCCGATGGAGGCCGTGTTCGGCGCCCACAACTGGCCCGGCATGCCGGTGGGCATGGTGGGCCTGAACCCGGGCGCGATGATGGCCTCGAGCAACGGTTTCAAGGCCGTGATCCGCGGCAAGGGCAGCCATGCCGCGCTGCCGCACCTGGGCGTGGACCCGGTGCTCATCGCCTGCCAGATGGTGATGGCCTGGCAGACCATCCTCACGCGCAACAAGAAGCCCATCGACCCGGGCGTCATCAGCGCCACGATGATCCACACCGGCGAAGCCATCAACGTGGTGCCCGACTCGGCCGAGATCCGCGGCACCGTGCGCACCTTCAGCATCGAGACGCTCGACCTCATCGAGACCCGCATGCGCGAAGTCGCCCACGGCATGGCCGCCACCTTCGGCGCCACCTGCGACTTCGAGTTCACGCGCGTGTACCCGCCCACCGTGAACCACGCCGCCGAGACCGAGTTCGTGCGCAAGACACTGGCCAAGGTGGTGGGCGAGGCCCACGTCGTGCCCTTCGAGCCGACCATGGGCGCCGAGGACTTCAGCTTCTTCCTGCAGGAAAAGCCCGGCTGCTACTTCACCTTCGGCAACGGCGACGGCACGCACCGCGAAGGCGGCCACGGCCTCGGCCCCTGCATGCTGCACAACCCAAGCTACGACTTCAACGACGAGCTCATTCCGGTGGGCGCCAGCTGCTGGGTGAAGCTGGCCGAAGACTGGCTGGCGCCGAAGTGAACGCGGCGTTGCAGGCCGAGCGCTTTTTCGCCCAAAGCTACGCCGAGGCGCGCAGCAAGTTCCTGGCCGCCTGCCAGGCCGCGGGCCTGGCGGTGCAGAGCCACGAGCATCCGCTGAAGGGCCGCGACGGCGAGACGCTCGCCATGGACGTGGCCCTGGCCGGCGCGCCCGACGCGCAACGCCTGCTGCTCGTGAGCAGCGCCTGCCACGGCGTCGAGGGCTATTGCGGCTCGGGCGTGCAGGGCGCGCTGCTGGCCGATGCCGGCTTTGCGGCCGCGGCGCAGGCCGCCGGCGTGGCGGTGCTGTACATCCATGCGCTCAACCCCTATGGCTTTTCGTGGTGGCGGCGCGTCACGAACGAAAACGTCGACCTCAACCGCAACTGGCACGACTTCTCCCTGCCGCTGCCCGCCAATCCGGCCTACGACGCCATCGCCGAGACACTGGTGCCGGCGCAGTGGCCGCCCTCGGCACAGAACGAACAGCGCCTGGCCGCCCTGGTGGCCGAGCACGGCCCGAAGGCGCTGCAGGCGGCCATCACCGGCGGCCAGTACGGGCATGCGCAAGGCCTGTTCTTCGGCGGCCAGGCGCCCACCTGGAGCCAAGAGACGCTGCGCCAGGTGCTGCGCGAGCACGGCCGGCAGGCGCGGCACATCGCCTGGATCGACCTGCACACCGGCCTCGGCCCCAAGGGCCATGGCGAGCTGATCTTCGCCTGCCGCGACGACGCCGCCGCACTGGCCCGTGCCCGCGCTTGGTGGGGTGCGGACGTGACTTCCATCTACGACGGTTCGTCCAGCAGTGCGCTGCTGACGGGCCTGATGTGGAACGGCATCTACGAAGAGTGCCCGCAGGCCGAGTACACCGGCATCGCGCTGGAGTACGGCACCGAGCCGATGGACGAGGTGATCGCCTGCCTGCGCGCCGAACAGTGGCTGGAACTGCACCCCGAAGCCGAGGCGGCCACCCGCAGCGCGATCAAGAAGCGCTTTCGCGACGCGTTCTACACCGACACCCCGGCGTGGAAGCAGGCCATCGTCGAGCAGGGACTCAACGCCGCGCGCCGGGCTGTGGCGGGCCTGGTGGCCTGATCAGGGCGTGCCCAGGAACAGATAGGCGTTGACGGCGCCGCCACTGGCGCGCCCCAGCCCCACGTACACCGAGCCCAGCGGCGTCTCGCCCCCCAGGTACAGCGCCGCTCCGCGCAGCAGCCCGTCGCGCTTCTGCAGCGTGTAGGGCTCGCCCACGCGGCCGGCCTCGAGCGCCAGGCCCAGGCGCATGTCGCCACGCAGGCCCAGCGGAAGGCGGCCGATGATGCGTTCGGCCCGCACATGGCCATAGGCGACGTCGTCGCCGATCAGCTGGCCGGCCGCGAAACCCGTGAGGTTGAGGAAGCCGCCCAGGCGCGGCGCCTCCGACAAGGGCAGCGGGCCGGTGGTCGACGCCGTCCAGCTGCTGCGGCCGGCCAGCACCCAGTCGCCCCAGGGCGCCGCGGCACGGGCCGCCACATGGACGCGGCGCCAGCCGCTGCGCTCGTCGGCCCGCCACTGGGCCTGCAGGGCCCAGCCGCTGCGCGGGAAGTACAGGCGATCGAGCCGGTCGAGCTCAAAGGACAACAGCCAGCCACCCTGCCCCGGCTCGGGCAAGGCGCGGAACAGATCGATGCCGGTCTCCAGCGAGCGCTGGACCTCGCCGATCCATCCGGCCGCGCGAACCTGGCCCAGGCGCACGAGGTTCAGGCCCACACCCAGCTCCAGCCGCGAACGCGCGATGCGGTACTCGGCGATGCGCTGCTCGGCGAAGAAGTAGTCGCTGCGCTCGCGCCGGTACTCGGCCAGCGCGTCGACGAAGCTGCGCTGGGCCGGGTCGAGCGGCTGCACGAACTCGGCCTGCGCGCCGGTGACGTCACCCAACTCGCCCGACAGCAGCAGCTCGCCGCCCAGCGCATTGAGCCAGGTGCGCTGCAGCGCCGCGCGCAACTGGTAGCGCGAGCCCTGGTTCAGCGTGCTCTGCAGCTGCAGGCCCAGGCGCAGGTAGTCCGGGCCCCAGGCCTTTTCCACCGGCAGCAGGCGCAGCACGCTGCGGCCGCCTTCGCGCCGCACGGTGTAGTCCAGGCGCTCGAAGTGGCCGTCGCCGTAGGCGCGCTCGAGGTCGATGGCCAGCGCCTCGATGTCCAGCGGCGCACCGGCGCGCTGGCGCACGTGGCGCAGCAGCAGCGCCGGCGCCACGCGCTGGAGCTCGGCCACCTCGATGGCGTCGATGCGCGGCACGTCGCGCTCGGTGACGCTGGCGCCACGCCGCCAGGCGGCATAGGCGCGCTCGTCGACCGACAGCGCCGCCAGCGCCGGCTCGTGTTCGCGCATGGCGGCCCGGCCGCGTGCGGCGGCGTCGCCATGGCGGGCGAAGTCGGCCGCGGTGATGTCGCCCAGGTCGGGGCGGATCAGCACATCGCGCGGCGTCAGCAGCGCCAGCGACGCGCCGACGTTCTGCTCGGTCAGCAGCGCCACCATCTGCGCCGTGATGCTCAGCAGCCCGGCGATCGACTGTGCCGGCAGCGGCGGCGAGCCCACGTTCACGGCAATCACCACGTCGGCCTGGCAGCGTTCGCGCAACTCGCGCACCGGCAGGTTGTCGACCAGGCCGCCATCGACCAGCTTGCGCCCGCGCCACGACCACGGTGCCAGCAGCCCCGGCACCGCCATGCTCGCGCGCATGGCCTCGGTGAGCGGGCCGTCGCGCATGACGATGCGCTCGCCGGTGCCGATGTCGGTGGCGATGATCGACAAGGGCAGAGGCAGCTTCTCGATCTGCGGCTCGCCGGTTTCCGAACGCACCAGCGCGTTCAGGAAGAGCTTGATGCGCTGGCCCTGCACCAGCGCCGGCGGCGTGACGGCACCGCCGTCGACGAGACCCGTCTCGCTGCCGGGCAGGAAGCGCTGGCGCAGGCGGCGCGCGCGCAGGTCGAGGTCGGCGTCGCCGGCCCCGTCTAGGAACATGCCGTTCCAGTCGGCGCGCGACATGGCCTCGCGCATCTCGGCCGGGGTGCGGCCGGCCACCCAGGCCCCGGCCACGAGCGCACCCATGCTGGTGCCGGCCACGCAGTGCACCGGCACGCGCAGACGTTCGAGCTCCTCGAGCACGCCGATGTGCGCGGCGCCGCGCGCGCCGCCACCGCCGAGCACGAGGCCGATGCGGGGCGCGGCAGCGCCGGCCGCACCGGCCAAACCGGCCGCTTGGGCCACCGGCAGCGCCGTCGACACCAGCACCGCCAGCGCCGTCAGCGCCCACGCCGCGGCCCGTGCCGCCGGGCGCCTCACTGCATGAAGCCGATGGGCGCGCGGCGGCCGCCGCTGCCGGGCAGGTCCGCCGAGTCGATGGCGTCGCGGCCGGCCAGTCGTGCGTTGCCGAAGGCCGTCATCCAGGCACGGCGCATCTCGCGCGGGGCCATCGCGGCCAGGCCTTCGAGCACGGCCTCGGAGGGTTGCTCCTCGAAGCGGCGGCCCCAGTCGTGCGCGCCACGGATTTGCCGGTACAGGCGCAGCGCGATGGCACGTGCGGCGTCGGCATCAGGAGCCTCGACCTCGAACACGTTCATGCGGTTCAGGATGGGCTCGGGAATGGCGCGCTCGTCGTTGGCGGTGGCGACCCAGATCACCTGGCTGGCGTCGATGGCGATCTCGGCGAACTCGTCGGTGAAGGCGCCCGCGGTGTCGTGCTCGAGCAGGCTGTACAGCGCGCCGAGGGGGTCGTAGGCGTGCTCGGCGCGCGCCTTGTCGATCTCGTCGACCACCATCACCGGGTTGGCATAGGCGCCGTCGACCAGCGTCTCGAACACCTTGCCCGGCCGCGCGCCCTTCCACTGGCTGCTGGCACCCGACAGCACCCAGCCGGCGGTCAGGCTGCTCATGCTGATGAAGCCCAGGCCGGTGCCCAGCAGCTGCGCCACCTCGCGTGCGAAGTGCGTCTTGCCGATGCCGGGCGGGCCGAGCAGCAACATCGGCGTCAGCTCCAGCGCGTCGCGGCTGTCCTGGCACAGCGCCAGCTGGCGCCGCACGTCGTCGAGCACCTCGTGGAAGTTGGGCAGCTCGTCGTAGAGGTGCTCCATGGCCGGCAGGCCGCCGGGCTTGACCTGGAAACGCTCGCCGCCTTTTTCGAGCATGCGCTCGTAGGTGGCGCGCAGGCTCTCGTGCTCGCGCGGCGGCAGCTTGTCCAGGCGCTTCTCGACCTCGTCGAGGCGGTACACCGAGCGCATGCGCGCAATCGGCAGGGCCGACGGCCCCGGACCACAGGTCGACAAGCCCCTTGAACCCTCGGCACCCATGCGCGCACTCCTTGAAGTTGCAGCTCGCTCGATGACAGTAAGGCACGAGACTGCCACAACCGGCCGCTGGAACAAGCCCGCAGACCCGGTGCAAATGCCTGTTCCGAGCCGCGCTGTGGCGCGCCGTTCACAACGCAGTCGCACAGCAGCACTCGCCGCGCCGGGCTGCCAGCGGCGCGCTGTTCCGTCACCGCCATCGGCGCTTCATGCTGGCGGCGCTGCCACTCGTCGCAAGGCCTGCGCGCGGCGCGGGCGCGGCTTCTACAGTGGCCCCGTGGCCTGCACTCTTCCTGACGCGCACTCCTGGCGCGGTGGGCCACGTCCTCCTGAGCCTGGCGCGACCGGGCTTGTGGCCTCGGCGGGATCCCTCTCTGCCGGGGCCTTTTTTTCGGGGCTCAACGCCGCGTGGGCAGTACCAGCGTGGCCGTGGTGCCGACGCCGGGTGCGCTCGTGATCTCCAGCGTGCCGCCCAAGGTTTCGGCAAGCTGGCGCGAGATCACGAGGCCGAGGCCACTGCCGGTGACGGCACCACCGTCCTGGCCGAGCCGATCGAAAGGCTGGAACAAGCGCTGCAGTTGCGCCTCGGTCATGCCGGGCCCGTCGTCGCGCACGGTCAGCACCTGCCGCTCGCCAACGGCCCGACAGGCCAGCTCGACGTGGCCGCCACTTCGGCCGTACTTGATGGCGTTGCTGCCCAGGTTGAGCAGGATCTGGCGCAGGCCGCGCTCGTCGCTGTCGATGTCGAGCGCGGGATCGGCATCGACCCTCAGCACCCGGCCGGCGGTGCGCGCCAGCGGCAACAGCATCTGGGCCACGGCCTCGAGCTGCGCCTGCACCGGCAAGCGTGTCCACTGGGGTTTTAGCCGTCCTTGTTCGAGGCGCTGCAGCTCGAGCAGGTCGTCGACCAGGGCCAGCATGTGGCGGCCGGCCTGCACCACATGCCCGAGGTAGGCGGCCTGGAGCGGCACCTGCGCCAGCTCGGCCCGCAGCAGTTCGCCGAAGCCGAGGATGGCGTTGAGCGGCGTGCGCAACTCATGACTCACGCGCGACAGGAAAGCCCGCTGCCGACGGCCCGACTCTTCGACCACGGCACGGGCCTCACGCTCGCGCTGCAGTTCGCGGGCCGGGGTCACGTCGACCACGCAGCCCACGTGCAAGACCCCCGCCGCCGCGCCGCCGCGTGGCATCGGCCGCGCCTGCGCCCATACCGTGCGCTCGGCAGCCTCGGACGAGGCGCCGATGCGGAACTCCATCTCGAACACCGCGGCGCCCTCGGCGTAGCGTCGCCAGCCATCGGCCACCGCGGGCAGGTCGTCGGCATGCACCGAGTTGGCCCAGCCCAGGCCCAAGGCCTCGGCGGCCGCCAGTGACATCAGCGCACGCCAGGCCGGGTTGGCGTAGCTCACCCGGCCTTGCGCGTCGGCCACGAAGATGCCGATCGGCGCCGCCTCGGCCAGATCGCTGAATCGGCGCTCGGCCTCGTGGGTGTCGGTGACGTCGCGGATCACCGCCAGGGTGCGGCCTTCGCTCATCGGGACGTAGCGCGACTCGAACCAGCGCCGGGCACCGCCAGCGACCTCGATCTCGTAGTGATGTCGCTGAGGCAGCCCGGTGCGGTGGGCGTCACGTCCCAGCCGCACCAGCGTGTCGGCCAACTCGGCATCGACGGTCTCGTGGATGCGCTTGCCCAGCTTGTCGCTCCAGGGCGCCGACAGCCCTGGATGCGCCGGGTCGCTGACCTGCAGGTAGCGGAACTCCGCGTCGTAGACCATCCACAGGTCGGGGATCGCGGCCACCAGCGCGGCCAGTTGCTCGCGCGAATCGGCCAGCGCCTGCGTGTCCCGCCGTGCCGCGGTGATGTCCTGCTGCGCACCCTGCACGCCGACCACGCGCCCGGCCCCGTCACGTACGGCTTCGCCCACCACGCGCACCCAGCGGTGCGTGCCGCGGGCGCCGACGAAGGGCACTTCGAGGTCCATGGGCTCGCCCTGCGCGATGCAACGCTGCAGGGCGGCTTCGATCTGGTGCGCCGCATCGCCGGGGTAGTAGCGCAGGCCATCGGCAACGACGCCGCGCGTGCCCGGCGGCACTTCGTGCAGCGCGCAGATCTCGTCGGACCAGGTCGTGAGGCCGCTCGCCAGGTCGACCGACCAGCCGCCGATGTGCGCCATGCGGCCAGCCACCTGCTCCAGCTCGCGCGA
>JAIYDH010000220.1 GCA_027487585.1 Rubrivivax sp.
CCGACCGCAGCAGCAACTCCTGGGCCGCCTACCAGGCCTACGGCGACCCGAACTGGGTGTACCGCAAGCAGGCCGACGAAGAGGCCGCCGCGGCGCCGCCGCCGCGCGAGGAGTTCCAGGCCATCTCGTCGCCGCTGGGCCTGACACTGGCGCTGGAAGAGCAGGCCGTGCGCCTGATGTGGATGGGCGCCGACCGCAGCGAGCAGCTGGAGAAGATCCGCCACCTCGAGGCCCGCTTCGGCGCGCTGTGGGGCGGCATGGGCGCGGTGGCCGAGGCCTTCGGCGTGGCCTACCGCGAGGCCAAGGACGATGGCGCGGCCATCACCTGGTTCGAACGCGCGCTCGCGGCAGCCGACGCCAGCGCCACCTTGCGCACCCAGGAGCAGCTGCACAAGCTGCGCGCGCTGCGCGGCTGGGCGCAGGCTCAGCGCCACAAGCCCGGCAGCGACGCCTTCAGGCACGCACGGGCCGAGGTGCTCGACGCTGCCGAGCGGCTGGCGGTGCTGGCGGCACTGCAGCCGGGCATCGAGCGCTGCTCGCTCGAGGGCCTGGCCTTCAAGCAGCTGGGGCTGGTGGAGCAGCGCGCCAGGCACGCGGTGGCGGCGCGCGAGGCCTTTGCGCGGGCGGCCGAGGCCTACTTCGAGGCCGAGTCGCTGGCGGCGGCGCAGATGGACCCGAAGCTCTTCGACCCGGCGCTCAAGCGCATGGGCCTGGCGTACGTGGCCTCGTTCGGGCGCCGCGGCTGGGCCGGGCTGGGTGACGAGTCGGTGGCCGCGGTGCAGCGCAGCCTGCACGCCGCGACGCAGAACGAGCCCGACTTCTGGAGCCACGCCAGCCTGATCGAACTCGACATGCTGCAGGCCCTGGCGACGCGGCAGCTTGCCCTGGCGCGGCCCGGGCTCGAGACGCGCTTCGCGGCACTGCGCGACCGCGTGCGCTCGCCGAGCATGTGGGGCACGGTGGCCGACAACGCCGGGCTGCTGCTGAACACCCACGCCGAGCGCACGCGCGGCGCGGAGGTCGGGGCGGCGAAGGGGCTGCTGGAGGTGTTGCGGGGGTATGCGGCGGAGTGAGGGGGCGGCGCGCCACCGGCGCTTCGACAGGCTCAGCGCGAACGGGTTCTGGATCAGCGCGAATGGTTTCTGGCTCAGCGCGAATGGTTTCTGGCTCAGTGCGAATGGGTTCTGGCTCAGCGCGAGTGGGTTCTGGATATCCGTTCGGGCTGAGCCTGTCGAAGCCCTGCCTCAGCGCCCGCCCGTCACATCCAGCAGCGCCCCGGTCGTGTAGGCCGCCGCATCCGACAGCAGCCACAGCACCGCCTCGGCAATCTCGTCGGCCGTGCCCGGCCGCTGCATCGGGATCATCGGCGCCAGCTGCCTTGCGCGCTCGGGCTGGCCGCCGCTGGCGTGGATCTCCGTGTCGGTGATGCCCGGGCGCACGCAGTTCACGCGCACGCCCTCGGTGGCCAGTTCGCGGCTCAGGCCGATCGTGAACACGTCGATGGCGCCCTTGGCCGCCGCGTAGTCCACGTACTGCCCGGCCGAGCCCAGCTTGCTGGCCACCGAGCCGATGTTGACGATGGCGCCCCCCGTGCCACCGTGCCGCGTGCTCATGCGGCGCACCGCCTCGCGCGCGCACGAGAAGCTGCCGAAGACGTTGATCGCGAACATGCGCTGCACACGCGCCGCGCTGTACTCGTCCACGCGCTGCGCCATGTCCACCACGCCGGCGTTGTTGACGAGGCCGTCGAGCCCGCCCCAGGCCTGGTCGAGGCTCGCGAACATCGCCACCACGGCCGTGTCGTCGGCCACGTCGGCGGGCAGCAGCAGCGCGCGGCCGCCGGCCTGGCGCACCCGTGCCGCGGTGCGTTCGGCCGCGGCGGTGTCGCGGGCGTAGTTGAGCGCCACGTCCCAGCCGCGCTCGGCCGCCATCACGGCCACCGCGGCGCCGATGCCGCGGCCGGCGCCAGTGACGAGCAGGCGGCGGCGCGCAGGCGCTGCGCCGGACAGGGAAGATTGGGTGTTTGCCGATTCCATGCCCGCATCGTAGGCCGTAGCCTCGGGGCCGCATGACAGGCGCCCAAATCATCGTTCTTGCCACGCCGGTGTTCCTGGTGCTCATCGCGCTGGAGTTCGCCGTCGGCCTGGCGCGCGGCCGCAACACCTACCGGCTGGCCGACACGCTCACCAGCATCGGCCTGGGCGTGATGAGCCAGGTCACGGGCGTGTTCGGTCGGCTCTTGCGCATCGGCCTGTACGTGCTGGTGTTCGAGCACGTGGCCTTGTTCAAGCTGCCCGTGGACTCCATCGCGGTGTGGCTTGGCGCGCTGCTGGCGTATGACTTCTGCTACTACTGGCACCACCGCGCCAGCCACCGCGTGGCGCTGTTCTGGGCCGCGCACGTGGTGCACCACCAGAGCGAGGACTACAACCTCGGCACCGCGCTGCGGCAAACGAGCAGCGGCTTCGTCTTCGGCTGGCTGTTCTATTTGCCGCTGGCGCTGGCCGGCGTGCCGCCCGTGGTGTTTGCCACCGTGGCGCTGATCGACCTGCTCTACCAGTTCTGGGTGCACACGCAGCAGGTCGGCCGCCTGGGCTGGTTCGACCGCTGGTTCGTGAGCCCGAGCAACCACCGCGTGCACCACGCCGTGAACGAGCGTTACCTCGACCGCAACTACGGCGGCATCCTCATCGTCTGGGACCGCCTGTTCAACAGCTACGCCGACGAAGACGAGGCCGAGCCCATCGTCTACGGCACGCGCGCGCCGCTGAAGCGCTGGTGCCCGCTGGTGGCCAACCTCGACGTCTACCGCGGCCTGGTCTTCGACAGCTGGCATGCCGAGCGCGCGCTCGACAAGCTCAAGGTCTGGCTGATGCCGCCGGGCTGGCGGCCCGCCGACGTGGCGGCGCGCTTCCCGCGGCCGGCCTTCGAGATCAGCCAGGTGCAGCGCCATGAAGCCGCGGTGCCGCTGCGGGTGCAGGCGCTGGCGGCGGCGCTGTTCGGGCTCGTGCTGGTGGCGACCTCGGGCTTTCTGTGGGTCGCGCACACGCTGGCGGCGGCGCCACTGGCCGGCGCAGCGGCCGCGCTGGTGGCGGCGCTGTGGGGCGTGGGGCGGCTGCTCGAAGGCCGGCAGCCGGTTCCGGTTCAGGCCGAGGCCGTTGTGGCCGCCGAAGTGCCCACTTCCGACGGCCGCGCCAGCCGGTAGCCGGCGCCGCGCACGGTTTCGATCATCGCGGCGCAGCCGGCCGGCGCCAGCGCCTCGCGCAGGCGCTTGATGTGCACGTCGACCGTGCGCTCCTCGATGAAGACGTGGTCGCCCCAGACGCGGTCGAGCAGCTGCGCGCGCGTATGCACGCGCTCGGGGTGCGACAGCAGAAAGCGCAGCAGCCGGAACTCGGTGGGCCCCACGTGCACCGGCTGGCCTTCGGCCGTGACGCGCATCGTCGTCGGGTCGAGCGAGAGCCGGCCCACCTGCACCGCCACGTCGGTGCTCTCGGGCGCCTTGCGGCGCAGCACGGCGCGGATGCGCGCCAGCAGCTCGGCGTTGCTGAAGGGCTTGCCGAGGTAGTCGTCGGCGCCGGCATCGAGGCCTTGCACGAGGTCGGACTCCTGGCTGCGCGCGGTGAGCATCACGATCGGCAGGTTGCGCGTGCGCGCCTGCGCCCGCCAGCGCCGCGCCAGCGCGACACCGCTTTCGCCAGGCAGCATCCAGTCCAGCACCACCAGGTCGGGCAGCGCGGTGCGCACCACGGTGTCGGCGTCGGCGCTGCTGCCGACACACTGGGTTTCGTAGCCGCTGTGGCGCAGGTTCAGCGCCACCAGCTCGGCGATCGCGGGCTCGTCTTCGACGATCAGGATGCGGGGCATGGGGTTCTCTTCGGGTTGGCGGGGCGCCTGTCAGGCGGGCGCGGGCGCGGCGTCGCCACGCGAGGTGTGGCGCACGTCGATGCCCTCGACGCAGTAGATGACCTGCTCGGCCAGGTTCTTGGCGTGGTCGCCGACGCGCTCCAGCGCCTTGGCCACGAACACCAGGTCGATGCCGGCGGAGATGAGGCGCGGGTGGTCGGACATGCAACTCACCAGGCGGCGCATCAGATCCTCGAAGCTGGCGTCGAGCGCGTCGTCGTCGCGCAGCACGCGGCGGGCCTGGGCGACGTCGCGGCGCGCGAAGGCGTCCAGCGCCAGGCGCAGCAGCTCCGTCGCCAGGCGGCCTGTGGTGCCCACCGCGAGCAGGGCCTGGCCCATCGGCCCGCCTGTGCCGAGCGTGCCGTGCGACAACAGCCGCGGCACGGCGCGGGCCACGCGCGCGGCCTCGTCGCCGATGCGCTCGAGGTCGTGCACCATCTTAGAGACGGCGATCAGCAGCCGCAGGTCGCGCGCCGCGGGCTGGTGCCGCGCCACCACGGCCCAGAGCTCGCGCTCCAGCTCCACCTCGGCGGCGTTGAGCCGCTGCTCGAGCTGCAGCACCTGCTGCACCGTCTCGCCGCTGGCGCGCGTGATGGCGTACAGGGCCTGCGACAGCTGCGACTCCGCCAGGCCGCCCATGGCCAGCAGCTGGGCGCTGACGGCCTGGAGTTCGGTGTCGAAGTGGACGGGAGTCTGCGTGGGGTTCATGGCCAAAGCGGCCAGGCCGCTCGGCGATCGTGCGACAGCACTGTGACAAGGTGGTGACGACGGCGCGGCCACGCCCGCGCCTGCGCCCCCCACGGCCGGTGAGGACCAGAATGCCGCCATGGCCCAGGACGACTCGACGCTGGAGCACTGCAGCCGCTCCACCCAGCCCGGCATTCAAGAGCTGTCCGATCCGGCTCGGCGCACCGTGCTGCGCGGGGGCCTGCTGGCGGCCCTGGCGCCGGCCTTCGCGGCTTGCGCCAGCGACGGACCGGGCGCGAGCAACCCGCTCGCCCGCCGGGCGGCCTCACCCGCGCTCGGCTTCCAAAGCGTGAAGGCCAGCACCGCCGACAGCCTCGTGGTGGCCGACGGCTACACGGCCACGCCCTTCATGCCCTGGGGCGAGCCAGTGGGCATTGCCGGCTCGCCGATGCCCGCCTTTGCAGACGACGCCAGCAACAGCGCCGCCGAGCAGGCGCTGCAGATGGGCATGCACCACGACGGCATGCAGTACTTCCCGCTCGAGCCCGGCTCCGCCAGCGCCAGCCAGCGCGGCCTGCTGGTGATGAACCACGAGTACGTCGACGACGGCCTGCTGCACGCCACCGGCCGGGCAGGCTGGAGCGCCGAGAAGGTGGCCAAGAGCCAGGCCGCGCACGGCATCTCGGTGACCGAGATCGAGCTGCGCGACGGCCGCTGGCACCCCGTGCGCCCGTCGCCGCGGGCGCGCCGCATCACGGCCCGCACGCCGATCGAGATCAGCGGCCCGGCCGCCGGTCACCCGCTGATGCGCACCGCCGCCGACCCTACCGGCCGCCGCGTGCTCGGCACCTTCGCCAACTGCGCCGCCGGCCGCACGCCCTGGGGCACGTTCTTGTCGGGTGAAGAGAACTTCCAGGGCTACTTCACCACCGCCGACCAGCCGACGCAGCACGAGCAGCGCTGGGGCCTGGGCAAAAACAGCTGGTACGACTGGGCGCCGCACGACCCGCGCTTCGACACCGTGCGCCACCCCAACGAGCCGCACCGCTTCGGCTGGGTCGTCGAGGTCGATCCGTACGACCCGGCGAGCACGCCCGTCAAGCGCACGGCGCTGGGCCGGGCGGTGCACGAGGGCGCCTGGGTGGCCGTCACGAAGGACGGCCGCGCGGTGGTTTACAGCGGCGAGGACGCGGCCTTCGAGTACATCTACAAGTTCGTCAGCCGCGACCGCATCAAGCCGGCCGGCGGCGGGCTGAGCGCCGCGCAGGCCAACCGCGAGCTGCTCGACCACGGCACGCTGTACGTGGCGCGCTTCGATGCCGACGGCCGCGGCCGCTGGCTGCCGCTGCGCCAGGGCGAGGGCCCGCTCACGCCGGCCCACGGCTTTGCCGACCAGGGCGAGGTGCTGATCAAGGCCCGCCAGGCCAGCGACCGGCTCGGCGCCACGCCGATGGACCGCCCGGAGTGGCTGGCCATCGACGAGCGCAGCCGCTGGGTCTACTGCACGCTCACCAACAACAGCGCCCGCGGCCCCGGGGCCAAGGCCGACGCCGACGCCGCCAACCCGCGTGCCCCCAACCCCATGGGCCACATCATCCGCTGGCGCGAGGACGGCGACTTCGACGGCACCGGCTTCGAGTGGAACCACCTCGTGCTGGCTGGCGACCCCGCCAACGAGCGCCCCGAGGCGCGCGGCAACACCGTGGGCGACGCCCTCGGCAGCCCCGACACCATCGCCTTCGATCCGCGCGGCGTGTTGTGGATCGGCAGCGACATCAGCACCTCGGCGCTCAACCAGGGCGACAACCAGCGCCTGGGCAACAACCAGTTGCTGGCCTGCGACGTGGCCACGCGGCAGACGCGGCGTTTCCTGGTGGGCCCGGTGCACGCCGAGATCACCAGCTGCTGCTTCACGCCCGACGGCCGCACCATGTTCGTGAACATCCAGCACCCCGGCGAGGCGCCGCGCGGGCGCAACGACCCCGCTGCACCGCGCCGCTTCAGCAACTGGCCCGACTTCAAGCCCAACGGCCGTCCGCGCAGCGCCACCGTGGTGGTGCGCAAGCTCGACGGTGGCGTGATCGGGACCTGAGAGCCCGAGCTGCGCCTCAGCGCGCCGTCGGCATCACGAAACTCGCGCCTTCGGCCACCCGGTCGGGCCAGCGCTGCATGATGCTCTTCTGCCGCGTGTAGAAGCGCACACCTTCCTCGCCGTAGGCGTGGTGGTCGCCGAAGAGGCTTTTCTTCCAGCCGCCGAAGCCGTGCCAGGCCATCGGCACCGGGATCGGCACGTTGATGCCCACCATACCCACGTCGACCCGGCGCGCGAACTCGCGCGCCACGGCGCCGTCGCGCGTGAAGCAGGCCACGCCGTTGCCGTAGGCGTGCGCCTTGATGAGCGCCAGCGCGTCGTCGAGGCCTTGCACGCGCACGCAGGCCAGCACGGGGCCGAAGATCTCTTCGCGCCACAGGCTCATGTCGGCCGTGACATGGTCGAACAGCGTGCCCCCGGTGAAGAAGCCGGCCTCATGGCCCGGCACCTTTAGGCCGCGGCCGTCGACCACCAGCGTGGCGCCTTCCTCGGCACCGCGGCCAATCGCCGCCTCGATGCGGTCGCGTGCTTCCTTGGTGACGATGGGGCCCATCTCGGCGTCGGCTTCCAGCCCGTTCTTCACCTTCAGCGTCTTCGCGCGCTCGGCCAGCAGCGGCACGATGCGATCGGCCACGTCGCCCGCCAGCACGGCCACGCTGATGGCCATGCAGCGCTCGCCGGCGCTGCCGTAGGCGCTGCCGATGAGGGCGTCCACGGCCTGCGTGAGGTCGGCGTCGGGCATCACCACCATGTGGTTCTTGGCGCCGCCGAGGGCCTGCACGCGCTTGCCGTGGTGGGCGCCGGTTTCGTAGATGTACTGGGCGATCGGCGTGCTGCCGACGAAGCTGATGGCGGCCACGTCGGGGTGGGCCAGCAGCGTGTCGACCGCCACCTTGTCGCCCTGCACGACGCTGAACACGCCGTCGGGCAGCCCGGCCTGGCGCAGCAGATCGGCCATGAACAGGCTCGGGCTCGGGTCGCGTTCGCTGGGCTTCAGGATGAAGGCGTTGCCGCAGGCCAGCGCCACGGGGAACATCCAGCATGGCACCATGCACGGGAAGTTGAACGGCGTGATGCCGGCCACCACGCCCAGCGGCTGGCGCATCGTCCAGTTGTCGATGCCGGTGCTGACCTGGTCGGTGTAGTCGCCCTTCAGCAGCTGCGGCACGCCGCAGGCGAACTCGACGATGTCGATGCCGCGCATGACCTCGCCCTGCGCGTCGGAGAACACCTTGCCGTGCTCGGCGGTGATCATGGCGGCCAGGGTGTCCTTGTGCTCGTTCATCAGCGCGAGGAACTTGTTGAGCACGCGGGCGCGGCGGATCGGCGGCATCTCGCCCCAGGCCGGCTGCGCGGCCACCGCGGCAGCGACGGCGGCGTTCACGTCGGCGCTTTCGGCCAGCAGCACGCGGCGCGCGGCCTGGCCGGTGGCCGGGTTCCAGACGGTCTGCGAGCGGCTGCCGCTGCCCCGGTGCGGCGCGCCGCCGATCCAGTGCGCCACATCGAGGTTCTGCGTGAAGGCTTCGGGGGCTCCCATGGGCGGTCTCCGTTGGGTGTTGTGGGTTGAGAGCTTGTGAAGCGTTCCGCCGCGCCCGCTCGTGCGCCCGAAACGGCGCCGCTCGTCGTTGCAAATGCTCGCCGTAGCCCGTGCTACGGCTGCGCTTTGCGCCTAGATCGACACCGTTTCGGACGCCCGCTCGGACGCGCCGGAATGCTTCACAAGCTCTGAGCCCGCCAGTCTAAGGCGCGGGCGGAAATGTCTTGGCCGCCATTTCTCGGACGGCGCTGCGGATCTGCAGCCAGGCGGCGTCGCTGTGCAGGTCCATGCCGCTCCAGATGCGGATCTGGCGCGCGCGCACCAGCAGGTGTTGCACGCCGGCCACCAGCACGGTCATCAGCGTGCCGGCCCAGGGCTCGCGCGCCAGCTCCGGGCCGCCCAGCGCACGCGCGGCCTCCAGGCCCCAGGCCTCGCGCTCGTCTTCCAGGATGGCGGTGAGCTCGTTGCGCTGCGCCACCTCGCCGGCCAGGATCTCCACCGTCAGCGGCCGCGCGCGCAGCGCCTCGACGAAGTGGTCGAAGAAACCGGCGTATCGCTCGGCCACCGGCAGCGCCAGGAAGGCGGCCGGATCGGGCCCCAGCAGTTCGGCCAGCGTCGGCCAGAAGCCGCCGCTGGCGGCAAAGGCGCGCAGCAACTCGGGCAGGCCGCCGAAGTAGCGGTAGATCAGCACCTTGTCGACACCCGCCTGCTTGGCCACGGCGTTGACGCCGATGCCGGCGCAGCCGTCGCGCGCCAGCACCTGGCCCACGGCGGCCAGGATGCGGGCCTCGGTGGCGGCGCGGTCGCGGGCGGGGCGCCGGGCGGGTGGCGGCTCGGGCGGCTCGGGTGGCTCGGTGAGGTCGCCGGTCATGCCGGCATTGTCAGGCGCGCACGAAGCCGGGCAGCGGGCGCCGCGGGGTGTGGGGCTGAGCCGCCGCGTAGCCCAGGCGGGCGAACATCTGCACCACCTCCTCGCCGGCCGGGCGGCCCACGGTCAGGCGGTGCAGCTCGTCGTGCCAGGGCTTCATCTCGGCAAACTCCTGCGGCGCCTGGCTCATCGGCTGCGTCTGCAGGCCCAGTTCGGTGGCCTTGAGCTGCAGCCGCATCCAGGCGCGGCCGGCCGCCACCTCGGCGCGGCGCGTGGCGCCGGCCACCACGGGCGTGGACAACCAGGCAAAGCCCATCGCGGTGTCGCTTTGCTCGCGGTAGAACTTCAGCATGGCATCGAAGCCGGCGCTGCCCGGTGCCGGCGCGACCGAGCGGTCGAACAGTCCCACCGCCGACATCACCCGCGGAAACGCGCGGTTCAGGCTGATGCCATCGCGGTGGCGAGCGATCTCGTCGGGGCCGATGCGCGTGAGGCGCAGGCTTTCGAGCGCGGTGCGCGGCGTGGCCGTTTCGACGCGGCCCGCCTCGAAGCACAGCGTGCGCAGCGCCGGCAAGGCCTCGGGCTGCACGGTGCCGCCAAAGCGCACCGCGGGCTCGCCCGCCACCGCGGCGCCCAGCGCCTGCAGCGTGGCCGCGGCCACCGCTCGCGTGCTGTCGTAGCCGACCTTGGCCGTGTGGCGGCGGCGAATCTGCGCAAACAGCGGGTCGCGCGGCGGCGAGCCGCTGGCCCAGGTGATGCGCGCCACCGGGCGGTCGTCGAGCGTGCGCGCGCCGGGCTCGCCCTCGGGGAACAGGGCCACTTGGGCGACCGCGCCGCGCTCGGCCAGCGCCAGCAGCAGCGTCTCGATGAAGGCGCCCTGGCTGACCATGATCTGGCGGAACCAGGGGTCGGTCTGCGGCAACAGGCGCTCGCGGTCGACGAACAGGGTCAGCGACTGCGGCGTGCGCAGATCCACCAGCCAGGGCTGCAGGTTGTGCGAACTCGGCGCCAGGATGGCGTGTGCCAGCGCCCAGCGCGCGGTGTCGGGCTCGTCGCCCGGGCCGGCCCAGGCCTCGACGGCCTGCGGCGGGTAGTCGGCCGAACAGCCGGCCAGCGGCAGCGCGGCGACGGCGATCGTTCCACCGCCGACGAGGCGGATGAAGTGGCGGCGGTTCATGGGTGAGCTCCTATGTCACTTGAAGGTGACTTATCTTCAGTCACCACCCAGTGACTTGTCAAGCCTCACGTCGAGAAGCAACGAAACAGCCCGAGGTCTGCGACCATCGCGGCTTCGCCACCCGTGCCGCTTCATGAACGCCCTGACCGACGACGACATCGCCCGGCTGCAATCGCTGCTCGACGGCCTGCCCGCGCCGCTGCAGCCGCTGGACACCAGCGCCGTCGACGGCTATCTGTGCGGCGTGCTGTTGCAACCGCGGCCGGTGCCGCTGGCGCGCTGGCTGCCGGCGATCTACGACCTCGACGGCCGAGCGCCGCCGCCCGGCGCCCACAGCGACGAGATCCGCGCGCTGGTCGAACGGCGCCATGCCGAGATCGACGCCGCCATCGGCCGCCGCGACTGGTTCGACCCCTGGATCTACCCGCTCGAAGCCGAAGACGGTGAACCGGCCGCGCCTTCGGAGTGCCTGCTGCCGTGGATCGCCGGCTTCGCCGCGGCCACCGACTTCTTCCCCGAGCTGATGGCCGTCAACGACCCGGCGCTGGTCGAGCCGCTGGCGCTGCTGTTCATGCACATCGATCCCGACGACCTCGAAGACGCCGACGCG
>JAIYDH010000109.1 GCA_027487585.1 Rubrivivax sp.
CGCGTAGACCTCGATGTGGCCCAGGCCCTCGCAGGCCCGCACGAGGGCGGCGATGCCGGGGGCGAGGTAACCGTCGTCGTTGGCGATGAGGATGCGCATCGCCGGATTCTAGGCAGCACAGCCGCCCCAGCCGCAAACGACGAAGCCCGGCACGGGCCGGGCTTCGAAGCGCACTGGACCGCTTGAGGGTCCAGAAACATTGGTGCCGGTGAAGAGAGTCGAACTCCCGACCTTCGCATTACGAATGCGCTGCTCTACCAACTGAGCTACACCGGCCAAAGCCCGCGAGTATAGAACACTCGGCAGGTGCCTCTAGCGGGCGTAGAGCCGCTGCATGAAGCCCAGCAGCCAGCGCGGCAGCCGGTCCTGCCAGATCTGCACCATCAGCCAGGCCAGGAAACGCCGCGCCGCCACGTCGCGACCTGCCAGCGCCCGGGCCTCGACCAGGCCCTTGCGCGCCGCAGCACGGTCGGCATCCCACACCAGCGAGAGCCACGCGCGCAGCCCGCGCATCAGCGGCTTCATCCAGGGTTCGAGCGGCTGCCGCTCCAGCGCCCGCACGGCGTCGCGCACGCCAGAGCGGTCGCCTTGCGTGGCCGCTGCCACGGCCTGCCAGAGCTGCGCGTCGATGTCGAACGGACTCTGGCGCAGCGCGGCAGCGCTGGCCTCTGCCAGCGAGTCGTAGCGTGCCTCCGTAGCCAGCGCCACGCACAGGTTGGTCAGCACCCAAGCCGGCGTCGACGGCCGCTCGCGCCAGTCCTCCAGCCAACGGATGACGTCGGCGGCCTCGCCCAGTTGCAGCCAGGCCCAGGCGGCGTCGCCCCACAGGTTGTCGTCGCCGCGGTAACGCTCGCGCCAAGTGGCCAGCACGCTGCGCAGGTTTCCCAGGTCGCGCACGCGCACCAGCCAGTGCAGCAGTGCGCGGGGCGCGGCAGCGCCTTCGCTGTCGCGCATCAGCACCTCGGCCTCGTCCAGCACCTGGGCGCGGCGCAGGCGCTCGGCACGGTCTTCGAACCACAACACGCCGGCGCCCAGCGCGCAGCGGCCCGCCTGAAGCGCCGCCCGCTGCAGTGGCTCGAGCTCGCCCGCCAGGCCTTCGCGGCGCAGTTCGAGCACGAGCTCGCGGCTGCGCTCGGATTCGTGCTCGGTGCTGGCCAGTGCCCTTGCGAACCAGCGGCGCAGCGCCTCGCGGTCGGCCTGGCGCGCGGCGACGCGGCAGCCGCGCGCCGCGATGTCGAACGTGCCGCTGTGCGGCCACAGCGCCTCCAGCGCCTGCTCGGCCAGCGCCGGCCGGCCGCTGGCGATGGCGCTGTCGGCCAGCTGCAGGCCGGCAAAGCGGTGGCCGGGCGCGAGCGCCAGGGCACGCTGCAGCGGCTCCAGCGCGTCGGTGTGACGCTCGAACTTGGCCAGCGCATGGCCCAGGTACACCTGCGAGCGCGCGTCGTTCGGGGTCAGGCGCACCATCTCGCGCGCGGCGCTCACGTAGGCCTCGTGCTCGTCGTCCTGGTCGTGCCAGTCGGCCAGAAGCAGCCACAGGCCGTGTTCGTGCGGCGCGTCCTTCAGCAGCACCTGCAGCGCGGTCTTGGCGGCGTCCGACTCGCCCGCCGCCCGCTGCGCTTGCGCCGCGTAGGCCCGCAGCTCGGCCGGTCCGCCGTCGGGCCAGGGCAGCTGGCCGGCGCGCTGCTGCACCTCGGCCCCGCGCTGCAGGTCGAGCAGGCGGCGGAAGCGCTCGTGCCAGGCCGCCACCAGGCGCGGGTTCAGCTGCAGCGCCTCCTCAGAAGCGGCCAGCGCCTCGGCGTGGTCGCTGGTCTGTCGCGCGCGCACGATGCGCGGCCAGGGGTCGGCTGGGCGCCGCCGTGCGACCGCGTCGATGAGCGCGACAAAACGGTGCGGCTGCCGCAGTGCGTTGGCACAGCGGTCGGCCGTCTTCCACACCCACTCGGGCTCGGCGTCCTGCGCGAGTGACTCCTCCAGCACCGCCAGCGCCTCGTCATGGCGGCCGGCCTGCTCCAGCACCCAGCCGAGCAGGCTGCGCAGATCGGCGTCGGCCGGCGCGAGCGCCAGCGCGCGCTGCAGCACGCGCTCGGCGCGCGGCCAGTCGTCGTCGGTCTCGTCGATGAGGTCGACCATCAGCCGCACCGCGCGGTTCCAGCTCGGGCTGAGCGTGAGCGCCGGTTCGAGTGCGCGGCGCGCCTCATCCCGCCGCTGCAGCTGGGCCAGGCGCAGCGCGTGGTCCAGCGCCACCTGCGCCACGGTCGGAAAACGCCGCACGGCGTCTGCCAGCAGCTGCTCGGCACGCGCCACCTCGGCCGCGTCACCGGCGGCCAGCGTGCGCGCCAGCGCCACCCAGCCTTGCCACAGCTGTGGCCGGGCCGCCTGCAGCGCGCCCACGGACTGCAGCAGCTCAGCGTGCGTCAGGTGATCCTGCGCCCAGGCCTGATACGTGAGCAGCACGTCGCCCTGCGTGGGCTGGCGCGCCAACTCCCTGGCGATGAAGGCCAGCGCGGACTGCGCCCGTGCCGCATCGGGCGCCGCCGACACCAGCGTGCGCAGCGCGTAGTCGTGGTCGACGTCCAGCGCCACCGCGCGCTCGAGGTGCGGCCGGGCGGCGTCGTAGCCGTCGCGCTCCAGCGTCACGCTGCCCAGCACTGCATGGCTGGCCGCGTGGCCTGATGACACGGCCACGGCCTGCGCGGCGGCGGCCAGGGCCTCGTCGAAGCGGCGGGCCTGCGTCAGCACCAGCGCGTTCTCGCGCTGCGTCCAGGCGTCGCCGGGGTGCAGCGCCGCCAGCGCGTCGAGCTGCGCCAGCTCACGCGCATCGCCCCGCGGCAGCCAGTCGTAGAGCAGCCGCTGCAGGCCCACTAAACGTGGGAAGCGCTGCAGCGCCTGTTGCAACTCGGCAATCACGGCCTCGCGGCCCTGCAACCGGTCGATCTGCCGCAGCAGCTGGCGCCACAGCTCCAGGTTCAGCGGCGACAGCGCCACGGCCTCGCGGGCGCGGCGCTGGGCCTCGGCGATGTCGCCTTCGGCCTCGGCCAGGCGCGAGCGCGCGCGCAAGATCGCCGCCTGCGACGCGGCGCCGGCCGCCACGCCGGCCAGCACCGCGCGCGCCTCGTCGAGCCGGCCGTAGCGCAGCTCGGCGTCGACGCAGAACACCGCCAGCGCGCCGTCAGCTGGCCGGCGGCGGCGCGCCTCGGCCAGCGCCTCGAAACCCTCGGTCGCGCGGTCCTGCGCCTCCAGCTCGTCGAACAAGGTCTGCGCGGGCTCGCCGGACTGCGCGCCCAGAAGCTCGACTCGCCGCTGCAGGTGGGCGACGGCTGCGTCACGGTCGCCGTCCATCCGCAAGGCGCGCGCGTAGGTGGCGGCATCGCTCTCGCTGGTGCCGCGCAGCGTGGCGGCCGCCCGGTAGCGCTGCAGCGCGGCGGCGCGGTCGCCCTGGCGCCAGACGATGTCGGCCCAGGTCGACCAGGCCTCGGCCAGCGCCGGCGAGCGCCACAGCACCCGCCGCAGCAGCGACGCTGCCTCGGGCAGCCGGCGCTCGTCTTCGATCAGCCGGTCCGCCAGGCGCACGCGCGTCAGCGAGTCGGGCCAGGGGCCCTGCGCGCAGGCGGCCAGCCACTCCCGGTGCTGCTCACGGCCGCCGATGGCCCACAGCGACGCGGCCTTGCTCAGCCGCAGATGGCCGTCGTCAGGGAACAGCGCCAGCAGCTGCTCGGTGGCCGCCAGGATGGCGGGCTCGTCGCCGTCGTACAGCGCCAGCGCGCGCTCGGTGCGGCGCTGCAGCCAGTGCCCGGGCCGCGCGGCGGCACCGGTGGCCACAGCGGCCTGTGCGGCGTCGCGGTCGTGGCGCGCCAACGCGGCCATCACGGCGAAGTAGACGTCCCAGGCATCGACATCGGGCAGCACGATGCCCTCGAGCCGGCCGGCCTCTTGCGGCGGCAGCAGCAGCATCGCGCGCGGGCCGGTGGCGCGGTAGCGCTCGAAGAACGGACCCATCTCGTACTCCACCGGGCTGGGCTCGGTGGGGTCGCGCACGATCAGCGTCTGGCGCAGGCGGTCCACGCCGATCACGGCCTGCAGGTGCGCGCTGGCCACCTCGGCCGTGGTGACGGTGAAGGGCACGCCGGCCTCGACCAGCGCCGTGGTGATGGCCGCGTCGGCGGTGAACTCGCGCACGATCCAGCCGGCGTCGAGCGCCCACTGGCGCTCCGACGCATGCGCGGTGCCGTCGTAGCAGATGGCCTCGGCGACCTCGAGGTGGTCCACAGGCCGGCCCCAGAACGACGACAGCGCGGTCAGCGTGGCCGGCGCGCAGGTCATCCAGTTCTGGCGCACAAAGGGCACGGGCAGCATGGTGCGCGGGGGAACGGGCTCGATCGGCGTCGTGCCCAGTCGCTCGGCCAGACGCGAATAGAAACCGGTGCCGGGCACGCGAGCCGCGGCTTCGCGGGCGCGGGCCAGGTCGCCCGCGCGTGAGGCCACGTCGGCCCGCCGGGCTGCGAGCCAGCCGCGCGCACCGGCATCGGCGCGTGGCCAGAGCGCCTCGATGCGGTCGAGCACGGCGTCGGCGCCGACGAAGTCGCCTGCCTCCATCAGCCAGGGCCAGAGCTGCTGGCCAAAGGCCCCGCACTCGCGCTCGGCCAGGGCCTGCTGCAGCAACGCACAGGCCTCGGCCGTGCGGCCGGCCTGCTCGTGCAAGGTGGCCTGCATCATCAACGCCGCGCGGAAGCCGGGCTGCAGCGCCAGGGCCTGCGCGGTGGCCTTGGCGGCCTCGTCGGGCTGGTCGACGTCGAGGCAGCAGTGGGCCCATTCCATCCACAGCCAGGGCTGGCTGTCGTCGAGCGATCGCACAGCGTCGCGATGGCGGCGCATGGCGTCGAAGTCGCGCAGCGCAGCGGCCATGCGCATGCGCGTCGATTCACCCTCGGCGCGCGCCGCCGCGTCGGCGCCGACCGGCATGGGCAGCCGGCGCATCAGTTCGCCGGCCAGATAAGGCCCGCGCCGCGACAGCGTGCCGCGCCAGTGCGCAGCCACCGCGGCGCCGTCGTGCGCAAAGCGCCGGCCCGTGCGCACGAGCAGCGCCTCACCGGCGCGGTCGGCGCCCAGGTAGCGCAGCGCGCGCACGGCCTGCAGGCGCTCCCCGGGCAGCGGACTGGCAGCCAGGCGATCGAGATGAAGGTGAACCTGCAGGTACAGGCCCTGGTCTAGCCAGTGCTCGACCAGGGCGAAGTCGGGCGTCGTCATGCGGCCATTGTTGGCGACTGCGGCGCCCCTCCTTTCGGGGGTCAGTCCCAATCGCGACGGCTCGCGGCGAGTCGGCGCTCGCGGTCGAGCCGCTGGCACCCACCGACACGATCTTGATGCCGAGGGCCCACGCGGCACGCGCCTGATGGTCGACAGGCGGGCCGGCGGCGATGGCCGCGATGCCGTCGATCAACCGATCAGCCACCCGCGCGGGCTGCTGCAGCCGCTCGCACACGAGCACAGCCGCGCTGGAGGTGGCGATGGTGGCCTGGACAACGGCGCCTGCCGGTTTGAGCTTGCGGACGGTGCGCATCACCGGCCAGCCCACCACCCTGTGCGCGACCCTCTCGTGCAGCTGGCCCACTGCGTCAGTTGCCCGGGCTGTCACATTCGGTTGCCATGTCGATCTGCGAGGGATGGTTCGCGCCGCCGCAGGCTCACGCCATGAGCCACTGGATCGCCAGACTGCCGTTCCACAGGATCCGCAAAGGGCGGGTTCTTCGACACGACAGGAGCGAGCCATGTTGCAGACCTCGATCAGTTTCGACATCCCCCAGGCCACGCCGCGCGGCGAAGACCGCACTGCGTTCCAGATCGGCTGGGACCACGCCCGCCATGGGCTGCACCTGCCTGCGAACTTGCCGGCAGCCCTTCAGCAGGGCTGGCATGCCGCCCAGGCCGTGTTCGGCCGCCGCACCTGGCCCGCCCGGCCCGCGGTGCGCCAGTGGCTGGCGCTGCGACTGGCCGCCTGGCAGGCCGGCGAGGCCTTCGACACCGATGAGCTGACGCCGCAGCATCTGGCACAGATCGCCACGCTGCGCTGCCCCGTGCGCCGGGTGCCACTGGGCGGCGCCGCCGGCACGGCCGATGCCCCGGTGGTGGTGCGGCTGAACGCCCAGGCCGCGTGGGCGGCGGGCCATCTCGTCATGCTCAGCACCGCCGCGGCGCAGGCGCTGGTGGGCGTGGACGTCGACGAGGCACGCCGGCTCGCACGAGACTGCGAACGGGCGAGGGACGCGTCCAGCGGCACCACCCACGCCCTCGACGCCGCCGGCTGGTGGCGCGTGGCCGCGCTGCGCAGCTTTGCCACGCCCCTGCCCTTTGCCACCGCGGCCTGCCTGCCGCTGGCCGTGCTGCCGCCCAACCGCGTGCGGCTGCTCAACGCCGCGCAGGGCTTGCAGGCGCTGGTGACCCAGGCCTTCGCCGCCCCGGGCTGGGCCGCCCGCTGTGCCGCCATCGCCGCCCTGCTGCCGGCGCACACGCTGCGCCACGACTTCAACCTCTTCGTCGGCGCGATGGCGCCCCGCGTGCTGGCCGCCCCCACCCAAGGGCCGGGCCTGCGCGACGCCCTCGAAGACGCCTGGCTGCACGAGCGCGTGCAGCGCCGCTGGCAGCACCTGGTGCTGAGCCTGGGCGAGGCCGGCACCGAGGCGCTGCTCGAGCGCGTGGCGGCGCTGCCGCAACCAGGCCGACATGTGCTGCAGCACGCCCCGGCCCAGGCCGTGGAAGCCTGGCGCCTGCCGGCACGCCCCGAGCGCCCTGATCGCCCCGAGAGCCCGACCCTGGCCCGCCTGAGTGGCCGCGCACCGCGCCGGAAGCCGGGCGCTGCGACGACAATCGCGACCAGCCTCACCCCCACCGCGCGCGCCCGGCACGCCACACTGCCTGCATGAACGACGACCAGCTGCTGCGCTACAGCCGACACGTCCTGCTCGACGAGATCGGCATCGAAGGGCAGCAGCGGCTGCTGGCGAGCCACGCGCTCGTCATCGGCGCTGGCGGGCTGGGTTCGCCGGTGCTGCTGTACCTGGGCAGCGCCGGCGTCGGCCGCATCACGGTGGTCGACCCCGACACGGTGGACACCACCAACCTGCAGCGCCAGATCGCGCACTCGCTGGCCACGGTGGGCACGCCCAAGGGCGAGTCGGCCGCGGCCCGCATCGCCAGCCTCAACCCCGATGTGGCCGTGCGCGCGCTCGTGCAGCGCGCCGATGCGGCCCTGCTCGACGAGCTCGTGCCGCAGGCCGACGTGGTGCTGGACTGCAGCGACAACTTCGCCACGCGCCACGCCGTCAACGACGCCTGCGTGCGCCACGGCAAGCCGCTGGTCAGCGGCGCGGCCATCGGCTTCGATGGGCAGGTCAGCGTGTACGACAGCCGCCTTGCCGGCGCACCGTGCTACGCCTGCCTGTTTCCGCCCTCGGCCGCTCACCAGGACGTGGCCTGCGCCACGATGGGCGTGTTCGCGCCGCTGGTGGGCCTGATCGGCAGCGTGCAGGCCGCCGAGGCGCTGAAGCTGCTCGTCGGCACCGGCGAGCCGCTCGCCGGCCGGCTGTTGATGCTGGACGCGCGCAGCATGCGCTGGGACGAAGTGGCCTTCGCCCGGCAGCCCGGCTGCGAGGTCTGCGGTGGCCGCTGAGGCCTTGCGCCGCATGCTGCCCGGCTGGGCCTTGCAGCGCGGGCCCTGGCGGGCGCTGCTGCTCGTGCTGCTGGCCGTGGTGTCGTGGTTCGCCTTCGCCCGCGTGCAGTTCAACGACGGCGGCCTGCCGCTCGACAAGGGCCGGCACCTCGCCGCCTTCGCCACGCTGGCCTGGGTGGCCGCCCAGGCCTTTGCTGGCGCGCAGGCGGCCTTCGTGCGCATCGCGCTGGCCCTGCTGGCCTACGGCGTGTTCATCGAGCTGGTGCAGAGCCAGATCCCGGGCCGCTTCGCGAGCGGGCTGGACGTGGCGGCCGATGCCGTGGGCATCGTGCTCGGGCTGCTGGCGGCGCGCTTCTTCAGCCTCGTGCGCTAACCGGCTCGGGCGGCAGCGCCAGCAGGCCACCGACGAAGAGCCGGGTGACCAGCGGCGCCATCGCCTCGTGCGTGAGCGCGCCGTCGGCACGCAGCCAGGTGAAGGTCCAGTTGATCATGCCGAAGAGCAGCATCGCCACCGGCTTGGCCAGGCGGGCCGCGGCGAGTTCGGGCCGCAGCGCCGCCACCGCGTCGGCAAAGGCCTGCACGACGCGGCGCTGGCCTTCGAGCAGCGCCTCGCGCTCGGGCGCGGGCAGGAACTTCACGTCTTCGGTGAGCACGCGGTGTTCGTGCTGGGCATGCGCGTAGGCGCGCAGGAAGCGCTCGATCAGGCGCGCCAGGTGCGGCTCGGGCGGCAGCGCCTCGGCGGCGACCTCGCCCACCAGCGCCTCGAGCCGCGCCACGTGGCCACCGGCGATGGCGGCCAGCAGCGCCGGCTTGTCGCGCACGTAGTGGTACAGCGTGGCCTTGCCCAGGCCGGCGGCCTCGGCCACCTGTTGCATGGTGGTGGCGGTGTAGCCCTGGTTGGCGAACAGGCGCGCGGCGGCGGCCAGCAGCTGATCGCGCTGCGCGTCGAAACCCTGCGAGCGCGGTCGGGCCACGGGATCAGGCTCTCAGCGCTCGTCGAAGCTCACGACCACGCGCTCGGTGAGCGGGTGCGCCTGGCAGGTGAGCACGAAGCCGGCGGCGATGTCGGCGGGCTCCAGCGCGAACTGGCGGTCCATGCGCACGCGGCCCTCGATCAGCTTGGCGCGGCAAGTGGCGCAGACGCCGCTCTTGCACGAAAACGGCAGGTCCAGGCCGCTGCGCGTGGCCGCGTCCAGCAGGTTGGCATCGGCCGCGGTGTAGTCGATCTCGCGCGTGAGGCCGTCGCGCACGAGGGTGATGCGCGCCGTGGCGGCGTCTCCCGGCTGCGGCTGTGGCGCACCGGCGCTGCGCTCGGCAGGCGGCACGCCGAAGCGTTCGACGTGGATGCGGGCCTCGGGCACGCCCTGGCTGCGCAACGCGGCCTCGACCTCGTCGTTCATGGCATGCGGGCCGCAGACGAAGGCGGCATCCACCGCGCCCACGCCGCCCACGAGGCGCAGAACGGTGGCCAGCCGCTCGGCGTCCACCCGCCCGCTGGCCAGCGGTGCATCGACCTGCTCGCGCGAGAACACCGTGAACAGCGCCAGGCGGGCCAGGTGGCGGCTCTTCAGGTCTTCGAGTTCCTCCTTGAACATCGTGCTCGCGGCCTGGCGGTTGGCGTACACCAGCGTGGCGCGGGTGTCGGGCGACGCGGCCAGGTGCGCCTTCAGGATCGACAGCACCGGCGTGATGCCGCTGCCCCCGGCCACGGCCAGCACATGCCGCGGGTGCGCGCCCAGCGCACGGCCGAAGTGGCCCTGCGGCGGCAGCGCCTCGATCACGTCACCCAGCTTGAGCTGCGCATGCAGCCAGCTCGAAAACGCCCCGCCCTCGACGCGCCGCACGCCCACGCGCAGCGGCTCGCCGGGCGCGGCGCAGAGCGAGTAGCTGCGGCGCAGGTCCTGCCCGTCCACCTGCGCGCGCAGCGTGAGGTACTGGCCGGGCTCGAAGCGCCAGCGCTCGGCGTCGCCGTCGATCGGCGCGAAGCGGATCACGCGCGCTTCGGCGGTGTCGGCGTCGACAGCGGCCACGCGCAAACGGTGGAAGTGCAGGCCCGTCATCACAAGGGTTTGAAGTGTTCGAAGGGTTCGCGGCAGGCCAGGCAGCGGTACAGCGCCTTGCAGGCCGTGCTGCCGAAGGCCGACAGGCGCTCAACCTGGGTGCTTTCGCAGCGTGGGCAGGGCACGCGGTGGGCCATCAACCGCACCGGAGTCCCTTCGTCGCCGCAACGACCCGGCGGTGCGATGCCGTAGCGGCGCAGCGCCTCGCGGCCGGTGTCGGTGATCCAGTCGGTGGTCCAGGCCGGGGCGAGCTGCTGCGTCACGCGCACGGGGCCCAGGCCGAGGGCGGCCACCGCAGCCTGGGCCTGCTCGGCGATCACCTCGGTGGCCGGGCAGCCGCTGTAGGTGGGGGTGAGCACGATCTCGAAGGCATCGGCCTGCAGATGCACGGCGCGCACCACGCCCAGGTCGACGAGGCTGAGCACCGGCACCTCGGGGTCCATCACCTCGCGCAGCGCGGCCCAGGCGCGGGCCTCGGCCTCGTCACGACTGATCAGCTCGGCGCCGCACATCACCACACGCCGCCCGGGTAGCGCCGCTGCAGGAACTGCAGCTCGGCGAGGATGAAGCCCATGTGCTCACTGTGGCGGCCGAGGGTGCCGGTGCTGACGAAGGGGCTGGCTGCTGGAACCTGCACTTTCGCTTCGGCCAGCGTGGCGCTCACCTCAGCCAGCCAGGGCGTTTGCAGATCGGCGCGCGAGGGGCCCAGGCCGGTGGCTGCCGCCGCGGCATCCACCTCGTCGGCGACAAAGAGCTCGGCCGTGTACGGCCACGCGCGCGCCAGTGCGGCGCGCAGCCGGCGCGCCGACTCTTCGGTGCCATCGCCCAGCCGCACCACCCAGCCGGCCGCGTGCTGGTGGTGGTAGCGCACCTCCTTCAGCGACTTGGCGGCGATGGCGGCAAGCGTTGGATCCGACGAGCCCTGCAGCCGCGTGAACAAGGCCTTCATCCACGAGGCCACGAACAGGTTGCGCAGCACGGTGTCGGCGAAGTCGCCGCCGGGGCTGTGGGCGCTGGGTTTGCGCAGCGGCTGCTCCACCAGCGTGAGATTGAGGAACTGGTGCTCTTCGCGCAGGAAGGCGAGCGCGTCTTCGCCGAAGCCCTGGCCCTCGAGCGCGGCGGCATGTGTGAGCAGCGCGCGCGCCTGGCCGAGGCTGTCCAGCGCCAGGTTCGACAGCGCGATGTCTTCCTCGAGCACCGGCGCGTGGCCACACCACTCGGCCAGGCGATGGGCGTGGATGAGGGCGGTGTCGGCAATGCGCAGCACGTAGCGCACGGGTGGCGCGAGGCGCAGTTCGATGGAACCGCCACCTGCACCCGTTCGGGCTGAGCTTGTCGAAGCCCCGTGTGCACCACCAGGCCCTTCGACAGGCTCAGGGCGAACGGATGCGGGCATGGTGTTCACAGGTGGTTCACCGATTCGGGCAGCTCGTAGAACGTGGGATGGCGGTAGACCTTGTCCTCGGCCGGATCGAAGAGCATGTCCTTGTCGCCAGGGTCGCTGGCGGTGATGTGGGCGCTGGGCACCACCCACACGCTGCTGCCCTCCTGGCGCCGCGTGTAGACCTCGCGCGCCAGCTGCACCGCCATCGCCGCATCGGGCGCGTGCAGGCTGCCGCA
>JAIYDH010000292.1 GCA_027487585.1 Rubrivivax sp.
CACGTCGCCGCCGAGATGCAGCGCGACGACCACTTCCGGCTGCGCCAGACGCCGCTGCTCATCGGCGGCGCCACCTGCAGCCGCGTGCACACGGCGGTGAAGATCGCGCCGCACTACGAGGGCCCTGTGGTCTACGTGCCGGATGCGTCACGCAGCGTGGGCGTGTGCAGCGATCTGCTGTCTGATGAGCGCGCGGCGAAGTACATCGCCGAGTTGCGCGCCGACTACGCCAAGCTGCGCGAGCTGCACGCCAACCGCAAGCAGACGCCGCTGGTCACGCTCGCACAGGCGCGTGCCAACAAGACGCCGCTGGACTGGGCCGCCTACCAGCCGCCCAAGCCGCGCGTCATCGGCCGCCGCGTGTTCCGCAACTACGATCTGGCCGAGCTCGCCGCCTGCATCGACTGGGGCCCGTTTTTCCAGACCTGGGACCTGGCCGGCAAGTTCCCCGACATCCTGCGCGACGAGGTCGTCGGCCACGAGGCGCAGCGCGTGTTCTCCGACGGCAAGCGCATGCTGCAGCGGCTGATCGAAGGCCGCTGGCTGCAGGCCCAGGGCGTGATGGCGCTGCTGCCGGCCGCCACCGTGGACCACGACACCATCGAGGTCTACACCGACGAGTCGCGCACGCAGGTGGCGCTGCGCTGGCAGCCGCTGCGGCTGCAAACGGAGCGGCCCGTGGTCGACGGAGTGGCCAGACCGAACCGCAGCCTGGCCGACTTCATCGCGCCGTCCGGCGGACCGCCGGACTACATCGGCCTCTTCGCCGTGACCGCGGGCCTGGGGATCGAGAAGAAGGAGCGCCAGTTCATCGACGACCACGACGACTACAGCGCCATCATGTTCAAGGCCCTGGCCGACCGCCTGGCCGAGGCCTTTGCCGAGCGGCTGCATCAGCGCGTGCGCACCGAGCTCTGGGGCTATGCCCCTGACGAGGCACTGAGCACCGAGCAACTGATCGACGAACAGTACCGCGGCATCCGCCCGGCACCAGGCTATCCGGCCTGCCCCGCGCATGGTGTGAAGCACGCCATGTTCGAAGTGCTGGGTGCGCGCGAGATCGGCATGGATCTCACAGAGAGCCTGGCCATGACGCCGGCCGCCAGCGTCAGCGGCTTCTACCTGGCACACCCCGAAGCGAGGTACTTCAACGTCGGGCGCATCGGTGAAGACCAGCTCGCCGACTGGGCCGCGCGCGAGCGGCTGGCGCTGGACGAGGCGCGCCGCGCACTGGCACCCGTGCTCGGCTGAACACACAAGGCGCGTTGCAGTCGCAACGCAGGGTAACGCTGGCTTGGGTGCGTCACATGTCGCTACAGAACCCGGTGGGTGCTGCCGACAATCCGACGAGCCCTGACTTGTGTGCCGATCCCGGCCGCGGCATCGGCGCGCCGGAGATCCCCCCCTGTGAGCTTCAGACTGCTTGCCGCATCCCGTCGGTATTTGCTTGCTGCATTCGCCACGCTGACCCTCACCGCTTGCGGCGGCGGTGGTGGCGACGGTGGCACCCCGCCTCCCGCACCCCTGCCCCCGGTCGTTGATCTTCCGCCGTCGCGGGCCGATGCCGCGCGCTTCTTGTCGCAGGCGAGCATGGGGCCGACCGAGGCCGACATCGGCCGCGTCGTGAGCATCGGCTACCGCGCCTGGCTCGATGAGCAGCTGGCACGCCCGGCCACCTCGCACCGCACCTACTGGGAAGCGCGCGACGCGGCCATCCGCGCCGCCGCTGCGCCCGGCGCCATGGTCGACACCCGCGACCAGGTGATCGAGAGCTTCTGGAAGCAGGCCGTCACAGGCGAAGACCAGCTGCGCCAGCGCATGGTGTGGGCGCTGGCCCAGATCTTCGTCATCTCGATGGCCGACGACACCGTGGGCAACAACCCGCGCGCTGTGGCCGCCTGGCTCGACATGCTGGGCGACAAAGGCCTGGGCAACTACCGCGAGCTGCTGGAGAGCGTGTCGCTGCACCCGATGATGGGCGTATACCTCTCACACCTGCGCAACCAGAAGGCCGATCCGCGCAGCGGCCGTGTGCCCGACGAGAACTATGCGCGCGAGGTCATGCAGCTGTTCAGCATCGGCCTGGTCGAGCTCAACGAGGACGGCTCGCCGCGCCTGGTGGGCGGCAACACCGTCGACACCTACGGCAGCGCCGACGTCAGCGGCATCGCCCGCGTGTTCACCGGCTGGAGCTGGACCTGCCCGGACGGGCCCGACAACAACTGCTTCAGCCAGGGCAACGTGGGCGGTGTCTCCGACCCCGACCGCAGCTTCAAGCCGATGATCGGCTACGCGCAGTACCACAGCCCCGAGGCCAAGAGCTTCCTGGGCACGACGATCCCGGCGCAGACCGCGCGCATCGACCCCGAGGCCAGCCTGCGCGTGGCGCTGGACACGTTGGCCAACCACCCCAACGTCGGGCCGTTCATCGGCCGCCAGCTGATCCAGCGCCTCGTCACCAGCAACCCGAGCCCGGCCTACGTGCGCGACATCTCGCGCGTCTGGGCCAACAACGGCAGCGGCGTGCGCGGCGATCTCAAGGCCGTCGTGCGCGCCATCCTGCTGCACCCCGAGGCGCGCGCCGCCAGCACCGACAGCAGCGGCAAGCTGCGCGAACCCGTGCTGCGCATGACGGCGATGTTGCGTGCCCTCGGCGCCAGCAGCGACACCGGCTGGTGGCGCGTGGGCAACACCGACAACCCCGGCACCTCGCTCGGCCAGACGCCGATGCGCTCGCCCTCGGTCTTCAACCACTACCGCCCCGGCTACGTGGCACCCGGCACGGCCAGCGCGGCACGCGGCCTGGCGGCGCCCGAGCTGCAGATCGCGCACGAAACCAGCGCCGCCGGCTACGTGAACTTCATGCGCGACGCCGTCTCGCAGGGCGTGGGCGCGAGCAACACCATCGCCGGTGTCACGCGCCGCGACATCCAGATCGACTGGACGGCCGAACTCGCCGTGGCCACCGACGCCGCGGCGCTCGTCGACCGCGTGTTCGGCAAGCTGCTGCCGCACGCGCCGCCCCCTGCGGCGCTGCGCAGCGAGATCGTGGCCGCGGTGGGCGCCATCGTCGTGCCCACCACCGGCAGCACCGCCACGGCGCTGCGCAACCGCGTCCATGCCGCCGTCCTGCTGACGCTCGTCAGCCCCGAATTCCAGGTGCAGCGATGACATCCAGCTCCCGTATCCGTACCGTGCCCGTCGTCGACGCCACGCACCGCGCCGGCCGCCGCGTCTTCCTGCGCCAGGCCGGCGCCTTGTCGGCGCTGGCCGGTACCGGCGCGCCGCTGGCGCTGGGCCTCATGGCTGCCGGCGAGAGCACCGCCCAGACGGCCGCCGACTACCGCGCCATCGTCTGCGTGTTCCTGTTCGGCGGCAACGACAGCTTCAACATGGTGCTGCCCACCGACAGCGCCAGCTTCGCCGCCTACACCGCCACGCGCAACCAAGCGCCGGACTCGATTGCGCTGCTCGCGCCCGGCACCGCGGCCGTGCCAGGTGCCGCGGCCGGCTCGCCGGCGCGGCTGGGTGGCGTGCTGCCCATCGCACCGATCGACGCCCAGGGCCGCGCGTTTGCGCTGCACCCGCTGATGGGGCGCCTGGTGCCGCTGTTCGACACCGATCGCCGCCTGGCCATCCTGCCCAACATCGGCCCGCTGGTGACGCCAACGACCAAGGCCCAGTACCCGCAGCGCAACCACCCGCGGCCAGCCGGCCTGTTCTCGCACAACGACCAGCAGAACACCTGGCAGGCGCTGGGCCCCGAAGGCACCACGCGCGGCTGGGGCGGCCGCATCGGCGACCGGCTCGCGGCCGGCAACACACGCGCGGCCTTCACGACCATCTCGGCCTCGGGCAATGCGGTGTTCCTGGCCGGCAACAGCGTGCGCCAGTACCAGCTGGGCACCAACGGCGCCATACGCCTGGCGGCCGATTCGTCGGGCAACACCTTCGGCTCGACCGCTGTCACGGCGGCGCTGGAGCGCATCGTCTCGCGCAGCCGCGGCAGCCATGTCATCGAGGCCGATCTGGCGGCCGTGTCGCAGCGCGCCATCGACGCCGAGATGCAGCTGCGCACGACGCTCAGCCCGGCTGGACAGGCGCCGTTCGGCACGCCCGTCAGCGGCGCCTACAACGCGGGCAACGACCCGCTGCTGCGCTACACCAGCCCGATCAATGGCGCCGTCTCGGCCAACGGCCTGGCACAGCAGCTGCAGGTGGTGGCCCGCATGGTCGACGCCGGCATGCGCGGCGCCACCGGCGTGCGGCGGCAGGTGTTCTTCGTCAGCATGGGTGGCTTCGACAGCCACGACCTGCAGAACCGCAACCACAGCGACCTGATGGCGCGGCTGGCCCACGCGCTGGGCTACTTCGATTCCGTGCTGGGCGGTCTCGGCGCGCGGGGCAACGTCACCACCTTCACGGCCAGCGACTTTGGCCGCACCTTCACCAGCAATGGCGACGGCACCGACCACGGCTGGGGCTCGCACCACTTCGTGATGGGTGGCGCGGTGCGCGGCGGCCAGCTCTACGGCCGCTTCCCGACCCTGGCGACCAAGAACCCCAACAACAACAACTTCGACGGCAGCGCCGACCAGCTGGGCAACGGCAGTCTGCTGCCCACCACCAGCGTCGACCAGCTCGGCGCCACGCTGGCGCGCTGGATGGGCTTGAGCGCGGCCGACGCGCTGGAGATCTTCCCCAACCTCGCCAACTGGAACAGCAGCGCGCGCGACCTCGGGTTCCTCACGGCTTGATGCGCCGCAGGCGCGGCACAGAATGCCGCGCATGAAGACTCTGCTTTCTGCTTCGCTAGCGGCATGGGCGATCGCTGCCTGTGCAGCGACCAGCGCCCTGCTGGCCGCCGCCGCCCCCGCACAAGCCGCCGAACCGCCGCTGCCCACAGTGGCCGTCGGCCGCGTCGAGCGCCTTGTGCTGCCCCCTTCACGGCACGTGGATGCACGGCCTGTGGACGTGTGGCTGCCGGCCGACTACACCCCCGCGCGCCGCCACGCCGTGCTGTATGTGCACGACGGGCAGATGCTGTTCGACGAGCGCATCACCTGGAACAAGCAGGCCTGGCACATCCACCTCGCGGTGGACCGGCTGATGCGCGCGGGCCGCATCCCACCCACGCTGGTGGTGGGCGTGTGGAACAACGGCGAGCGCCGGCGCAGCGAGTACTACCCCGAGAAGTTCCTGCCCTACCTGGCCGAGCCGGTGCGCCAGCGCCTGGTGACCGAAGGCCTGGGCGGCCAGCCGCGCGCGGATGCCTACCTGCGCTTCGTGGTCGATGAGCTCAAGCCGGCCATCGATGCCCGCTTCGCCACCCACCCGGGCCCTGCCCACACCGCGGTGCTCGGCTCCAGCATGGGCGGCCTGATCTCGGTGTACGCGCTCAGCGAGTACCCGCAGGTGTTCGGCGGCGCTGCGGGCCTGTCCACGCACTGGGTCGGCGGCTTCCAGCCCAATGCCGCGCTGCCGCTGGCCGCCTTCGAGTACTTGCGCGACCACCTGCCCGCCGCCGACGGTCAGCGCCGCCTGTACATGGACCACGGCACCACCGAGCTCGACGCGATCTACGCGCCCTACCAGGCCTTCATCGACGAGATCGTGCGCGAGCGGGGCTACAGCTCGCGCGACAGCGTTTCGCGGGTGTTTGCCGGCACCGGCCACAACGAGCGCGCCTGGGCCGAGCGCGTGCACCTGGCGATCGAGTTCCTGCTCGGTGGCCGCTAGCGCCATCAAGAGGGCGCGCAAGCTGAAGCCATGACCCCGACGATGCAGCCCCTGGCCGGCTGGGTGCCGCGCCACGACGACGAGCTCGTGGCCCGCGCCCGCGAGTTCCACGCGCAGGTGGCCCGCCGCCGCAGCGTGCGCGAGTTCGACACGCGGCCGGTGGCGCGCGAGGTGATCGAGCACGCGCTCCGCGCCGCCGGCACCGCGCCCTCGGGCGCCAACCAGCAGCCCTGGTTCTTCAGCGTGATCACGCAGCCCGATCACAAGCGCCGCGTGCGCGAAGCCGCCGAGGCCGAGGAGCAGCGCTTCTATGCCGGGCGCGCGCCCGAGGAATGGCTGCAGGCGCTGGCGCCGCTGGGCACCGACGCGCACAAGCCGTTTCTCGAAGACGCGCCGGTGCTGATCGCCGTGTTCGCGCAGAAGTACGGCCTGCACGCCGACGGCACGCGCTTCAGCCACTACTACGTGCCCGAGAGCGTGGGCATCGCCATCGGCGTGCTGGTGACCGCGCTGCACCAGGCAGGGCTGGCGACGCTGACGCACACACCCAGCCCGATGGGTTTTCTCACCGAGCTGTGCGGCCGCCCCGACAACGAACGGCCCGTGGTGCTGCTGGTCGTGGGCCACCCGCGCGCCGACTGCCTGGTGCCGGTGGCCGGCGGCATCAAGAAGCCGCTAGACCAGATCGCGCAGTGGCTTTGAGCTGGCCGCGGCCGGCCCCAAGCCGGGTCAAACGCGGAAGGCCGGCGCCGCGGCGAACGCGGCCACATCAGCCGGCGGCCCGAGCACGAACAGGTTCGGGCTCTGACTCGGCGGCATCGCGGCGCGCACCTGGGCGTGCAGCTGCGCATGGCTGCCGGCAAAGCGGCCGTGGTTCCAGGTGCGCAGCAACTGCTCGGTGAAGGCGCCGTTGTTCTCGCCATCCATCGAGTACTGGTTGTCCTGGCAGCCCGATATCAACAGCACCGCCGGCTTGAACGGCCCCGTGAGCGTGAACGCCTGCGCCGCCGGGCCGGTGACGGCCACCTGGGCGAGCGCGGCGTCGGGGTCGTCGGCGCGCGCTGCCGCCGCGGCCTTGAAGACGGCGCTCTGCAGCCGGTCGTACAGCGCCTCGTGCGCCGAGTAGACACGCTGCGCCACGCCATCGGGCATCAGGCGCGCGCGCTGGCCGGGCGGCGGTGGCGGCGGGATCCGCGCCCGCGTCACGCTGCCGCTGTGGCAGCTGTCAGACACGACCAGCACGCGCACGCCGCGGCCGAATCGGCTGAGCTCGAAATAGAGCTCGTCGTCGATCAGCTGGCCGTCCCAGAGGCACCAGGTCTCGTCCTTGCGGTCGGGCTCGTCGCGGTTGGTGTCGGGCACCTGGCCGCCGTGGCCGGA
>JAIYDH010000269.1 GCA_027487585.1 Rubrivivax sp.
CTCGTCGCGCCCGTCGGCCGCCCACCAGGCGCGCAGGGCCAGGCCGCCCATGCTGTGGGCCACCGCCACCGGGGGCAGGCCGGTCGCGGCGTGCAGGCGCGCCACGGCGGCGTCGAGCAGCGGGATGTAGTCGTCGATCGAGCCGAACACCGGCTCCAGGTTGACGGCGATGAAGGGCGTGCCCTGCGCGCGCAGCCGCATCAACCAGGGGTTCCACAAGCCCCGGTTGCAGACGAAGCCGTGCACCAGCAGCACGCCGCGGCGGCCCTGGGCGTCGGCCGGCAGGTGATCGGGCACGGACCGGCTGCGAAAGGGCTGGCGCCAGCCGAAGACCACCGGCGCGGCCACGGCCTCGTGCCACCAGGCCCGCAGCAGCTGCGCGGCGCTGGCGCGCGGCGCGGGGTCGTCACCGTGGGCGCGGCGCAGCAGCGCGAACTCCAGCACCATGACCCAGGCATGGAAGCCGAGAACGAACAGCAGCCAGGCCAGCGCCGCCACCGGCCGGCCCTGTTGCCACCACGAGGCGGCGCCGCCCAGGGCCAGCGCGATCAGCCCCAGCACCACGCCCTGCAGCAGCCGAGCGAGCATGCGCGCGCCGCGCTAGGCCAGGCGCACGTCGCGGCCCGACAGCTGCTTGGCCAGGGACGTGGCGAGCTTGTTGACGAGACCGTAGATCGACAACTGTGGATTGGCGCCAATGCTGGTGGGGAACAAGGAGCCGTCGTGCACCGACAGGTTCTCGATCTGCCAGTGGCGGCCGTCGGGCCGCACCACTCCCAGCTCGGGCTTGCCGGCGATGCCGCAACCGCCCATCACGTGGGCGCTCAGGACGCGGGTCTGGTAGGGCTCCATCGGCAGGCGTTCGATCTGCGCCTTGGCCTCGGCCCAGCTCGCCGTGTAGGTGGCCTGCTCGTGCAAGGGCGCCACGCGCTGCGCGCCGGCGGCGAACTGGATCTCGGCCATGCTCAGCAAGGCGCGGCGGGCGCCGTCCCAGAGGTAGGGCGTGAGCTTGTAGTCGAGGCTGGGTGAGCCATCGCCACGCAAGGTGACGCGGCCACCGGGGGACTGTTCGTGGAAGCCGTCGCGCAGCAGGGCCAGCAGGGCCTGGGTGTGGGGAAACTGCTTCAGCTCCTCGGCCAGCCCGACACCCAGCCCCGGCATCGCGATGGTCGAGATCAGCGGGTACATCGGAGGCGCTTCGAGCTTGTAGCCTACCGGGCCGTCGATCGGCTGCGTGTCGAGGAAGTGGTCGGTGTAGATGGTCTGCGGCGCGCCGTTCCAGGCCTCGATTCGCTCGGCGAACTTGGCGGTGGTGGCCACCACCGGGTGCAGGAAGGTGCGTATGCCGAGCCGGCCGTGGGGATCGGGCACCTCGGAGCGCAACAGCAGGGCCGGCGAGTTGATGGCACCGCCGGCCACCACCACATGCCGTGCCACCACGCGCGTGCTGCCGCTGCCCGGCGTACCGTTGACGGCCACCGGCCGGCACAGCACCGCCTGCACGAGGCCGTTCTTCAGTTCGAGCTGACGCGCCTGCGTCTGCACCAGCAGCGTGGCGCCCCGGTCCAGCGCCGCCGGGATGGTGGTGACGAGCATCGACTGCTTGGCGTTGGTCGGGCAGCCCAGCCCGCAGGAACCGAGGTTCCAGCAGGCTTTCACGTTGCGCAGGATGGCCGCGGCCGGAATGCCCAGCCGGGCGGCGCCGATCTTGAGCTTGTCGTTGTTGGCATTGGGCGGCACCAGCCAGGCACCGATGTTCAGCCGCTGCTCGGCCTGCAGGAACCAGGGCGTCATCGCGCCGCCGTTCATTTCGGGCAGCGCGAAGTGATCGGCCCAGTAGTGCAGGGTGGCCTCGGGTGTGCGGAACGAACTTGTCCAGTTGACGGTGGTGGAGCCCCCGACGCAGCGGCCCTGCAGGATGGCAATGGCCTTGTCGGCCGTCTTGCGGCCGTTGCTGTCTTGGTAGAGCTCGGCGTAGGCGTCGGACTCGAGCTGGCGGAAATCGCTGCTCGAACGCAGCGGTCCTTCTTCGATGATGACGACGGACAGCTGGGCTTGTGTGAGCAACTCGGCGGTGATGCCGGCACCGGCACCGCTGCCGATGATGACGACGTCGCAGCGGATCTCGGCCGGCGCGGCGCCATGCGGGCCGCCAAGCACCTTCCAGCCCCGGGCGAGGCCGGCGCGGATGGGATCGGGAATGGGGTCGGTCATGGTGGATCGGTGGTCAAGCGGGCGCGCTCAGAGCTTGTGAGGCATTCCGGCGCGCCCGAGCGGGCGTACGAAACGGTGTCGATCTAGGCGCAAAGCGCGGCCGTAGCCCGGGCTACGGCGAGCACTTGCAACGACGAGCGGCGCCGTTTCGGACGCACGAGCGGGCGTGGCGGAATGCTTCACGAGCTCTCAGTGGGTGTAAACGAAATGATGCCTTCGCGCGTTGTGTCTTGACGAGACAAGCGCGCGAGGCATGGCATGAAGGGCAAGGCTGGAGACATCGACC
>JAIYDH010000216.1 GCA_027487585.1 Rubrivivax sp.
AACACCTTCGCCGATGTCGACCTGGGCGACACGCTGAACTACACCGCGACCCTTGCCGATGGCTCGCCGCTGCCGGCCTGGCTCGCGTTCAACGCCGCCACCCGCAGCTTCAGCGGCACGCCGACCAACGGCGATGTGGGTCTGGTCGAGATCAGGGTGACAGCCGCCGACGCTGCCGGCGCGCAGGCCAGCGGCAGCTTTACGCTGACCGTCGCCAACACCAACGACGCGCCGACTTTGGCCACCCCGATCGCCAACCAGTCCGCCAACGAGGACAGCGTCTTCACCTTCACCCTGCCGGCGAACAGCTTCGCCGATGTCGACCTGGGCGACACGCTCGCCTACACGGCCACACGCGCCGATGGCTCTCCGCTACCGGCCTGGCTCGCTTTCGACGCCGCTACCCGCCGCTTCAGTGGCACGCCGGCCAACGGTGATGTGGGTCTGGTCGAGATCAGGGTGACGGCCGCCGACACCGCCGGCACCCAGGCCAGCGGCAGCTTCACGCTGACGGTGGTCAACACCAACGACGCGCCGACCTTGGCCACCCCGATCGCCAACCAGTCTGCCACCGAGGACAGCGTCTTCACCTTGACGCTGCCAGTGAACACCTTCGCCGATGTCGACCTGGGCGACACGCTGACTTACACCGCCACACGTGCTGACGGCTCGCCACTGCCGGCCTGGCTGCGCTTCGATCCGGCGACGCTGGGCTTGCAGGGCACGCCTCGTCGGCAGGATGCCGGCCCGCTGGACGTCCGGGTCACGGCCACCGACCGGGCCGGGCAATCGGCATCGGTCGGCTTCCAGATCCCTGTCGTCGCGTTGCCGTTTGTACCGCCGGCGCCGGCAACGCCACCGGCTTTCGCAGCGCCCTCCCCTGCACCGCCCCCCGCACCCACACCTGCCGCCAGCCCGGTGGTCGCGCCACCTGCTGCAAGCACGCCGCAGCCGGCGCCAGCGCCCGCTGCCGATCCCTTGTCGGCTGCACCAACGCCAGCCGGTGGCTCGGCCAGCCAGTCACCCACAAGCCCCGGCTCGGCGGCAGGCCGTGCCCCGGCCTCCGGCCCCGCCGCCTCGAACGAAGATGGCCCGGCCGCTGGGGCAGGTGCGCAGGCGCAGGAACCGTCCCAGGATGCGCCCGCAGCGGGCGGCGATGCCTCGAAGGCCGGCTTGGCCGGGCCATCGGATGCCGGGGCCATGGCCGCGGCCGCCAACGCGGCAGCGCCTGTCGGCGGGCCGGCCGCGGCTGCCGGTCAGCTCCCGGCCGGCGCCGAGACCCCTGGCGCCACGCCGGGTGCGGCCACCGTGGCCACCCTTGGGCGCTGGGTCGCAGGCAGCGGTTTCGGCGGCTCGCTGATGGCGCCAGCGCCGGTGCAGCCCAACCTGTCGTGGGCCCCGATCGGGCAACTCGGGCTCGAGCGCGGCGCTTTCGATTCGGCCCTGGGCGTGGGGTCGTCATCGTCAGGCGACAGCACCGCCAACCAGCGTGTCGACAACTCCTTCCGGCAATTGCGCGAAGACGCGCAGGAAGAAGCCGTCGTCGAACAGGGTGTTGTCGCCAGCAGCGTGGTCATCAGCACGGGCTTTTCCTTTGGCTACGTGCTGTGGTTGGCCCGGGGCGGGGCATTGCTGGCCAGCCTGGCCTCAGCGATTCCGGCCTGGGCCATGGTCGACCCGCTCCCGGTGCTGTCGAAGCAACGCCCCGGCCCGGGCCGCGACCCGGACGATCAAGACCCGGGCCCAGGTGCCGACAACGAAGACATGCCCAGGCCGCAAGACGACGAGGTGGAGGACATGTTCGGCGCCGGCAACCGCGCCGCCGCCGAGCCGCGCACGCCGCCGCTGCCCGCGCCGCCCCAGGCCGCCGCTGCAGCGCAGCCCGTCGCGGAGGCGCGGTCGTGAGGGCGCTTCTCGCCAAGGCGCTGCGGCGGCTTCGGCAACTGACGGCCAGTCTGTCGTCGCGCACGCTGCTGGCTTTCGGGCTGTCGACCATCGTCGTCTGCGCCTTGCTGGTGTCGGACCTGGCCGGGGTGCTGCCCGATGGTCGCAAGGCGGTGCGCGACGGGCGCGTCGCGCTGGCCGAGACCACGGCGCTGACGGCCTCGATGTTGGCCAATGCGGGCGACACCCAGGGCCTGGCCCGCTACCTCGGCGCCGTGACGCAGCGCAACGCCGCCCTGCGCGGTGTTCGCGTGCGCAGCGCCAATGGTCAATTCGAGCTGGCCGTCGGCACGCCCGGACCCAAGGACGCGAGCAACGAGTCCAGCGACACCCGCCTCGTGGTGCCCATGCTGGGTGGCGGCGCGGCGTGGGGCCACGTGGAGTTCCACTTCGTGCCGACCTCCTGGCTGGCGGAACACGCACCCTGGCTGCCGCCGGCCACGCCCTTCGTGTTCTTCGTTGCAGTCACCTGCGCAATGGCCTTCCGCGCCTACCTTGCGCGAATGCTGCGCCACCTCGACCCGTCGAACACCATCCCCTCGCGCGTGCGCACCGCGTTCGACACGCTGGCCGACGGGCTGATGGTGGTGGATCCCGACGGCCGCGTGGTGCTGGCCAACCTCACGCTGGCCGAGGTGGCGGGTCAGCCGGCCGACTCGCTCATCGGCAGCAGCGCGGCCGATCTGCCCTGGGAGCAGCCGGCGGCATCGTCGGGCGGTGAGCCGGGGGAGGGCAGTGCGCTGCAGCCCGTAGCCGGTGCCTCGACGCTGCCCTGGCTGCTCGCGCTGCAGGACGGCCAGGTGCACCTGGGCCAGGTGATGTACATGCGCGCCGCCGACGGCAAGCGGCGGACCTTCATGGTCAATTGCTCGCCGATCCAGGGTGGTGCCAAGCCGGCGGGCGTGCTGGTCAGCTTCAAGGACGTCACCGAGCTCGAAGAGAAGGAGATCCAACTGCGCGCGGCGCGCAACGCGGCGCAGGACGCCAACCGCGCCAAGAGCGATTTCCTGGCCAACATGAGCCACGAGATCCGCACGCCGATGAACGCCATCCTCGGCTTCACCGACATCCTGCGGCGCGCCGGTCCGCAAGGCGCGGCCGACGCGCAAAAGTACCTGGACATCATCCACGGCAGCGGCCGGCACCTGCTGGAGCTGATCAACGACATCCTCGACCTCAGCAAGGTCGAGGCCGGGCACCTGGAGGTGGAGCGCCTGCCTTGCGAGGTGCACCAGGTGGTGCTCGAGGTCGCCCGCATCATGGCCATCAAGGCCCAGGAGAAGGGCATCGAGCTGCGCGTGTGCTTCGACGGCCCTCTGCCGCACCAGGCACAGACGGACCCGCACCGCCTGCGCCAGGTCATCACCAACCTGGTGGGCAACGCCATCAAGTTCACCGCGAAGGGCGCGGTGCGCATCAGCCTGCGCATGGACCCGCACCCCGGCAGCACGCGCATGCAGATCGACGTGGCCGACAGCGGCATTGGCATCCCGGCCGACCGGCTGGAGTCGATCTTCGAGCCCTTCGTGCAGGCCGAGGCCTCCACCACCCGCAACTTCGGCGGTACGGGCCTGGGCCTGACGATCAGCCGGCGCTTTGCCCGCGCCCTGGGCGGCGACGTGTACGCCACGAGCGAGACGGGGCGGGGCAGTGTCTTCCACGTCAGCATCGATGCCGGCCCGCTCGAGGGGACGCAGTGGCTCTCGGTCCAGGCGCTGGAGGAACGGCGCGAACAGAGCGCGGCGCCCGCCGGCGAGCAGGCCGCCTGGGTGTTCCCGCGCCGGCGTGTGCTGGTGGTGGACGACGGCCGCGAAAACCGCGAGCTCCTGCGCGTGGTGCTGGGCGACGCTGGGCTGGACATGGTGGAGGCCGAGAACGGCGCCATCGGCCTGGAGCGCGCCGCCGAGCACAAACCGGACCTTGTGCTCATGGACATCCAGATGCCGGTGATGGACGGCGTCACCGCCACGCGCATGCTGCGCCAGCGCGGCTTCGACAAGCCGGTGATCGCGCTGACGGCCAATGCCATGAAGGGCTTCGAGCGCGAGCTCGAGGACGGTGGCTTCACCGGCTACGAGACCAAGCCGATCGACATCGACCGTCTGCTGGCCCGGCTGGCCGGGCTGCTGGGCGGAACCCGCCAGGCCGCCCCGCCTGTGGCCGTCGCCCAGCCGCCCCGCGTTGGCTCGGCCGAGCAGGTCCCGCAGGCCGAGGCCACCCGCGAGGCCGAACGAGTGCTGGCCAACGCCCGCAAGGCGGACGCTGCAGTGCCGATCCGGTCGCGGCTGGCTGCCCACCCGCGTCTGGCGCGGGTGGCGGCCGAGTTCTGCACCAAGCTGCCCGGCAAGCTCGACGAGATGCAGGCCGCCCTCGATGACGGGCAACTGGAGACCCTGGGCACGTTGGCGCACTGGCTCAAGGGCGCGGGCGGCAGCGTGGGCTTCGATGCCCTGTTCGAACCGGCCCGCGACCTGGAGACCGCCGCCAAGGCCGCCGACGGCGCGGCAGCCGGGAAGTGCCTGGAGCGCCTGCGTGGGCTGAGCACACGCCTGGAGTCGCCGCCCGTGCCGGAGCGCGCCGCCGCGCCGACAACCTGAACCACCCAGACGATGAGCCGCCAGGCCCTGCAAGGAACATGACATGGACATGTCGGCCGACGCCGCCGCCCTCAGCGCGCTGACGAAGCCCGCGCTGACGGGCCTGACCCCGATGGCCACAGGCGGCAGCGAGGACGGCATCGACGGGGCCGTGGGGCTGTCCGATCTCACCGTGATGATGATCGACGACGAGCCCATGCTCACGGAGGTGATCGGCACCTATCTCGAAGATGCGGGCTACCGCCACTGCGTCGGCATCAACGACGCGACGGTGGCGCTGCAGAAGGTGCGCGAACTGAACCCGGCGCTGGTGTTGCTCGACCTCGTGATGCCCGGGGTGTCGGGCTTCGAGATCCTGCAGGCCCTGCGCCAGGACGAGCATCTGCGCTACACGCCCGTGATCGTGCTCACCGCGGCCAGCGACCCCGACACCAAGCTCAAGGCGCTGTCGATCGGCGCCACCGAGTTCCTGGCCAAGCCGGTGGATCCCAGCGAGCTGGTCCTGCGCGTGCGCAACAGCCTGGTGCTGAAGGTCTACCAGGACCGGCTGGCCAACAGCGACCCGGTCACGGGCCTGCCCAACCGACGCGTGTTGATGGAGCGGCTGCGCGGCATCCTGGCGCAAACCCCGGCCGACAGCAGCAAGGTCGGCCTGCTGCACTTGCGATTGGATCGGCTGCAGCAACTGCAGGCCACCCTGGGCCAGAGCGCGGGCGACGAGCTGCTGCGCTCTGCCGCGCTGCGCATGCGCAGCCGCACGCGGAGTGAGGAGGAAGGCGCCCGGGCGCGCACGCCGAACACCTCCATGCTGTGCCGGCTCGACGGCGACGAGTTCCTGGTACTGCTGCCGAACCTGCAGGACCCCGAGGTGTGCGTGGGCATCGCGAGGCGGCTGCTTCAGTGCCTGGCCGAGCCTTTTCGCGTCGGCAACGACCGCATCAGCGTCTCGCCCAGCATCGGCATCGCGCTGGCACCTGACGACGCCCAAACCCCTGAGGAGCTGCTGGCGATCGCCGCCACGGCAGCTGCGCTGGCCTGCGCCAGCGGGCGCAACACCTACCGCTTCGGCTCGCGCCAGCGCAACCAGGCCGCGATGGAGCGGCTCAAGCTGGAAGCGGCGCTGCACCATGCGGTGGAGCGGCGCGAGCTGCGCCTCGTGTACCAGCCCAAGTACGACCCTCTGAAACGCCGCATCGTGGGCGTCGAGGCCTTGATGCGATGGCACCAGACGGAAATGGGCCAGGTCTTCCCGGACCGCTTCATCCCGATCGCCGAGGAGACGGGCCTCATCGTCTCGCTGGGCGAGTGGGCGCTGGAGGAAGCCTGCGCGCAAGGCGAGCGCTGGATGCAGCAGGGGCTGGAGCCGCTGAAGGTCGCGGTCAACGTATCGGCCCAACAGCTGGCCTCGGGCCAGCTGCCGGCCGTCGTGGCCGGCTTGCTGGAGCGCCATCCGCAAATGCACGGCGCCCTGGTACTGGAGCTGACGGAGGGCGTGCTGATCGACGCCAGTTCCGAGGTGAACGCGCAGCTGCAGCAGTTCCGCGACCAGGGCGTGCAGCTGTCGATCGACGACTTCGGCACCGGCTACTCGTCGATGAACTACCTGCGGCACTTCAGGCTCGACGAGATCAAGATCGACCGTTCCTTCGTGAAGGACCTGCCCGACCGGCAGTCCGACCTGTCAATCGTGCGCGCCATGACCATGCTGGGCCACAGCCTGGGCATGCGTGTCGTCGCCGAAGGCGTCGAGACGCGCGAGCAGCTGGCCTGCCTGGCAGAGATCCGTGTCGACCAGATCCAGGGCTACCTCATCGGCAAGCCCATGGCTCCGGACGACCTGGCGGCACGGGTGACGGAGATCGCCGCCCGCAATGCCCGCCGCGCTGTGCCGGCGGGTTGAGGGCACTGGGCCGATCCGCGGTGGCTTTGCGGCATGACGATGCTGCGCAACGCCTCACGCTGGCCCGTCCGCGGCCTCACCGGCCGGGGCCTCGCGGCACACATGGGGCAGCCAAGCCCTAATGGGGCTCTGGTCTGGGCGCCGGGAATCTGCCGAGCGCCGCACTCCGCGCTTGTTCTCGCGTCGCGTAGCCGCGGGATCTGGTCTTCGAGTGGTAGGCCGTGTTGGACTTGAACCAACGACCAAAGGATTATGAGTCCTCTGCTCTGACCAACTGAGCTAACGGCCCCTGGCGGCGCATTCTAGGAGCCGGCCCTTCGGCCGGCGCGGTGAGGCACTCAAGCCTTGTTCGACAGCGTGTGGCCCACCAGCCGCGCCGTGATGTCCACCAGCCGGATCATGCGGTCGTAGGCCATGCGCGTGGGGCCGATGACGCCCAGGGTGCCGACGATGCGGCCGTCTACTTCGTACGGCGCTGTCACCACGCTCAGCTCCTCGAAGGGCACGACCTGGCTTTCGCCACCGATGAAGATGCGCACGCCTTCGGCGCGGCTGGACACATCCAGCAGGCGCATCAGGTCGGTCTTCTTCTCGAACAGATCGAACAGCCGGCGCAGGCTGCCGAGGTCGTTGCCGAAGTCCTGCACGCCCAGCAGGTTGCGCTCGCCGCTGACCACGACCTGGTCGCTGGTGGCGGCCATCACGTCGCTGCCGGCCTGCACCGCGGCCTGCATCAGCAGCGCGATCTCGCCGCGCAGCGCATCGACTTCGTTCTTCAGCCGCTCGCGCATGTCGTCCAGGCCCAGGCCCGCGTAGTGCGCGTTGACGAAGTTCGTGGCCTCGATCAGGTCGGCCTGGGCGTAGTCGCGTGCGGTGAACAGCACGCGGTTCTGCACGTCGCCATCGGGCGCGACCAGGATGACGAGCACGCGCCGCTCGCCCAGGCGCAGGAACTCGATGTGCCGGAACACGGTTTCCTTGCGCGGCGACATCACCACGCCGACAAAGCTGGACAGCTGCGACAGCAGCGACGCGGCCTGCGCGATCACGCGCTGCGGCTGGTCGGGGTGGAGCTGGTCGCGCACGGCGGCCAGTTCGGCCGCGAGGTCGGGCGAGAGCTGGCTGCCCTGTGAAAAGTCGCCCAGCGTCAGCGGCTGGGCCGTGAGCATGGTGTCGACGAAGAGGCGGTAGCCGCGCGCCGTGGGCACGCGCCCTGCGCTGGTGTGCGGGCTGGCGATAAGGCCGAGGTCTTCGAGGTCGGCCATCACGTTGCGGATGGTGGCCGGCGAGAGATCGAGCCCCGAGGTGCGCGACAAGGTGCGCGAGCCCACGGGCGTGCCGTCGGCGATGTAGCGCTCGACCAGCAGTTTCAGCAGCGTTCGTGCGCGGTCGTCCAGCATGGTGCGCGATTGTAGGAACAGCCCCGCAAGCGCACGGTGCGGCAGGGCACCGCACCCCGGTTTCAGAGGGGGGCTGTGATGTAATCGATCGCATGGCCAACGCCTTTCGACATGTCGTGATCGTGGGCAAGTACCAGGCGCGGGGCATCCGCCCGGTGCTCGAGGAGATCGCGCATTTCCTCGTCTCCTGCGGCCTGGAGGTGAGCTTCGAACGCGACACCGCCGAAGCCACCGGCGTGACCGACTTCGACGCCCTCAGCCACGACGAGATGGCCACGCGCTGCGACCTGGCCGTCGTCGTGGGCGGCGACGGCACCATGCTCGGCATTGCGCGCGACCTGGCGCGCCGCGGCGTGCCGCTGGTCGGCATCAACCAGGGCCGGCTGGGTTTCATCACCGATGTCGCCATCGGCCAGTACCGCGAGGCCCTGGCGCCCATCGTCGAAGGCCACTACGAGCAGGAGAGCCGCTCGATGCTGGAAGGCGACGTCTGGCGCGACGGCCTCAAGATCTTCGAGGGCCTGTCGCTCAACGACGTGGTCGTGAGCCGCGGCGCCACGGCCAGCATGGTGGAGCTGCGCGTGGACGTCGACGACGACTTCGTCGCCAACCTGCGCGCCGATGGCCTGATCGTGGCCACCCCCACCGGCAGCACGGCCTACGCCTTGAGCGCCGGCGGGCCCATCCTGCACCCAGCCATCGGCGGCTGGGTGGTGGTGCCGATTGCCTCGCACACGCTGTCCAACCGCCCGATCGTGCTGCCCGATGCCGGCGAGGTGCGCATCGGCATCGTCGCCGGGCGTGATCTCTCGGCCAACTTCGACATGCACAACATCGCCAGCCTGATTCCCGGCGACCAGGTGCGCGTGCGGCGCTCGGCCCACCAGGTGCGCTTCCTGCACCCGCGCGGCTGGAGCTACTACGCGACCTTGCGCAAGAAGCTGCGCTGGTACGAAGGGGTGGTCTAGATGCTGCGGCGCTTGAGCTTGCGCGACGTGGCCATCGTCAGCGCGCTGGAGGTGGAGCTCGGCGCCGGCTTCACGGCGCTCACCGGCGAAACCGGCGCCGGCAAGTCCATCCTGATCGACGCATTGCAGCTGGCACTCGGCAACCGCGCCGACGCCGCGCTGGTGCGCGAGGGCGCCGCGCGCGCCGAAGTGAGCGCCGAGTTCGACACGCCCGCGGCGCTGCGCAGCTGGCTCGAAGACGCCGGCTTTGACGTCGACGACAGCCTGCTGCTCAAGCGCAGCATCGACGCCCACGGCAAGAGCCGCGCCTGGATCAACGGCAGCCCGGCCACGCTGGCACAGCTGCGCGAGGCTGCCGAGCAACTGGTCGACATCCACGGCCAGCATGCCTGGCAAAGCCTCACGCGGCCCGCCGCCGTGCGCGCGCTGCTCGACGAACAAGCCGGTGCCGACACGCGCGAGCTGCTGGCGCGCTGGCAGGCCTGGCGCGCTTCCGCGCAGGCGCTGGCCGACGCCCGCCAGGCCCAGGGCTCGCTGGAGCGCGAGCGCGAGCGCCTGGCCTGGCAGATCGGCGAGCTCGCCAAGCTGGCGCCGGCCGAAGGCGAGTGGGAGCCGCTCAACGCCGAGCACCAGCGCCTGGCGCACGGGCAGGCGCTGCTCGACGGCGCGCGCGCCGCGCTGCAGGCCGTGTCCGAAGCCGACGACAGCGCCGACGCGCTGGCCGCGCGCGCCATCGACGCGCTCGACGACGTCGTGCGCTACGACGCCGAACTCGCCCCGGTGCTGGAGGTGCTGCGCAGCGCGCAGGCCCAGCTCGAAGACGCCGCGCACACGCTCAGCGGCTACCTCGGCCGCAAGGAGCCCGATCCGCAGCGCCTGGCCGAGCTCGACGAGCGTCTGGCCGCGTGGGTGACGATGTCGCGGCGCTACCGCCGGCCACCCGCCGAGCTGCCCGAGCTGCTGGCAGGCTGGAAGGCCGAGCTCGCTGCGCTGGATGCAGCGGCCGACCTCGACGCGCTCGAACGCGCCGAAGCCGCGGCCGAACAGGCCTGGCGCAGCGAGGCGCAGCGCATCTCAGCAATGCGGCGGCGTGCGGCGCCGGGCTTGTCGCAGGCGGTGACGCAGGCCATGCAGCCGCTGGGCATGGCCGGAGGCCGCTTCGAGGTGGCCGTGGAGCCGGCGGCCGAACCGCAGGCGCATGGCCTCGATCTGGTGGAGTTCCGCGTGGCCGGCCATGCCGGCAGCACGCCACGCGCGCTGGCCAAGGTGGCCTCGGGCGGCGAGCTGTCGCGGCTGGCGCTGGCGATCGCGGTCACCACCGCGCCCGGCGCGGTGGGGGCCGCATCCACCGCGCAGTCCGATCTCGACGCACTGCCGACGCTCATCTTCGACGAGATCGACAGCGGCGTCGGCGGCACCGTCGGCGACGCGGTCGGCCGCTTGATGAAGCAGCTCGGCACCCGCGCGCAGGTGCTGGCCGTTACGCACCTGGCGCAGGTGGCCGCCTGCGCCGACCGCCATTTCGTTGTCGCCAAGCAGCTGCGGGGCGGCAGCACGCTGTCGGACATCCACGCCGTCGACGGGGAATCGCGCGTGGCCGAGATCGCCCGCATGCTCGGTGGTGAGAAGCTCTCCGGGATGGCCCATGCCCAAACCCTGCTGCAAGGACCGCGCGGCGCGCGCGCGGCCAGCCGATGAGTGTCGATTCCACCTTTGCGCCGCTCGACGGCCTGGCGCAGCGCGAGGAAGTGCTGTTGATCACCGGCATCTCGGGCTCGGGCAAGAGCGTGGCACTGCACGCCCTTGAAGACGCCGGCTACTTCTGCGTTGACAACCTGCCACCGGAGCTGCTGCGCGACTTCATCCGCCTGGAACGCAAGAACTTCACGCGCAGTGTGGCCGTCTCGGTTGACGTGCGCACCGCCAGCAGCCTGCCGGTGCTGGTGCCGCTGCTCGACCAGCTGCGCAGCGAAGGCGTGCACGTGCGGCCGATCTTCCTTGACGCCAGCACCGAGGCGCTGGTGCGCCGCTACTCCGAAACGCGCCGCCCGCATCCCTTGACGGCTCCGCACGAGGCCGACAGCGCGCGGGCGCTGATCGAGGCCATCGATCTTGAGCGCCAGCTGCTCACTGATGTGCGCGAGGTCTCCACCGTCATCGACACCAGCCAGCTGCGCCCTGCGCTGCTGCGCAGGTGGGTGCGCCAGCTCGTGGGCGCGGGCGAGTCGGCGCTGACGCTGGTGTTCGAGAGCTTTGCCTTCAAGCACGGCGTGCCACTCGATGCCGACTTCGTGTTCGATGTGCGGGTGCTGCCCAACCCGTACTACATCCGCGAGCTGCGCCCGATGACGGGACGCGACGCCCCCGTGGCGCAGTGGCTCTCGGGCCAGGCCGAGGTGGGCGAGATGGTGTCGCAAATCCACCGCTTCATCGAGCGCTGGCTGCCCAACTTCGAGGACGACCAGCGCAGCTACCTCACGGTGGCCGTGGGCTGTACCGGCGGGCAGCACCGCAGCGTGTTCGCCGTCGAGACGCTGGCGCGCCAGTTCCGCGCGCGCACCACAACGCTGGTGCGCCACCGCGAGCTCGACGGCCACGCTTGAGACGCCGGCCATGGACGACGCGACGCTGCCTTCGCCTCTGCCGCTGTTTCCGCTGCGCTCGGTGCTGTTTCCGGGCGCGCTGCTTGGGCTCAAGGTCTTCGAGGCGCGTTACCTCGATCTGATCTCCGATTGCCTGCGCACCCAGTCGCCCTTTGGCGTGATCTGCCTGAAGCAGGGCTCCGATTCCGATGGCAAGGCGCGTTCGGTGCATCTCGAGGACGTCGGCGTGCTGGCGCGACTCGACGAGGTCGATGCCGAGCAGGCCGGCATCCTGCGCGTGCGCTGCACGGGCCAGCAACGATTCCGCATCACCGCGCCACCGCTGCAGCGCGACAACGGCCTGTGGGTGGCGCCCGGCGTCGAGCGACTGGCCGGCGACACGCCGCGCCTGCCGGGCCCGGCCATGCTGCAGACGGTGCAGGCACTGGCCGAGGCCATCCGCAAGCTGTCGGAGCGCGGCGCCTCACCCTTTGCGCCGCCCTTCCGGCTCGACGACGCCGGCTGGGTGGCCAACCGCTGGTGCGAACTGCTGCCGGTGCCGGTGGCGGCCAAGCAGAAGCTGATGGAGCTCGAAGACCCGGTCATCCGCCTCAGCATCGTCGACGGCTTTCTGCGCGACAAGAAGGTGGTGTTCGGCTGAGGCGCGGACTCAATCATCCTGTCGATCGGCACCCGCAAACAGCTTGCGAACCGGCGCCGGCAAGCCCAGCGCCAGCGCCTCCGCTGGCTCGCACCAGCGGCCCTCGGGCACACCGGCAGGCAGTGCGGCGCGCGCGGGCAGTGTCCAGGCCAGCGGCTGCAACGTCCAGTCGAAGTGCGTCAGCGCATGCTGCACCGGCGCGAGCCACTCACCGTCGCCGCGCCAGCCGTCGGCCAGCCGCTGCAGCGTGTCGGCGCTGTCGAACTCCGGCAGGCTCCACAGGCCCGCCCACACACCGGTGGCCGGGCGCTGCACCAGCCACCAGCGCGAGCCCTGGCGCAGCCACAGCAGCGCGTGCGTGCGCCGGCCGCGCGTCAAGCGCCGGCTTTTGACTGGGTAGCGCTCGGGCCTGCCCTCGCGCCGCGCCACGCAGCGCGGGGCCACCGGGCAGTGCAGGCAGGCCGGCGCGCGCTGCGTGCACAGCGTCGCCCCCAGGTCCATCAGGCCCTGGGTGTAGACGCCCACCTCGCGCTTCGGCAACAGCGCCGTGGCCTCGGCCCACAGGGCCTCGACGGCGCTGGCGCGCGCCAGGTCGTCCTCGAAGCCGAGCACCCGCGACAGCACCCGCTTGACGTTGCCATCGAGAATGGCTACGCGCTCGCCAAAGCAGAAGGCCGCGATGGCCGCCGCCGTGCTGCGGCCGATGCCCGGCAGCTGCGCCAGTGCCGCGGCCTGGCCCGGAAACCGGCCGCCGTGCTCGGCCACCACGGCCTGCGCGCAGCGGTGCAGGTTGCGTGCGCGGCTGTAGTAGCCCAGGCCGCTCCACAGCGCCAGCACGTCGTCGAGCGGCGCCGCGGCCAGGGTCTGCACGTCAGGGAATCGCTGCAGGAAGCGCCCGTAGTAGGCCAAGACCGTGGCCACCTGCGTCTGCTGCAGCATCACCTCGGACAGCCACACGCGGTAGGCGTCGCGCGTGCCTTGCCAGGGCAGGCCATGGCGGCCTTCGCGCTGCTGCCAGGCGATGACGTCTTCAGCGAAGCCGTCGGCGCGCCCGGCAGCCGGCGGTGGTGCAGCAGCGCGGCTCACGCCGCATCTTGCTGCGTCTCGGCGTCGAGCGACACCCTCGGCACCGTCGGTTCGAGCGCCAGCCTGCGGGCGCTGGCCACGGCCTGGTCGGCCACTGCCGTGAGGCGGGCGAGCATGGCGCCGAGGTGGTCGTCCTGCGCCTGCACCTCGGCGATGCGTTGCTCGAGCTCGCCCGAGGCCACCTGCACGCGCTGCAGCGACTCCTTGCGCCGCGTGAAGCCGCGCCGCCGCTCACGCAGCTGCATCTCGACCTGGCCTTGCGCGCTCTTGCTCCAGATCTCCAGTTCGCCGGCGGCGTTTTCGAACACCACGCGCAGCTTCGACAGCAGCAAGCGCCGGAACTGCTCGGCAAAACCCGGCGTGGCCATGCGGAAGGCCTGGCCGAGGCCGAGGTAACGGCCATAGTTGTGGTCGATGCGGTTGAGGTCGTCGGCAAAGGCCGCCAAGGACGGCATCGGCGCCACGGAGAAGGCGAACCCGTACTCGGTGTTGAGCCGGCGGAAGCTGGCGTCGAGCATCTCGCGCATCTCCTCGGCCTGCGTGCCCGCTTTCTGGAGGTGGTCGCGCACCCGGCCCATCAGCGTGTCGAAGGCGGCCTTGCCGCCGAGGTTGAACAACGAGGCCGTCATGGCCGCGTGCATGGCGCCGACCTCGCGGCGCAGCGCCTCGGCCGACAACAGGGCCAGCACCGACTTGAGGATGCGCGCCTGCACCGCCCGCAGCGCCGACAGCTTGGCCGTGCAGCGCTCGAACTCGGCGATCTCGGCGTCCACGCGCTCGAGCATCAGCCGCGTCTTGGCGCCGCTCTTGCCGCGCAGCCCGCGCAGCTCCATCAACTGCTCGGCCAGCGTGCGGCGGCGGTCGCCCAGGCGCCGCCCGGCTTGCAGACGCAGCTGCTCCACCACGCTCACGGCCGACTGCACCAGCAGCTCCTGCCGCCGCGGCAACAGTTGCGACACCAGCGCGGCCTCCAGCGGCGGCAGCCGGCTGGCCGCGAGGCGCTTGTCGTCCAGGTCCACGCGCGCGGCCAGCGCATCGCGCGCCGACAAGGGGAACACCCGCTCCAGCGGCATGCCCAGCGTCTGCGCCGTGTCCTGGCGCTGCTGCTCGATCTGCGCCTGCACCACAGCCGCGCCCACCATCGGGTCGGCCAGCGTGTCGATCTTGTTCAGCACCACGAAGCGCTCGAGGCTGGCCTGGCCGAGGTGGTCGCGCCAGATCGACAGGTCGGACTTGGTGACACCGGTATCGGCCCCGAGCACGAACACCACCGCGTGCGCTGAAGGCAGCAGCCCCAATGTGAGCTCGGGCTCGGCGCCGATGGCGTTGAGGCCCGGGGTGTCGATGACCACCAGCCCGCGCTTGAGCAGCGGGTGCGGGTAGTTGATGACGGCGTGGCGCCAGGTCGGCACCTCGACGAAGCCGCGCTCGTTGATCGGCGGGTTGTCTTCGGGGCGTTCGTCGTTCCAGAAGCCCAGGGCGATGGCGCGTTCCTTGTCGACACGCTGCGTGCGCGTCACGGCAGCGAGCGCCTGCACCAGCGTCTTGGGGTCGCGCGCATCGAGCGGCACGTGGTGCCAGTGCTCGTCGCGGCCGCGCAGCTCGGTCAGGCTCAGGCCGCGCAGCCGGGTCTCCACGGGCAGCAGCGACAGCCTCGGCGACGCGTCGGCCTCGTAGCGCAGCTCCACCGGGCACATCGTGGTGCGGCCCGGTGTGGCCGGCAGCACGCGCTGGCCGGCATCGGCAAAGAAGATGGCGTTGATCAGCTCGCTCTTCCCGCGCGAGAACTCGGCCACGAAGGCCAGCACCAGCGTCTCGGAACCCAGCCGCTCGCGAAGCGCCGACAACAGGGTGGTGTCGGTGTCATCGAGCAAGTCCTGCTCGCCCAGCGAGCGGCCGAGGTTGACCACTGCACGGTCGAGCTCGGCGCGCCAGGTCGCGAGGGCATCGAGGCTGTCGGCAATGCGGCTGTGCATCGTGAGAAATCGCTGGAAAGACGCCGCCGGACACGGCAACGGGCATCCTAGCGCAGCGCCGTCAAGCGCTTGCCACGGAAATCACGGTGGAACGGGCGGTTACGGATACTGACAAGATAGCTGGGCCTCGCCGAAGGAAGCCGCTCAGGCGCGCTCAGCGCTTCTGGCAGGCTGCGCAGAAGTAGGTCGAGCGCTGCGACATCACACGCCGCTTCACCGCCGCACCACAGCGCGGGCAGGGCTGGCCCTCGCGGCCGTACACGGCGGCTTCGGCCTGGTAGGCGCCACTGGCGCCGTGCACGTCGGTGAAGTCGCGGAGCGTCGAGCCGCCGAGATCGAGTGCGCGGCCCAGCGTGCCGCGCACGGCGGCCAGCAGGCGGTCGGCACGCGGCAGGCTGACGCGGTCGGCGCGCAGCGCCGGGTGGATGGCGGCCTGGAACAAGGCCTCGCAGGCGTAGATGTTGCCGGCGCCGACCACCGCATCGCCGGCCAGCAGCACGGCCTTGATCGGCGCGCGCCGCTGCCGCAGCGCAGCATGAAAGCGCGCCGCCGTGAGCTCGGGGTCGAAGGGCTCCGGCCCCAGGCGGGCCAGCAAGGGCGCCGCGGGTGCCTCGTGCAGGGAGGCCGACCAGACCACGGCGCCAAAGCGACGCGGGTCGTTCAGGCGCAGCGTGCCGCGGTCGGTGACGAGGTCGAAGTGGTCGTGCGGGCCGGGCTCGGGCGCGTCGGCCTGCAGCGCCAGCGAGCCCGACATGCCCAGGTGCATCAGCAGGCCGCCTTCGGCCAGGCC
>JAIYDH010000042.1 GCA_027487585.1 Rubrivivax sp.
GGCCGGCCGCGCTGCGGCCGAGCGAGCCCAGGTGCACGAGGCCCGGGTGCTGGGCGGCCCAGGCTTGCAGTTGCGCGGCGAGCTGCTCGTTGTCGATGTACTGTTGGCGGAACACGGCGATGGCGGGTGGTCGAAGGAGCGGCGATCTTGCCGCATCCCGGACCCGCACACCCTGGGAGCTAGCCCTGAGAGCTTGTGAAGCACTCCGCCACGCCCGCTCGTGCGCCCGAAACGGCGTCGCTCGTCGAAAGCAAACGCTCGCCGTAGCCCGGGCTACGGCTGCGCCTTGCGCCTAGATCGACACCGTTTCGGACGCCCGCTCGGACGCGCCGGAGTACTTCACAAGCTCTGAGCCACCGCCCTAATCCTGGGCCTGCGTCACCAGGCCTTGGGACGCCCCCGGCCGCGTCACACGCCAAAGCAGCCAGCACACCACCGCCAGGTTCACCAGGTTCCAGCCCACGCCGTTGATGAAGGCGGCCTCGTACGAGCCGGTGAGGTCGAACACCTTGCCCGATAGCCAGCCGCCCAGTGCCATGCCGAAGAGCGTGCTCATCAGCACCCAGCCCACGCGCTCGCCGGCTTCGGCGGGCGGAAAGTGCTCGCGCACGATGATGGCGTAGCTCGGCACGATGCCGCCCTGGAACAGGCCGAACAGCGACGAGATCACGTACAGCGACACGAGCCCGTCGAACGGAATGAACAGCAGCAGTGCCAGCCCCTGCAGCACCGAGCCCAGCAGCAGCGTGCGCAGGCCGCCGATGCGGTCGCAGATGGCGCCGCTGATCAAGCGGCTCGCAATGCCGCAGGCCAGCATCAGCGACAGCATCTGCGCGCCTTGCGCGGCGCCGAAACCGAGGTCGGTGCAGTAGGCCACGATGTGCACCTGCGGCATGGCCATGGCCACGCAGCAGGCCACGCCCGCCAGGCACAGCAGCGCCTGCGCGCCGCCCATCGGCAGGCCGAAGGGCCGCTCCGACGGCTGCGCGGCACCGGCCCGCCGCGCGGGAGCGGCCACCGCCGCCGGTGGCCGCGGCCGCAGCAGCAGCGCCAGCAGCGGCATCGCCAGCACGCACACGCCGGCCAGTGCGAAGTAGGCGCTGCGCCAGCCGTGGTGCTCGACCATCCACTGCACCAGCGGCGGCCACAGCGCGCCGGCCAGGTAGTTGCCGCTGGCGCAGATGGCCACCGCAATGCCGCGCCGGCGCACGAACCACAGCGAGGTGTCGGCCACCAGCGGCGCGAAGGTGGCCGAGCTGCCCAGCAGCCCGATGAGCAGGCCGTGCCACACCGAGAAGCTGCCGATGCCGCCGGCCGACGCCGCCAGCGCGTAGCCACTGCCCAGCCCCGCGGCGCCAATGAGCACCGGCACCATCACGCCGAAGCGATCGGCCAGCCGGCCCATCAGGATGCCGCCGAGGCCGAAGCCCACCATCAGCAGCGTGTAGAGCAGCGAGGCCTCGGAGCGCGCCACGCCGAACTCGGCCTGCACGGCTGGCAGCACCACGGCGATGACGTACATGCCGCTGGAGCCGATGGTCATCAGCGCCAGCACGGCGGCCAGGCGCGTCCAGGCGTAGCGCGAGTCGGCGGCGTGTTGGGGGGCGGTGGGGTTCAGCGGCGGGCTCTCGGCGCGGCGCGCCAAAGGGGGCCGCGGCGCGGCGATGTTGGCCTCAGGGCGCCGCGCTGTCCATCGGCACCGGCACCCGAGTCCGGAAGCCCGCCTGCTGCGCTCAGCGCTTGGCTTCGGCCTCCACCGCGCGGTCGATCATGCGCTGGCGCAGTTGCTCGTCGGGCTTCAGGTCGAGCGCATCGCGCAGCGAGCGCGGGTTGCTCGGGCCCGGCGCCTGCCCAGGCGGGGCGGCCGCCGGAGGGGTGGCGGGCAGGCGCACGGCCGGCACCACCGTCACCGGCTCGGCCTTGATGGGCCGCTCGCGAAAGCCGGCCGGGCAGGTGAGGTTGCTGTAGGAGACCTGGTCGCCACGCACGCACTTGCGCATCGCGCCGGGGGGCGACAGCTCGTTTACCTTCGCCGCCGGTGCCGATGCGGCTGGCGCGGTCAGGTCGCGCACCGAGCCGTTGTCGAACACGATCTCGCGGGGCTTCGGGTCGCCCGTGCCGCCCAGCCAGGCGCGGAAGTGCCCCGCGCGGTGCACGCTGAAGATCATGCTGGCCACCAGGGTCAGCAGGCCGAGCGCGGCCAGCATTCGCAACAGCACCTCGTGGTCCTCCCAGACCTCGGCCGAATGCTAACGATCGTAGCGCGTGGGCTGGATGGCCGGTCTCGAAGTGAGCCCCGAATCGGGCGCTTTCAACGTGAACGCGCACAGCGAAAGCCGATGTAGACCACCGCCGTGTCGGCCGGCTTGGCCTGGAGATGCTCGGCCTGCATCTGCGCCGTGCCGTACCACCACGAGCCGCCGCGGGTGCGGCGCTCGGTGTTGGCGCTGGCCGCGGGCGGGTCGTCCACCCACTCCCAGGCGTTGCCGCCCATGTCGAAGAGGCCGTTCACACCCGCTGGCGTGCGGCCGGTGCGCGCGTGGCCGGCACCGCGCGACAGCGCTGCGCCATGGCGCACGGCGCGTGTGGCGGCTTCGGGGCCGCAGTCGCCGAGGCACTGCGCGCCGCGGGCCGTGTCGCCGGTGGGCAGGCCGTAGCGGCGGCCGCGCTCGAACGGGGCGGGCGGCTTCTCGCGCTGCTCGGTGTAGGCGGCGCTGGCCCATTCGGCGTCGGAGGGCAGGCGGCCACCGGCCCAGCGGCAGAAGGCGGCGGCCTCGGGCCAGGTGACGTGCACCGCGGGCTCGTCGTCGGCCGGCGCATGGCTGGCGCCGAAGGGCGCGCGCCAGGTCCAGCCGGGCTTCTGCACCCAGCCGGCTTCGTAGACCTCGCCGCCGCCGCGCTTCTCGGCCGTGGTCACGGTGCCGGTGGCGGCCACGAAGGCGCGGAACTGCGCGATCGTGGTTTCGGTGCGGGCGATGTCGAAGCGGCCCACCGGCTGCCAGTCGATGGGCGCAGCGGGGGCGGCCGTGGCCAGGGTGAAAAGCAGCGCAGGCAGCAGCGCAGGCAGGGTTTGATGAAGTCGCGGCATGGTGTTCACTCTAGCCAGCGGCGGCCCGGCCTTGCGGCACCATCGCACGATGACCCTGCCCGAAACGGACTTTGAAAGCCTGCCCGCCCTGGTGGCGCTGCACGCCCGCCAGCGCCCCGAAGCGGCGGTGCTGGTGTGCGGCGAACGGCGCTGGTGCTGGCGCGAGCTCGACGAACGCGCCGACCGCATCGCGGCGCTGCTGCAGGCACGCGGCCTGGGCTCTGGCGACACCGCGGCGCTGTGCGGCGCCACCTCGCTCGATGCCGTGGCGGTGTTCATCGGCATCCTGCGCGCCGGCGCCGCCGCGGTGCCGCTGGCGCCGGGCTCCACGCCGACGCAGCTGGCGGCGATGGCGGCCGACGCCCGTGTGCGCGTGCTGTTCGGTGATGCGCTCGCCGACGCCGTGCCCTGGCCCGAGGCCGTGCAGCGCATTGCCCTCGGCGACGACCCGTCGGTGCTCGATGCGGCCCTGCCGCCCGCCGGCACGCGCCCGCGCCCGGTGGCCATCGACCCGGCCTCGCCCTTCAACATCATCTACAGCTCTGGCACCACGGGCGTGCCCAAGGGCATCGTGCAGCCGCATGCCATGCGCTGGGCGCACATCCGGCGCGCTGCGGCATCGGGCTACGGCAGCGGCACGGTGACGATGATCGCCACGCCGCTGTACAGCAACACCACGCTGGTGTGTCTGATCCCGACGCTGGCCTACGGCGGCTGTGCCGTGCTGTGCCCCAAGTTCGATGCCCGCGGCTACCTCGAGCTCGCGCAGGCCCACCGCGCCACGCACACGATGCTGGTGCCGGTGCAGTACCGGCGGCTGATGGACTTGCCGGACTTCGACGGCTTCGACTTGAGCAGCTTCGAGCAGAAGTTCTGCACCAGCGCGCCCTTCCACGCCGAGCTCAAGGCGGCGGTGCTGGCGCGCTGGCCCGGCGGCCTGACCGAGTACTACGGCCTCACCGAAGGCGGCGGCACCTGCATCCTGCAGGCCCACCTGCACCCGACGAAGCTGCACACCGTGGGCCCGCCGGCCGAGGGCCACGACATCCGCCTCATCGACGAAGACGCCCGCGAGCTGCCGCCCGGATCGACGGGCGAGATCGTCGGCCGCAGCCCCGGCATGATGACCGGCTACCACGGCCGGCCCGACCTGACGCGCGACGCCGAGTGGTTCAGCGCCGACGGCCAGCGCTTCCTGCGCACCGGCGACATCGGCCGCTTCGACGGCGACGGCTTTCTCGTGCTGATGGACCGCCGCAAGGACATGGTCATCAGCGGCGGCTTCAACATCTACCCCAGCGACCTCGAGGCCGTGCTGCGCCAGCACCCGGACGTGGCCGACGCCGCCGTGGTGGGCGTGGCCAGCCGCGAGTGGGGCGAAACGCCGGTGGCCTTTTGTGTGCGGCGCGAGGGAAGCACGCTCGAGGCCGAGGCGCTGCGGCAGTGGCTGAACGCGCAGGTCGGCAAGACGCAGCGGCTGAGCGCGCTGCAGCTGCTGACCGAGCTGCCACGCAGCGCCATCGGCAAGGTGCTCAAGCGCGAGCTGCGCGAGGCCTGGCGTGGGTGAGGGCGGGGCGGCGGTGTGGGCCGCGTGCGAAAGCCGCTTCGGCGGCATGTCGTGCCCGGGACGCGGGCGGGTCCTAGCGAGCAATCCACAAGCCCGGCGTGGCATCCTGCAGAGCGTCACGGGATCTGCCTGAGTATTCTCATCCCGCCATGTCCTTCAGGAACCCCTTCGACGTTGCCCCGAAGCGCGCCGCGGAGCTGCCGGGCCAGAAGGACGCCACCGGGGAACTGGGCGAGAACGCTCCCGACGCGCTCGCCGACTCCGAGAAGGCCCCGCCCCCGCCGCCGGGCGAGCGTCTCCGGGCGGAGTTCATCGGTACCGCTGAGGAGTACGCGCGGCTCTGGTTCGTGGGGCTCTTCCTCAGCTTGGTGAGCCTCGGCCTGTACTCGCCCTGGGGCAAGGTGGCGCGTGAGCGCTATCTCGCCTCGCACACGCTGCTGGGCGGCATGCCCTTTGTCTATCACGGCCGCCCGCTGCCGATCCTCAAGGGCCGCCTCGCGGCAGCCGCCATCCTCGGCGCTGGCTGGGGCATCGCCACCTATTCGCCTTCGCTCGCCCCGTGGCTCCTTGCGTTCGCGATCCTCGTTGCGCCGTGGTTCCTGCTGCAGACGCTCGCCTTCGACGCCGCCAGCTACAGCTGGCGGGGGCTGCGTTTCCGCTTCCGGGCGCCCTACCGTGAGGCAGCCGTGGCGGTGCTGCCGCTGCTGGTGTGGCCGGCTGCGGACATCGCGGCGCAGTTCGCCGACAACCCTTCGAACCCGCTGCTCCTGGCCTTCCCCTACCTCGTCTTGGCGTTGACCTGGCCGTGGATGGTGGCCTCGATCACCAGGATTCGCTTCGGCGGCCTGCATTACGGCACTGCGGAGTTCGCGGTCGCGGCCACTGGTGCAGACTTCTACAGGGTGTACTTCCGGGGCATGGGCACAGCGTTCCTGGTGCTGGGAGCCGTCGCCATCACCGTTGTGACTGTGCTCGGCGAGCTCGGCGAGCCGAACACGGCAGCAGTGCTGAAGTCGGTCGCCTTCTTGGCCATCTCCGCGTTCGCGGTCGGCATGGCCCGTGGCCGGCGCTTCAACCTCGGACTGCACCGCCTCACGGGCGGCGGGCGCATCCTCTTCCGCAGCACGCTCGAGCCGCAGCAGCTCGCGAAGCTGTTCGCGCTGAACGCGCTCTGGGTCGTGGGCACCGCCGGCCTCGCCTCGCCCTGGCGGCGCATCGTCACCCTCCGTGAGCGGGTGCGCAACGTCACTGCCTTCGTGGACAGCCCTTTGGGCTGGGTCAGGCGCGCCGCACCGGCGAGCGCCGGCACCACGGGCAGCGCCCTCGCCGAGGGCATCGATTTCGACCTCTCGCTGTGAAAACCGCCCCGACCCCTGCCACCTGGTTCGACGGCCTGTCCGCTGAGGCCCAAAAGGTGTGGCTCATCCTCGAGGGGCCTGACCTCGTGCTCCAGGGTGCCGAGGGCGAGGTCGCGCGCTACCCCGCGGCCGCTCTCGCCTGGGCCACGCCGACTGGAGCACCGCGGCCGGTGCTCGCGCTGCCGGACGGCGGCCAGCTGGTGCTCGCCGGCACGGGTGACGCTGCGGCCCTCGGGATCGCGGCCGTCCCAGCCAGCATCGTCGAGCGCGCCGGCCGCTCCCGGGTCGCGGCCACCGGCTGCCTGGCAGGCCTCGTCGCGATGATCGTCGCCGCCGCCATCTGGCTGGTTCCCGCCTTCGAGTCGCTGGCGAAGCAGCACCTGCCGTGGCGGGTGGAGGCACAGCTTGGCCTGGAGGTGCTGCGCGCCCTCGACCGGTCGACGCTGCGACAGACCGAACTCGCCGAGAACGTCCGCCGCCCGATCGCCAGGCGCTTCGATGCGACGGCGACGGTCGCCGGCCTGCGGGGCGCCCGCCTGGAGTTCCGCGGCGGCGGCGCCCTGGGCGCCAACGCGTTAGCGCTGCCCGGGCGGATCGTGGTCGTCACCGACGAGTTGGTGCGCCTGCTCGCCGACGACGCCATGATCGACGCGGTGATCGCTCACGAGCTTGGCCACCTGCACCACCGCCACATCCTGGGGCGGATCGTCGGCGAGTCGGCCTACGCGATGCTGGTTGCAGCCGTCCTCAACGACCACTCGATCGTGAGCTCCATCGCGTCGCGCGCGCCGCCCCTGGTTGTCCAGGCCATCCACTCCCGCGACGACGAGCGCGAGTCGGATGCCTATGCGTTCGACCTTCTGCGGCGCACCGGAGGCACGCCGGAGGACTTTGCCCGGGCCATGCAAGCGCTGCAGCGCGCGCACGGCTCCGCGCCCGAGTCCGGGGGCTGGCTCTCGACCCACCCGCCCACGCCCGAACGAATCGAGGCCGCCCGGGCCGCGAAGTAGCCCTTGGCACCGCCTCCCCGCGCTCCTAGCGGCGGCCGAGCAGCGCGCTCAAGCCGCCCGTGGTAGCTCGCAGCGCACGTGCCGCAGGCCCGTCGGGCCGCGTGTCGAAGGTCGCCGTCGCGCCGATCGCTGTCAGGGCAAGCACCAGCTGCCCGGTGGCGTCGAACACCGGCGCCGCCAGGCCGCTGACACCCGGCACGGCGCGGTCCACCACATGGCTGATGCCGGCCGCGCGGATGGCCGCCAGCTCGGCCTCGAAGGCCTTGGTGACGCTGCCGCGGCCGGCTTCGGTGCGCAGCGCGGCGCGAACGACATCGCGCGGCAGGTGGGCGGCGAACAGGCGGCCGCTGGCGGTGCCGGTGAGGCTCATCACCGCGCCGTGGCGCATGGTCACGTGCACGGGGCTCGGGGCTTCTTCGGTGCGCACGACGGTGGCGCCGTGTTCGCCCCACACCGTGATGCCCACCGTCTGGCCGATCTCGCGTGCCAAGGGCGCCAGCTGCTCGGTGGCCAGGCGCAGCGGGTCCACCTGCTGCAGGCTGATGAGGCCGATCTGCAAGGCCAGCGGCCCCAGGCCGTAGCGCCCGCTGGCCTCGTCCTGCGCGATCAGCCCGAGTTTGCCGAAGCTCACGAGGTAGGGATGCGCCTTGGCGGGCGCCATGTCGGCGGCGGCGGCCAGGTCCTTCAGCGCCATCGGCCGGCCCTGTCGGGCCAGCGCCTGCAAGAGGCGGCCGCCGACCTCGATGCTCTGGATGCCGCGCTGTGGGCTCATGAACGGGATTTACACTAAAGCAAACTCATTCGACAATAGCAAACAAGCAGTCCGCAGACAAGCACGGAGACAAGCGCATGAATCAGCCGCAGAAAGCCTTTGCTTCGCAAGCCGACCTCGACGAGAAGAAGGTCAGCTTCACCAAGCTCTCCGACAACGCCTACGCCTACACCGCCGAGGGCGACCCCAACACCGGCGTCATCGTCGGCGACGACGCCGTGCTGGTGCTGGACACGCAGGCCACGCCGGTGATGGCGCAGGACGTCATCCGCCGCATCCGCGAGGTCACCGACAAGCCCATCCAGTACGTGCTGCTCACGCATTACCACGCGGTGCGCGTGCTCGGCGCCAGCGCCTACCAGCCGCAGCAGATCATCGCCAGCCAGGACACCTACGACCTCATCGTCGAACGGGGCGAGCAGGACAAGGCCAGCGAGATCGGCCGCTTCCCGCGCCTGTTCCGCAACGTCGAGAGCGTGCCGCCGGGGCTGACCTGGCCCACCATCACCTTCACCGGCAAGATGACGCTGTGGCTGGGTCAGCTTGAGGTGCAGCTGCTGCAGTTGGGCCGCGGCCACACCAAGGGCGACACGGTGGCCTGGCTGCCGCAGCAGAAGATCCTGTTCAGTGGCGACCTGGTGGAGTTCGACGCCACGCCCTACGCGGGCGACGCCTACTTCAGCGACTGGCCCGCCACGCTGGACGCGGTGGCGGCCCTCAAGCCCGAAAAGCTGGTGCCCGGCCGCGGCGCGGCGCTCGTCACGCCCGAGCAGGTGGCGGCCGGGCTGCAGGGCACGCGCGACTTCATCAGCGATGTGCGCGCCAGCGTCGAGGCCGGCGTGAAGGCGGGGCTCGATCTCAACGCCGTCTACAAGCAGACGATGGCGAAGCTGGCGCCGACCTACGGCCACTGGGTCATCTTCCAGCACTGCATGCCTTTCGACGTGACGCGCTGCTACGACGAGATGACCGGCCACCGCGACCCGCGCATCTGGACGGCCGAGCGCGACATCGAGATGTGGAAGACGCTCGAAGGCTGAAGGGGCTGGCGGTGGTTCCCACGCACTTCGACAGGCTCAGTGCGAACGGTGCTGGCCCCCCGTTCGGGCTGAGCCGGTCGAAGCCGCCGCATCTGTATCGTCGGCACGGCTGCATCGAAGGTGGTAACTCCCCGCTCGGGCTTAGCCGGTCGAATCCGCCGCATCCGCATCGTCGGCACGGCCGCATCGAAGGTGGTGACTCCCCGTTCGGGCTGAGCCTGTCGAAGCCCCGTCTCCGGAGCGCAGGCCCATGTTGAGCACCTACACCTATCCCCGCTACGCCTACCAGCGGCCGCACGAGCTGAACGCGTCTGCCAGCCGCCACCACGCCCGCGTGGTGGTGGTGGGCGCGGGCCCAGTGGGCCTGGCCGCGGCCATTGATCTGGCGCAGCAGGGCGTGGCCGTGACGCTGCTCGACGAAGACGACACCGTCAGCATCGGCTCGCGCGGCCTGTGCTACGCCAAGCGAACGCTCGAAGTGCTTGACCGGCTCGGCGTCGGCGACGCCGTCGTGGCCAAGGGCGTGACGTGGAACGTGGGCCGCACCTTCCACGGCGACACCGAGGTCTTCAACTTCAACCTGCTGCCCGAGGCCGACCACGAGCGCCCGGGCATGGTGAACCTGCAGCAGTACTGGCTTGAGCAGTACCTGGTGGAGCGTGCGCTTCAGCTGCCGAATCTGCACTTGCGCTTCAAGCACCAGGTCACACAGGTCGAGCCGCAGGCGGCGGGCGTGGTGCTGCAGGTGGCCACACCCGACGGCAGCTTCACGCTGCACGCCGACTGGCTGGTGGTGGCCGACGGCGCGCGCAGCCCGATCCGCCGGCAGCTCGGCCTGGACATGGAAGGACAGGTCTTCCGCGACCGCTTCCTGATCGCCGACGTGGTGATGAAGACCGACCTCTTCCCGCCCGGGCAGGCCGAGCGCTGGTTCTGGTTCGATCCGCCGTTCCACCCCGGCCAGAGCGTGCTGCTGCACAAGGAGGCCGACGACGTCTGGCGCATCGACTTCCAGCTCGGCTGGGACGCCGACCCCGAGGTCGAGAAGCAGCCCGAGCGGGTGCTGCCGCGGGTGCGGGCGCTGCTCGCGCACGGTCTCGGACTGAGCCGTGGCGAGCCCGCGCCGGCCTTCGAGCTGGAGTGGGCCAGCGTCTACACCTTCCAGTGCCGCCGCATGGCGCGCTTGCGCCACGGCCGGGTGCTGTTTGCCGGCGATGCGGCGCACCAGGTCAGCCCCTTTGGCGCGCGCGGCGCCAACAGCGGCATCCAGGATGCCGACAACCTGGTGTGGAAGTTGAAGCTGGTGCTCGACGGCACGGCGCCCGAAAGCCTGCTCGACAGCTACAGCACCGAGCGCGTGGCCGCGGCCGACGAGAACCTGCTCAACAGCACCCGCTCCACCGACTTCATCACGCCCAAGAGCACCGCCAGCCGCGACTTGCGCAATGCCGTGCTGACGCTGGCGCGCGAGCACGGCTTCGCGCGCGCGCTGGTCAACAGCGGCCGGCTCTCGGTGCCCACGCATCTGGTGGACTCGCCACTGAGCACACCCGATGCCGACGCCTGGGACTGCGCGCAGGCGCCCGGCTCGCCGCTGGCCGACGCGCCGGTGCGGCACGAAGGCCGCGACAGCTGGCTGCTGCGCCACACGGGCGGCGGCTTCGTGCTGCTGATATTCGTGCCGATCCCCGATGCGCTCGGGTCGGCGCAGCTTGTGCTGATCGACACCCTCGCCGCTGGCGCCGTGCCGGTGCGCACGGTGCTGGTGGCCCGGCGCGAGGGCCCCGCGCCAGCGCTGCCTGTGGGTGTGACGCTGCTGCACGATCATCGGCACCGCGCCGCCCAGCGGCTTGATGCGAGCCCGGGCTGCGCGGTGCTGCTGCGGCCCGATCAACACCTGGCCGCGCGCTGGCGCGTGCCCACGCTGGCCGCCGTGCAGGCCGCGCTGGCGCGGGCCTGTGCGCGTGCGTGAAGACCGCGCTGGCTGAAGGGGTCTGCATGAGTGTGCCGCTGAACACCCAACCGAACTTCCACCGCGCGGGCGAGTCGCCGCGCCACGCGTATTCGCCCGGCGACGAGTTCTACGAGCAACTCGTCGGCGCGCACCGCGGCCTGAGCGACGACGCCAGCCGGCTGCTGAACGCCCGCCTCGTGCTGCTGCTGGCCAACCACATCGGCGATCTCGACGTGTTGGCGCAGGCGCTGCACGCCGCGCAGGCCGGCGTGGTGGCGGCTGAACCCACCGAGCTCCCCTCAGAGGACACACGATGAACGCTGTGGTTTCCCCTGCCGCGCCCCTCACGGGTTTCGGCAACCACTTCGCCAGTGAGGCCGTGCCCGGCACGCTGCCGCAAGGCCGCAACAGCCCGCAGCGCGTGGCGCAGAGCCTGTATGCCGAGCTGTTGTCGGGCAGCGCCTTCACCGCGCCACGGGCCGACAACCGCCGCACCTGGCTCTACCGCCGCCAGCCCAGCGTGGTGACGGGTGCGCACGAGCGCTGCGAGCAGCCGCTGTGGCAAACCGGCGCCGGCGCCGAGGCGCCGGTGCCGCCCGACCCGCTGCGCTGGCACCCGTTCACGCTGCCGGCCGACGGCGGCACGCGCGACTTCATCGACGGCCTCGTCACCGTCTGCCGCAACGGCGATCCCGACGCGCAGGCCGGCATCGCCATCCACATGGTGCTGGCCAACCGCAGCATGGCGCGGCGCGCGTTGGTCAATGCCGATGGCGAGATGCTCCTCGTGCCACAGCAGGGCCGCCTCGTCGTCACCACCGAACTGGGCGTGCTTGAGGCGCGGCCGGGGCAGATCGTGCTCGTGCCCCGCGGCATGGCTTTCAAGGTGGCGGTGCCCGACGGCGAGTGCCGCGCTTATGTGTGCGAGAACCATGGCGCCCCGTTTCGCCTGCCCGAGCTCGGCCCCATCGGCAGCAACGGCCTGGCCAACCCGCGCGACTTCGTCGCGCCCGCAGCGGCCTTCGAGAGCGAGCCCGGGCCCTACGAGATCGTGCGCCGTTTCGGCGGCCACAGCTGGCGCTGCACGCAGCCCGGCACGCCGTTCAACGTGGTGGCCTGGCATGGCAACCTGGTGCCGGTGCTGTACGACACGGCGCACTTCAATACGATCGGCTCGATCAGCTTCGACCACCCCGACCCCAGCATCTTCACGGTGCTGACGAGCCCGTCCGACACGCCTGGCGTGGCCAACTGCGACTTCGTCATCTTCCCGCCGCGCTGGCTGGTGGCCGAGGACACCTTCCGGCCGCCCTGGTACCACCGCAACGTGATGAGCGAGTTCATGGGCCTGGTGCTGGGCCAGTACGACGCCAAGCCCGAGGGCTTCAAGCCCGGTGGCGCCAGCCTGCACAACGCCATGGTGCCGCACGGCCCCGATGCCGAGGCCTTCGAGCGCGCGAGCGCGGCCGTGCTCCAGCCGCACAAGCTGGCCGACACGCTCGCCTTCATGTGGGAAAGCCGCTACCGTTTGCGCCCCACGGCCTGGGCGATGCAGCCCGGGCGGCTCGACACGGCGTATGCCGACTGCTGGGCCGCGCTGGCCGATCGATTCGATCCCGATTCGGGCGACACCGAACCAAGCAAAGCCGACTCCTGACATGAGCTCCGAACCCGCCTTCGTCCACGCCACCGACGCCACGCACGACCCGGCTCTGCAAAGCTGGGTCGCCTCGGCGAACAGCCCCGACACCGATTTCCCGATCCAGAACCTGCCCTTTGCGCGCCTGCGCCGCAAGGCGCCGGCCGGTGAGACGGCCGAGCCCTGGCGCGTGGGCGTGGCCATCGGCGACCAGGTGCTCGACCTGAAGATTGCGCTCGAGATCTGCCCCTGGCCCAGCGACGTGGCGTTGCTCCTCGAGCCACTGGCCGCGGGCGACTTGGCCGGCTTCATGGCGGCCGGCCGCGCGGCCTGGCAAGCGGTGCGCGCGGCGCTGTCCCAGGCGCTCAGCGACGGCAGCCTGAACGGCCCGTTCCTCGAGAACGCGCTCGTGCCGCAGGCCTCGGTCGATTACGCGTTGCCCTGCACGATCGGTGACTACACCGACTTCTACGCCAGCATCCACCACGCCACCGCCGTGGGCCGCCTGTTCCGCCCCGACAACCCGCTGCTGCCCAACTACCAGTGGGTGCCCATTGGCTACCACGGCCGCAGCAGCAGCATCGTCGTCAGCGGGCGCGGGCTGCGCCGGCCGCTGGGGCAGATCAAGCCGGCCGATGCCTCGCCGCCGGTGCTGCGCGAAAGCCGCCGCGTCGA
>JAIYDH010000333.1 GCA_027487585.1 Rubrivivax sp.
CAAGACATGCGGGATTAGCTCAGTTGGTAGAGCGATACCTTGCCAAGGTATAGGTCGAGAGTTCGAGCCTCTTATCCCGCTCCAGATTTCAAAGACAGGGAAGCTTCGGCTTCCCTTCTTTTTGGCTGAAAATGCCGAGGCCTCGGCTGTAAGACAGCAGACCCTGGCGCGATAGCAAAGCGGTTATGCAACGGATTGCAAATCCGTCTAGCCGGGTTCGACTCCCGGTCGCGCCTCCACCCAGTCCCTGCCAGCCCCCGCGCAACCCTGCGCCGCCCGGATGGCGAAATCGGCAGACGCAGCTGCCTATCCGGCCCTTCGGTTGTAGTGGACAGTTGGGTGGCTATACAAATCACGGGCTTAGCCCGGTGACGTTGTCCATCTCCGTTCGCGCGCTGTGGACAGTTAAGCGCACCCTAGGTGGCTATCTGTCCATCACTGGGACCGCCTCGCGCTCTGGCCCCTTGGAGCTGTTTCTGCGAGGCAGGCCTCACCTCGCCGCTGGATGACTGGGTCCGGAAGCGCCCGGTCAGCGGGTCATGTCTGACGCTACCGTCAGCCCCTTTCGCTTCGCGAGTTGTCGAACCTCTTCCCGAAGGTGATACACCTCGTTGAGCAGGCATACCTCGCGCTCCAGGGCACTATCCAGGCGTTGCTGCAAGGTTGCGATCTGCTGCTTCAGTTGCGGTGCAGGATCGGCAGCGGCTTTGGTCTGCTTTTGCTCCAGCGCTGCCTGATCTATCGCAGCAATGAGATCGGCGTACACCGATCTCGACTTCTTGATGCTGCCCTTGCCCGAGCCCGCTTCCTTAGCCACCGCGTCCTTGTTGATGGTGTCTCCGCGCGCCTTAAGTCGCTCTAAGGCTTCAAGGTACTTATCAACTTGGTTCTTGGCTGCCATCACGCGGCTCCTTTTTTCAAGCGGCTTCGAGCCTGAATCAGGATTTCAAGGTGACGAGCTTCCAAGCGGTGCTCCACGCTTCCTGCCTCGTCTTTGGCCAGGCCCGCGACAGCCACCTCCTGGTACTTGATGACGTGTTCTAGGCGCTTTCCGAAAACCACCATGTTTACGCAATTCGTAGCCAGGCAGTCATAGGGTATAGGTTCAAGGGGATGCGTCTTGCATTCGTCCGTGGACACGCAACCGCCAAGCGGGGTTTCACGGTAAGCGAGCTTATTCTCTTGGAATAGGCGCAGAGTGTCCTCGCGATGGCGGCTCTCCACAGCACTGGCCATTCGCGCCAGACCCTTGCCGAAGAGGTCTTCGTCTGAGAACAGTACGCCGAAGGCATAAGCGAAGTAGCTGCTTTCGGCCCTAGCCGCCTGCCAGTCGTGGGAAAAATGATCCTTGTCGAAGACCAAGTTGACGGCTCGGGAGAAACCATCTGAGTAGTACAGCGTCATCTCCTGGGTAATGTGCTGCAATTGCGCCTTTAGTGCGGGCAGACTCACCATTCCCGAGCGGTGTGCGTAGACAGCCAAGCTTCGCCGCAGTTGGTGGAACGCTAAGGGCCAGCGTTTCCCAGCGACTATATCGTCGCGCGCCCACCCGCGGGCCAATTCCAGTTTATCCAACTCGTTGATGTCCGACTGTTCGATAATGGGGCAGAGCGCGTCTCGCAGCCTTACCAAATAGTTGTTGAAGATGGTGCTACTTATTTCCTTGTAAGGATTGGTAAGGGCGGGGAACAGCAGAGCATGCTGACCTTTTGGCGCGGGCTGAACATAAACTCTCGCGACAGACTTCGCGATCCGCTCAGCAACCCTAACCGCACGAGCACCCTGATGGCTGGTAATCCACGCCGTCTGGAGCTTGACGCCCTTGTTCAGCTTGTGGGTTGCACCCCTGAGTTCATAGTGGATGGAACCCAGATGCTTGAATTCCCCCAATACCCCGTCGAGCGGCAGGTTCGAAACCTCGCCTACGCGCATCCCGGTGTACGCCGCAACCACCAGCATCAACGCTACTTGGTGCTCGCCTATACGGCCGGCGATAAATTTTTCCAGCTGTTCTCCCGTCTCAGGGGCGTAGCCGAGCACTTTCATGCGCACGATTACATCAGCCAAGACTCTGGCACGGTAGGTCTTCCGCTGTTCCTTAGTCAGAGCTTTAGGAGCGTTGCGTAATGCCGTGCGGTCTCGTTCATAGGCGTCGAGCAGGATGTCTAACTCATGCTCAATCAGGGACATGCGATCGCCAAGCGCCCCCAAAATGGCACAGTAAACACGCGACGGGATAAGTGGAGTTTGCTGTGTCTCGGGGCGACGGCGAGCTTCCCGATTGAGCACATCACAAACTGCCTGAACATTCAGGCCCGTTGGCGCGCGCAACTCCCTTCGGTGGCGCCCGAGGGTCTTGAGAGCTGAAGCCGTCAGGTGCACGTACAGACGGTTCAAGTTCCGTGACCCTGCTGCAACCCAATCGGGATCAGAAAGCAGGGTATACAAGTCCACACCGCGTTTTGAGGCGTTTTCGCACCAGGCGGACAATGCTAGGTTGGTGCGCAACAGCGTGCCACCAGCCCTTGTCCTCCCAGCGTCCATGTGCAGCCACATGAGGGCTTGGTGCTGCTCCCGGATGAGCAAATCCAACGATGAGGCATCCGTGAGATCAGGACAAAAGAAATGAAGCGTAATGGGGGTGTTGCCATCGGTGCTCATGCTGCGCAGGTCCCAGCTGAGGTCACCAAACCTGGAGACCACTTGGCCGGCGGCGTCATAGCTCACTGGCATCTGCGCCGAGAATAACGATCGGGACTCGACCACCGCAGAAGAGGTGGCGGGCATCTCGGCGAGGGAGGGGATAAGGGTAGGATCAGACATGAGTGTCGGCGCCGGTACTGCGGCCCTTGGCAACTATTGGTTTGTGGATAACGGCGGGCCCCCCGTGTTCGAATCCAGCATGCCTAAAAGGTGCAGTTGCTGTAGCTTGCCCGCCCAGTAGCGGGTGAGTTGCCCCCGCTTCTCCACTTCCGTCTGCACCGCTTCGTACACAATTGGCTGCCTGCGCTTGAGTTCAGCCAGCAGTGCAGCAATGCGGTCCGTCACTGCGGTGTAGATCCGCTCTCCCCGAATCGAGTCCCCACTGAGGGGCGCAATCGCTGTGAGAACACGGCGACACGACATTAGCTTGCGTATGTCCTGTTCATCTGCATGAAGCCGGTACTTGTCGCAGAAGAAGCAGCCCTCAGCCCTACTGCAATCCGGCGCGACAGCATCGGCGGAGTCGGCGGGAGCGGGGTTTCCGTGGTCCAAGCAGGAGCCTACTGGAATTGCTTGCATGGCTTGTTGGCCAGAACTCCCGGAAGAGATCTCAGAAGCCTCTACGACTGTCTTTTGCAACGAACCCAGGAACTCCGCCATCTCGCCCCTTTGAGTGGACTCCTGACCTTTGCAATATGCCCTGACGGCGGTTTCAACTGTGTGGCCCATCCGTTTGGCTGCCACTGCTAATGGTGCAGTTCTGACAAACTTCTGCTGGGCGTAGACCCGCAGTTGCCTGAGTGTCACGTCGGGCAATGTGGCACCAACTGCAGCGACCTTCTTCTTGAGGAAGGAGAGAAATACCCGGTCTAGTGAGCGGATCGCGATGGGCTCGGCCTTTGTGCCTTTGTATGAGCACTGGATGAACAGTGGGGCAATGTCTGCGCAGCCCAAGGCGGCGACTAATTTCTGTCGGATTCGGAGATACGTCTTCAGGCGAGTCACAGTGGTGGCTGACATGAAGACCTCTACCTCCTTGCCGCCTGCTCGGAACTTGATGACCCTTTGTGTGAGGTTGATGCGATCGGGGTCTGCCAACTGCTCATTCAGATCGTCGGGCTCTTCGTACTGCGTCAAGACGGACTGATTCGCTCCCGAGTCCATGAACACCAGGCCCGTGTAAACCACACAGGCAAGCTCCATTAGCCGCAGTGGGCCGTAAAGCCTTCGCAACGACACTGTTTGGGTGTCGTCTGAAGCAGACACGCGTAATGACCGCGAGGGGGAAGCGGGATCGCCACGCAAGACCATTTCCGCTGCAGAGTCGAAAATGGCCTGTAGCGTTGAGCCAAAGCCCGCTACGGCGGCAGACTCCGGGGCTGCGGTTCCGAAGCCCTTTCGGGCTTCTAGCGGCTCAATGTAGTCCTTGTAGACTCGACCATGAATTTCGGACATGCATGCGATGGCGTATTGGTCTTTCAGGCCCGCAGTCTCCGAAGCGAGTTGATGACCCTGTAGCTGGCTGCGAACGAAGCTGTGGTATCCCTTGAGCGCCTCAAGAGCCACGTCTGGGTCATTGAGAATAGCTTCGAACCGCCCGTCATGTTCAGGCTGATCGGCCCAATCCAGAAGTTGGCCCAGGAACCGGAGCGTAGAATAAACCGAACTCGGCCTCGCATTCTTGAATCGGAACCACTTAGATAGCCGGTTGAGTGTCTCGGGCATCGCCTTGACCCTCAACTCGGATCGGGTCTTCGGTTCAAAGGAAACCCGCTTCCGATCAAACCGACGGCTCAGGTAGCACCACTTAAACGCGTATACATGCCGCCCATCTGCCACCTGCAGCACGGTGCTGGCCGGGACATAGATGTCTGGTAGCACGTTGAACGGCATGTCCAAGACAGGCAATGTGTCAATGAAGGTGGGCAGGCAGTCAACCCACTTCACTTCTTGATTCATGGTGAGGCGGTGAATTCAACACCTGTGATGAGTTCGACCAAGTGCCTACTCCACCCCTCCTGTGCCAACTGCAGTTGATGCATGTGCTCTCGCCGTTCCAGGTATTCGTCGGTCGTCGTGAGGCTCTTGTGCCACATCAGCTTTCGCAGCTGCTCCCGCGCCGATTGGTAGCGATTGGCAATTCCTTCAGGGCCGGCTTGCTGCATCTGGAAGTCCACCCAGTTCATTCCGAATGTTGCCCTCAGGTCATGGAATCGATACTTGAAACTGGGATGACTTTGGCGCATCAGTGGGATGACGCGCTGCTCGACAAACTTCCGTAGTGGCCTTCCGTCTAAAGCAGAGCGCCGCAGCGGCTCGTTGGAGTCACGCAGTGTGTTTCGGTCCTCCTTGGACTCGTAGAACGGCTGACCGTGTTGAGTCAGAAATAGGTAGTTTGAAGGATTTTCGCGAAGCGCTGTCTTGGCTCGCCTTCGGCGGGCCTGTTCCGATACCGCATAGGCATGAAGCTGCGAATACAACTCGGGTGGCATCGCCAAATACACATCAGCAACGTCGCCCTTTGTGTCGATACCGGTACCTGGTCCGCAGCGAAGTTTGTGCGGCCACTGAGATATCTGTTCGACCGGCAGCATCACGTCCCGGACGCGTAACGTGAGGACCGTCATTTCGCGAGCGCCCGTGAGCAGCGCCGTGTAGTGCATCAGTTCATACTCGCGGTTGCCCAACTGCTGCAAAGCCTTCACCAGAGCCTTCTGCTCCCCGACGGGCAAGGGCCGCAGCTTGCCGCCGTCCCGGATAGTCTCGTCCCATGCATCCTGACGCGGACTTTTCTTGATTGAGATGTCGGTCGTGGTCACCGAGGCGACCTGCTTGAAGCCCTTGTCATCCCGGTAAGCAATGCCCAGTTCGGTATCCACCCACGGATCGTTCGCGGGTTTGAAGTTCATGCGCAGGTTGCGCATGAGGAAGCGATACCAGCTGATGACGGTCGACATGCGCCGCGTTGCGGTCGACTTTTTCAGGTCGCCTGCATTGAGCAGGTCGTGAAGATGGTTTCTATACAAGTAGGTGGGACGTGCGTACTTGTCCACGGCGGAGAAGTCGTCCCACTCCAGCGCCAACTCATCAAGGAATACCTTGTAGGCGGCGAGGTCCTGCGCGAGGGGCTTCAGGGAACTGATGTTGTTCGGCTGGGCTTGCGCCTTGTCCAGCAACCAGAGGCAGGCGGGGGCCCAGGGTGCACCTGAGCCATCAACAATCAGTGGGAGCCTTCGGAACTTGGTCCAACGGGTTTCCGTAGGCTGGATGGGTACGCGCCAATACTTGATGCGCTGAGCATCGCGCTGGAACTCGACGAGCGCGCCGCCGGAGACCGCGGCCTCGGCGACTTTGGTCAGCCGAAGCGCTGGGATCGTGTAGACGCTGGGATGGTCAGCGAGGGATAACAAGCTGCTGCTGTGTCCACGATGGTGTCGGCGGCGGGACTCGAACCCGCACGCCTTTTCAGGCCAAGGGTTTTAAGCCCCATGCGTCTGCCATTCCGCCACGCCGACAGCGGACACGTCAATGATGATGTGTACATTTTCGACGTAGTACTGGATGTTGTCAACGGAGAGCGCGGTGTCATTGACCAGGAGCGCTTGTCGCTGAGTGCGGAAGCACGCCTCCATCGGCTAGCCTGCTACGCGAACAGCTTTCGTTCCACGAGCCGGACGTATCGGTTGGTGTAGCTCAGGTCAGGTTCATGCTTGATCGGTCGAGCTAGAAGGCGATACGACGGGTGGGCACTATTCCGCGCGTCGAACGTGACGAGGCCGACACCATGCATGCGGCACAGTGCCTCTAGTCGATCCAACTCATCCGTCGGCGTATGTTGCGGTATCACCAAGTAGCTCTTGTGCGCGAAGAGGCGATATGCGCAGGCTTGGCCAAAGCCCTTCAGCAGATCTGCAACATCAACTTTTACTTCGGAGGCAACGATCACCGTCATGCCCTTGACGACATCACTTCGCCTGCTTTCGAACTTTCCAAGGACATCCGGTGTTCCCCATCGGTCGCGGAATGTGTTGCCGCCAAGCACGATGACCTGGGTCACCTCCTCAAGATCATCACGAAGCCAGTTGGCGAACGAGGAGTAGAAAACCTGCTCCGGCAGGTGTGGAGCGCTGCGTCGTGCTGGCGATCCGGACTTCGGCGTCTCCTGAGCTGACAAGACCCGCTCGTCCGGCCTGAACTTGCAGTGCATGTAGAGGCCCTTGCTGGGCTTGAAGACCTGGGTCGGTAGAGCTCGATCAAGTCCGACGACATCGTTTCCGATGGCCTTCACCGTCCTGCCAGGATGGTCGCGATGGAGCGTATCGACCAGCTCCGTGAAGCGCATTCCCTCGGGCCGGTCATGCAGGACGACGGCAGCCTCTGCCCGCATCTTCGCCCGCAGATTTGGTCGTCTGCGGGGGGCGTCTGAAGAGGATCGCATGCTCAAGGCTTAGGCGGTGGCTCGGGGCCGAGCGCGGGCGGGAGGTTCATGGTACGAAATGTACGGCATATATGCCGTGTCCAGAAAGAGGTGAACCCGGCACTCTGCCGCGGTGCAGCAACCATCCCGATCGCCGTCAGCGAAGTCACCGTCCCGCAGGTCGACTTCCTTTGACCCACTTGTTGCTAGAGCATTTGGAGATGCGGTCCGCGCGCTGCGGGAGAGCTCCGGGCTGGCTCAGGACCAACTGGCGCTGAGCGCAAACATCGATCGGTCTTACTACGGCAAGTTGGAGCGAGGTGAGAGGCAACCTTCTCTGGGGCTCCTGCTGCGGGCTGCCAGGGCGCTCGGTGTTTCCGGCGCGACGTTGGTCCAAGAAACGGAGAAGAGGTTGGAGTCAGCTGGCGCGCCGAAAAGGCGTGCCGGGCGGTCGCCGCGCGCGAAGCCGCGCCCGTAGAGCTACCGTGTAGCATTTCCTGTCGGCTCGTCGAATGTTAGTTGGCAGCTCGTTGGCTGCGGCCGCAGCGCGGTCAGCGTCGGCTTGATGCGCTTGGCGCGGGGCGCCGAACGCAGGGCATGTACAAACAGGGGGAGGATGGGAACGGGATGACCAACGAAGCGTTCTCGCGCGTCAAGATCGACGCCCAGCTCCGCGATCAGGGCTGGGAGATCACGAACACGAACGCCGTGCGCTTCGAGTACGTGCTGCCCGACAGTACCAAGGCCGACTACGTGCTGTGCGACCGCAACGGGCGCTCGCTGGCCGTCGTCGAAGCCAAGAAGGCAGCCATCAACCCGGCCGAAGCCGAAGACCAGGCCAAGGCCTACGCGGCCCAGCTCAAGGTGCCGTACGTCTTCCTGGCCAACGGCAACGAGATCCGCTTCTGGGAGTGGCAGACCGAGGCCTTCCCGCGCCAGGTCAAGACCTTTTTCTCCCAGGGCGACCTTGAGCGCCGCGCCGCCACCTCCCAGGTCAAGCGTGATGTTCTGTCTGTTGAGATCGACAAGCGCATCGTCGAGCGCGACTACCAACACGACTGCATCAACGCCCTGTGCAAGGAGATGAAGGCAGGGCGCCGCAAGCTGCTGGTCGAGATGGCCACCGGCACCGGCAAGACCCGCACGGCCGCCGCCTTCATCAAGCGCCTGTTCGAGGCCGGTGCCATCACCCGCGTGCTCTTCCTCGTCGACCGCATCCCCCTGGCCAAGCAGACCGAAGACGCCTTCGCCGAACACCTGAGCGACTTCCCGGCCTACGTGCTGCGCGCGGGCCGCCGTTTCCAGGACGAGAAGCGCATCACCATCACCACGCTGCAGAGCATGGTGAACATCTACAGCGAGTACTCGGCTGGCTACTTCGACCTGGTGATATCCGACGAGTGCCACCGGTCGATCTACGGCAAGTGGAGCGGCGTGCTCAAGCACTTCGACGGCGTGCAGGTGGGCCTGACCGCCACGCCCTGCGTGGCCGACCCGTCCACCTTCAACGACGAAGACGACCAGCTCGCCATCCGCGACACCCTGCGCTTCTTCGAGGTCGACCGGCCCACCTTCAGCTACAAGATGAAGGACGCGATCCGCGAGGGCTACCTCGTGCCGTACCAGATCTACAAGGCCAAGACCGTCAAGACGGCGGCCGAAGGCGGCTTCGAGGTGGCGCGCGACGAACTGGACTGGTCGGCGATGGACGCCACCACCCGGGCCGAGCTGGAAGAGATGTTTGATGGGGCCAAGACCATCACCATCGACCCGGTCGCCCTCGAACGCAAGATCACCATCCCCGAACGCAACCGGGCCATGGTGCGCGAGTTCCGCCAGGTCATGGACAACGGTTACCTCGACGCCAAGGGCGTGCTGCGCAAGCCGCTGTTCGGCAAGGTCATCGTCTTCGCCGTCACCAAGCGCCACGCCGAGACGCTGGCCAACATGTTCGACCAGGCCTTTGCCGACAAGAAGACCTCGCCCGAGGTGCGCTACGCCGACTATGTGGTCTCCGGCATGGGTGACGACGACACGGTCGACGGCATGACCAAGATCAAGCGCTTCAAGAAGGAGCCGTTCCCGCAGATCCTGGTGTCGGTGAACATGCTGGACACCGGTTTCGACTGCCCGGAAGTGGTCAGCCTGGTCTTCGCGCGCTTCACCCGCTCGGCCATCCTGTACCAGCAGATGCGCGGCCGCGGCACACGCAAGGCCAAGGGCAAGCCGGTCTTCACGATGTTCGACTTCGTCGGCGTCACGGACTACCACGGCGACGATGAAGCGGCGGGCGAGGGCGGCCTTGTCATGGAGAGCAAGCCCCGGCCGCGCAGCGAGCCGCGCAAGCTGCTGTCCCTGGATGTCGATGACCACATCGACCCCAACACTCGCGCCTGGGTGACGGTGGACGAAGACGGCAACTTGGTCTTCCCCGAGGCCACCGAGCAGCAGCAGGCCCAGGTCGGCGCCCGCTTCGAGGCCTGGCTGCTTGCCCGCGAAGACCAGCTCACGTCCGACCAGGAACGCTGGCTGCGCACCGTCGGCAGCCAGCTCCGCGCCAACGCTGACACCTGGGACGAGTTCACCGCCGGCCACTTCGCCTTTGCGCCGTTCACGTTGATGGGCGGCCTGCCCGAGGCGCTGCGCGTCTTCGGCGGTGCCGAACCGCTGGACGACTTGCTTGAATCCCTGAGCGCTGCCGTGTTCGGTGACACCGACACTGACCCGCCCGCACCCGACGCGCAACCCCGCGCGCCGTCCTGAACCCTGACAACCAAGAGACGTTCCCGATGCCTTTGACAGCCGAGATGCGGCGTGATGTCGACCAGATCCGCAACTACCTGTTCGGCGGCGGCTACCCCGACCCCGTCAGCAATGCCGAGCAGCTGGCCTTCCTGTTCTTCTTCTACCTGGTCGAGGGCATCGATGCCGAGAACCAGGCCCGTGCCAAGGTCCTCAAGCACGCCTACACCAGCATGTTCGACGGCTTCTGGACGCTGAAGAACCCGCTCAACGCTCCCAGCAAGGGCGAGACCACGATCCCCAAGGACCGCTTTCGCTGGTCGGTCTGGGCGACGGGCCTGTCCGGCGAACCGCTGGTGCGCTTCCTGCGCGACGAGGTGTTCCCGTTCTTCACCGACGTGGCCGGCGGCTCGGCCGTCAACTTTATGCACGGCGCGCGGCTGGTCATCGACGAGCCCACCGTGCTGACCCAGGTCGTCACCCTGGTCGATGGCCTGCGCCTGGACCGCTCCGACGCCGACACCAAGGGCGACTTGTTCGAGCATGTGCTGCGGCAGATCAAGCAGGCCGGCGAGCTAGGCCAGTTCCGCACGCCGCGGCACATCATCCGCACCATCGTCGAGATCGTGGACCCCAAGGTCGGCGAGACGGTCTACGACCCCGCCGCCGGCACGGCGGGCTTTCTGGTGGCGGCCTACAACCACATGCGCCTGGCCAACTCGTCGCCTGGCGCCATCCAGCACATCGAGTTCGACGGCAAGACCCAGACGCGTGGCCTGGGCGACAAGCTGTCCAGCGCGCAGCTCTCGGCCATTCAGAACAAGACCTTCTTCGGCAACGATGTCGACCCGAAGATGATCCGCCTGGCCACGATGAACCTCACGCTGCGCGGCCTGCCCAACGTGCGCATCCTGCTACGCAACGTGCTGACCACCAGCTTCGACAACGAGCGCAAGGCCGAACTGGGCCTGCCCACCGAGGGCTACCACGTCGTGCTGGCCAACCCGCCGTTTTCAGGGCGGGTGGACAAGGACCGCATCGTCGACGACGTGAAGATTGGCACCAGCACGGCCACCGAGCTGCTGTTCATGAAATACATGATGGACAGCCTGCGCCCGGGTGGGCGCTGCGGCGTCATCGTGCCCGAGGGCGTGCTCTTCGGCTCCACCGGCGCGCACAAGGAACTGCGGCGCCAGCTCATCGAGAACAACCGCGTCGAGGCGGTGATGAGCCTGCCCGGCGGCGTCTTCCAGCCTTACTCGGGCGTGAAGACCTCGGTGCTGTTCTTCCGCCGTGGAGGCAAGACCGAGAACGTCATGTTCCTGCACGCCGACAACGACGGCTACAAGATGGACGCCAACCACGACACGCCCGTCGATGCCGACGACATGCCGGTCCTGGCCGCGGCCTACCGGGATCGCGAGGCCAAGCTCCAGGCGTGGAGCCAGCGCGACCCCAAAGCTGAGTGGTCCGAGCCCTGGTGGTTCTCCGACACGGCCGCGCTGCGGGCCAATGACTTCAACCTGTCGGCCGGCCGCTACCGGCCCATGAGCCAGGTGCGAGCTGCGCACCAGAACCCGCGCGAACTACTCGCCGAACTGGCCGCGATTGAGACCGAAATTGCCGAAGAGGTCGAGGCCCTGCGTGCAGCGCTGACAGAGGCCAGTGAATGACGGTGCGCTACCTGCGACTGGCTGATGTCTGCGAGATCAACCCCAGGCTTCCGCGGACCCATGGCCTCGTCGATGACGACGAAGTCAGTTTCGTGGCCATGGCCGCGGTTGATGAAGTGTCGGGTGCGATCAAGTCGGCGGAGATCCGTCGGTACGCCGAGGTCAAGAAGGGCTACACCTCTTTCTCGGACGGGGATGTCCTGTTTGCCAAGATCACGCCGTGCATGGAGAACGGCAAGGCCGCGCTTGCCGGCGATCTGGTTGGTGGACGCGGCTTCGGTTCGACCGAGTTCCACGTCCTGCGCGCCGGTGACCAGGTGATGCCGGAATGGCTGCGCTACTTCGTGCGCCGCGAGGCGTTTCGGCGTGAGGCCAAGCGCAACTTCACGGGCACAGCGGGTCAACAGCGCGTTCCCGCTTCGTTTCTGCAGAACGCGTTGATTCCGGTGCCGTCACGGGCCGAGCAGCAGCGCATCGTCGATCTGCTCTCTCGCGCCGAGGGCATCGTCCGACTGCGCCGCCTGGCGGAGCAGAAGGCCGCTGAACTGATTCCCGCGATCTTCGCGGACATGTTCGGTGACCCGGCGACGAACCCGAAGGGCCTGGCTGTCGTCACGCTCGGTGACGTGCTCGCCAGTGCTGACTACGGTAGCAGTTCCAAGGCGTCAGACGTGGACGCCGGTCTGCCCATGATCCGCATGGGCAACGTGGACTACAGCGGCAACGTGGACCTGTCCGATCTGAAGTACGTCGACCTCGCACCGGACGATGTCGTCAGGTTCGGACTCAAGGACGGTGACATCTTGTTCAACCGCACGAACAGCAAAGAGCTGGTCGGCAAGACCGGGCTGTGGATCGGCGATCGCGAGGCCATCCTCGCGTCGTACTTCATCCGCCTTCGGGTCTCAGAGCAGAAGGCGCACCCTTTCTTCGTATGGGCGTTCATGAACTCGTCGCACATGAAGCGAGTGCTCTTCGAGACGGCGCGCGGCGCGATCGGCCAGGCCAACATCAACAGCCGCGAGCTGCGAGCGTTTCGAGTCCCGCTACCCGACCTCGATGAGCAGGCCCGATTCGAATCCCGGTGCCGAGACGTGCTCGCCCTGCGGGCGCAGCAACGCCACGCGCTGGCCAAGGCGGAAGCCACGTTTCAGGCCTTGCTTGCGCGAGCCTTCTCGGCCTCCAGCCAGCCGGCCCTTGATCGTGAAGAGGCGACGACATGATTCCCGATTACCAGTCCCTCATGCGGCCCGTTCTGACCTGCGCGGCGGCCGGCGAGACCCGGATCGGCGACGTGGTTGAGCTGCTCGCAGACAAGCTTGCCCTGACCGCGGAAGAGCGGGCACAGCTGCTACCCAGCGGCAAACAAACCCGCTTTGCCAACCGCGTGAACTGGGCCAAGGCCTACCTGGCCAAGGCGGGCCTCGTGGAGAACACCCGCCGCGGCTACTTCCGCATCACACCGCGCGGACAGGCCGCACTGGCAGACGCCGCGGCCACGATCAACAACGCCTACCTCGACCAGTTCAAGGAGTTCCAGGACTTCAAGGCCAAGGTCAACGAGGCCGACGGCGCTGCCGCTGCAACATCACCGGCGCAGATGTCAGCGTCCTTCAGCGCCCCAGCCAGCACCGAGACCCCGGACGAGGCCCTGCGCAAGGCCCATAGCGCCATCACCGGCGCCCTGGCCGCCGACCTGCTGGACCGCGTGCGCAAGGCCCCGCCTGCCTTCTTCGAGAAGCTGATCGTGGAGCTGCTGCTGGCCATGGGATACGGCGGCACCTCCGAGGAAGCCGGCCGCGCGCTGGGCCAGAGCGGTGACGATGGCGTCGACGGCGTCATCGACCAGGACCCGCTGGGCGTCGACCAGATCTTTGTCCAAGCCAAGCGCTACGCCGAAGGCAACAACATCGCCGCCGGCGCGATCCGCGACTTCTACGGCGCGCTGAGCCTGAAGAAGGCCCACAAGGGCATCTTCGTCACCACCTCGGCCTTCAGCCAGCCGGCCATCGACACCGCGCGCGGCCTGGGCTCGCGCATCGTGTTGATCGATGGTCTGCAACTCTCGCGGCTGATGATCCGCTACAACGTCGGCTGCCGCGATGAAGACGTGCTGCACCTGAAGAAGGTGGACGAGGATTTCTTCGAGGCATGAAGCAAGCGCCCATCTACGGCGGTAGCGCTGGCGAGCGTCGACAGTATGGATGGTGACCGTGTCTGAACTTGCACGTACGTCGCCGGTGGATGTCTTGGAGTCGCTTCGGCCTACGACCAAGACGAATGTGATTGACCTTGTCTCAAGGGCTGGCGTCGACGTATCGCCATGGCATTTCCGTTCGGACGGAACTGCAATCGACGCACCTGCCGAGAACCCAAGCTACTGCTACGACTGGGCTTTTGGCTCCACGTTTGAGCACATTGTGCTGTGCGTCTGGCACGGGTCACTATCCGTCGACGGCGAGAACATCGTCTACGCCGAGAACATGCGAAAACTCGGTGCTGAGTTGCAGCGGATTGCGTCCGACCCTAGACGCGACGCCAAGGATCGAGACCGGGCACGCCAACAAGCAACACGAGCAAGGAACTTCGACGAGCAGGTGAAGGCCGCCTTCGACCGACTCTTGCCGGTGCGCCTGATCATCAACGAGGGGAACCAGGCAAGCCGGGAGCAACTGGGTGAAGTCTCATCGAAGGTTCTGCGCCGAGAACTCGATGCTGAACCGTGGTTCGTCCACGAGTACGACGATGTGGGCGGAGACTGTCGGTTGGTTCGAGACGTGCGGCCGGCGAACGATCTGGTTGAACACGAATCTGGTGCAGGCGAGTCGAATGGACCGGAAGACGCACGGCAGATCGCGGCAATCCGCATCAGGCGAGGACAGAAGGCCTTCCGGGAAAGGCTGCTCTCAGCGTGGACCCGAAGGTGCGTTGTCACGGAGAGCCGTGTTGTCGAACTTCTGGAGGCGGCCCACATCGTGCCGCATTCCGAAGACACGGACTACCGCACGTCGAACGGCCTGCTCTTGCGTGCCGACATACACACCCTGTATGACCTGAATCTACTGTCGATAGACGGGTTCATGCGCATTCACCTCTCAGGGGCGCTGCGAAATACCGAGTACCGCCAATACGATGGGAAGAAAATTGAACGCCGACCTGAGCGAGGTTCGGACGCGCCTTCTTTCGACGCATTGCAGGAGAGGCACCAACGCTTCCTGGACGCTCAGGCCGATCGACAGTCGCACGAGCCATAGAGCACCTGCTCCCCCACTGCGCGCTGATTGACGACTAACATCTACCCGATATGCTGCCGCGATGACGAAGTACCGGGTTGTCTTAGATACCAACATCTATCGGTCGAATCCGCGCCGAGACAACCTGCCGTTTTCGGCGCTCTCGCGCCTGTGCAAAGCCGGCGTAGTTCAGTTGTTCGTTCCCTACGTCGTGCTGCGGGAGTTCCAGACGCAGCAGAGCATCCAATGTAAGAAGCAATTGGCGGCGGTCATAGCTGCAGCCCGATCGCTTGGGAATCAACCTGGCACGCCAGAAGATCTCAGCCCACAGCTAGGTCAGCTAGTCGACCAACTCGCTGCCCGTGAAGCTGAGATCGCCTCAGCGACGGAGGAGTATTTCGTAAGCTGGATAGGGGAGAACAAAGCAAACGTCGTCGACCTTAGTGCCAGCCAGGCTCAATCTGCCATGGAAGCGTACTTCGTTGGCGACACACCGCTGAAGGAGCCTAAGGTCCGTAGCGACATACCGGATGCCCTGATCTTTCAGGCCGTTCGAGAACTGGCCACTTCTCCGCTCACGTTTGTGTGTGAGGACGAGAAGCTTCGGAGCGCCTGCGCTGCGATTGCTGGCGTCACGGTGTTCAGTTCCCTGCCGGCCTTCATAGAGTCAGCAGGCGTTCAGGATGAGATCAAGGAACTTGATGTCATTCAGAAGATTGGCCCCATCATTGCTGCCATGGAGAAGTTTGAAGAAGAAACCTCTGAGTTCACATCAACCGTGAGGAACAAGGTCGGCGAGGCGCTGATGTGGAAGAAGATCGAGTCGCGGTCTATCCCAGACGACAATCATGAGGCCACGATCAGCAGTTACTCAGAGCCGGAAGACATCGACTTTGACTTTGATGAGGCAGCGTACTTCGGTGACGGTGAATTCGGCATCCCCTTTAGTGCAACCCTGTACGTAACGGGCTTCTACTACCTCTTCAAGGGCGACGTCTATCGCTCGGAGGGACGTAGCGTTAGGCTTTCCGACCACAACGACCATTACTACGAAGCTGAGGAGCAGTTCGAAGTCGTCGTCCAAGGTCTTGTGAAGGTCAGCTGCAGTCGGGACTCCATAGATCTAGATGAGATCGATGCAGCCATCATCGACATGGCGATCGACTCGTTAGGACCGGTTGAACTTGCGGACGAGTCCTAGCCTTCGTGGCGCTTGCTCGGTCCGGACCCTGGTTCCTATTGAATGGCCTGGCACTTGATCGCTGCTCCGATCCCAGCTCGGTCTGCGGCGTGTGGCAACATCGACCTGAAAGCGTGCCGACTCGGTCCGAGCGAGTCGCTGATTCGATGAATCAACCAGGGGGCATCGGAGATGCCGTCGCCAAGAAGCGCGGTACCCAAACGTATGGCTGAGACCTCAAAACGAAAACCGACGAGGAAGCATGGCTTCGTTGTGAAGCGAGGTGCCATACCCCCTTCTTCCCAGGTCTTAGTCATGGACCCCGATCAATGGGAGAAGCTCATCGAGGTCGCTTGCGTAAACCGACCACTCGGTGGCGGGGCCAAGTACGTCTTTGTCAAGCAACTGGGCGGTGCTGGCGATGGCGGCCGCGACGTTGAGGCTCGACTTGTCCCGGACTTGCGTGAAGGGCAGTGGGACCTCTACCAAGGTAAGCACTACGACCACGCATTGACACCCACAGACGTCTTCAAAGAACTGGCCAAGTTCTTCAAGCATCTGTTGGCGAAGACGTACCCGAGGCCACGCTACTACTACCTATGCGCTCCACGGGGCGTAGGCAACGATCTGCACAACCTGATGACCAAGCCGTCGGAATTCCAACGACGCCTGCTTGATGACTGGAAGGCTGAGCGAACAGGGCTAAAGGGGCGCTCATCCGAACTGACTGACGCGCTCCGCGAGCTGATCCTGAAGTTCGACTTTAAGACGATAGTCGAGTGCCAGACACGGGACATTTTGACCTGGCATGCGCTCGACCGAGGAGCGCACCATGAACTCTTCGGCATCGAAGCAGCTCGCGGTGACGATCCAGCGGCCCCTTCCGACCCGACGGCACATGAGCAGGTCTATGTGGAGGAACTCATCAAAGTCTACGCGGAGTCGAGTGGTACGCCAATGACGTTGACAGAATTGATGGCGTCGGGTGACTGCGGCGACCACTTTCAAGCGCAACGGACGCTCTTCTACTGTGCCGAAGGACTCAAGACATTCAGCAGCGAGCTATATGGTGAAGAAGAATTTGACGCGCTCCTAGGCATGGTGCTTACGGGCGTCGCCCCAAAGATAAAGAGCCCGCGTCTCAAGACCGGGCTCGAGCGACTTGAAGCTGGCACGAGCGGAGCTGAGCAGCTCGCCGTCAATGACAGTGTCTTGGCCCCGAGATTGCGGCCCGGCGACCTACCGGGCACCTGTCATCACCTGGTGAATAAGGGGAAACTCAAGTGGGTCAAGTGAAGCGGCGGTCGGCGCCTGCCTTCAATTCTCCATTCGAACTGGGCATCCGCATGGTCTACCTGCTGCAGGCCCTTGCGCCCCGTGGGGCGGACCTTCAGAAGCTTGTGCTACTTGACTACGCCATCGTGTATTCCGCCGACCTGAATGGCCCGAGCAGCTTGCATACGCCAATTCCGTTCCGGGGGGCTGAACTCTTTAGTCGGCGCGAGCTGATTGAGCAGGGTCTCTATCTGATGAGCACTCGCGGGTTGGTCACCGCCACGTGGAACTCGGACGGCATAACTTACTTCGCCGGCGAGGTCGCGAGGGTGATGACCAACGCTTTGACCTCAGGCTATCTGCGCGAACTTGGCGATCGCTGTAAGTGGGCAGCGGAAACGTTTGGTCTTGCCAACTCCGGGGAGCTCACAGCGCGATTTGCCGCAAGCGGTCACCTCTGGGGAGCTGAGCTCGAGTCGGTACCACGCAACGGAGCTGACACATGGCGATAGTTTTGTTGTCGATGTCTGTCCATGGACCCGATCGACAGCCTGCGGAAGTCACCTTTCATCCGAGCCGCCAACTGATTCGTGGACCTAGCGAGACGGGGAAGTCCTACATCTACGACTGCTTGTGGTACTTGCTCGGTGGCAACGACTTGCCAGAGACCTTTCCTCTGGCCCAGGGCTACCAAGAGTTTCGCGCACGGTTTGTCGCTGAATCCAAAGAGTATGAAGTTCGCAAGGGCATGACGGGCGGTGCTGCGGCGATCTATCAACGAGCGCTCGGTAGCGAAGAGGAGCAGGCTTTCGAGTTTCTTGAAGGGGAGGTAGGTGAGTTGCTAGTTGCGCTCTCAGGGGCCAGCGGAAAGCAGATCCTGCGCAATCACAGCAAACGAGGCGCTGTCACCGGAGACGATCTTCGGCACTGGTCTTTGTGGTCTCAGTCCGACATTCCGGCTAAGCAACCCACAGTTGGACTTGGCCAAGCTGCCCCGAAGCATGAGGCCTCGTTTCACCTCTTCCTGACTGGCTCCGACGACTCGGGCATTCAGCTGCGCAAGTCTCAGTCCGAGGCCGAGCGCACACGCGGTGAACTGCAAGCCGCCGAAGCGGCAAAGGAGCGTATTCGAAGCCTCATGCCGACGGACGTAAAGCGCGAGGAAGTTGTAGATGCGCTTGAGCGGGTCGACACGACCTTGTCCGCGATGACCAACCAGTACGAAGCGCGGGCGTCGGCGCTGAAGGATCTGCGTCGTCAGATTGCCGACACGGCAGATGGACTGCGCAGGGTAGAGAACGATCGAAATCTTGCTCAAGCCATGATCGGTCGATTCGAACTGCTGGACAGCAAGTACTCGAACAACTTGGCCCGTTTGGGAGCAACCAGCGAAGGTGTGGCCTTTTTCCAGACGCTGCCCACGGTCGACTGCCCTCTCTGCGGCACGCCACCTGAGCAGCAGATGGACCCGCACGACTTGCGGCCCGGGGCGCCGAGCCGTTATCGCGCAGCGATCGCTGCTGAGGCAGAGAAGATACAGACATTGCGCCAAGGTCTCTCGGCGGCGCTTACGCATGAGAAAAGTCGCTATCAAGTCCTGAAGGCCGCAGCCCAGCAGCTATTCAGTGACCTTAGTGCTCTACAGAATCGTGAGACGATGGTGCTACAAGGTACGCGCGTCGAGTTCACGGCCGATCCAAAGAGTCTGGCTCTCCGCCGTTCAGACCTCTCGGCTCAATTGAGCAACTTTGATGAGCTTCTGCGCCTTGAAGCAGAGATCTCCCGGCTGAAGAAGGCAGCAGTCCGGAAGCGCATCACGGTGAACCGGGACGGTGGGACCTTTGGACGTGATGTGGCAGACCGGGCAAGGCGCCTCCTACACGCTTGGGGATTTGACACCATCCAGAATATTGCTCTGGATGACGAAGCATGTGACCTCCGGATCGATGACCGTGCAAGGCTCAGCTATGGCGCTGGAGTTCGCGGTCTGTACTTGTCTGCACTCGTTGTCGCCTTGATGGAGCATGCGCTCGATCGTGGACATCCGCATCTTGGCGTGGTCGTCCTGGATTCTCCTTTGAAGACCTACGCCGACCCGGAATCAACAGAAGACCTTGAGGTCCCGGCGGAGACGGTCATCGACAAGTTCTATGCATGGCTTTCGACATGGAAAGGTCGCGGCCAGGTCATCGTGCTGGAGAACGAGCAAGTCAAGCTTGACGCTGCGAACGCACTCGCTCCAATCGAATTCACGCGTGTGAGAGGAAAAGGCAGATATGGCTTTTATCCGTTGCGTGATGACGGTGGCAAGGGCGAGTCGCCAGGGGCGGCCGAGGAAATTGCCTAAGCAACAGGGATACTTCGGCGTGGATGCGCTTCAGATCGCCGCGATGAGTCGGTGTGCCTGGAACCATATCCTTACGGTGAACCGGAGCCATAACCGCTGCAAGGAAACCCCTCCGGATCTCGGCCTCTATCTCGCCTCAATGACCTTCAGTGAGGAAACGGATGTGCAGCCTCATCGATGCGACGAACCAATGACCTGTCGGCGTCAGAGTACATGTTTCTGAAGGTCGTCGTGGCGGACACAAGCTTTAAGGTCGACAGTGGCCGAGGATCAGAGGCCGGCAACTTTTCTTCGACTCCCTCGACGACCACAGCTCGCACCTTGGCGATGCCAGACGCCAGGCAGTGAAAGAAGCGCGTGTTTCCATCGATCAGAATGAGCCTATCTCCAACCCGCTCAAGAACAGGCGGGGTTACGATGGAGCCATGGCCTCCAGGCAAGTCTATTTCCGTCAGCGAGAAGTAGTCCACACCATGATTCTCTAGATCCCTCATGTGAGTTCGAATCTGAAGCACTTTGAACTCCTTGACAGCTTGCTGTAGGACGAGCACATCGTCACATACATCCACGTCTGTCATTCGAAGCTTTGCGTCCGAATACATGCGGAGCTTCCGCAAGAGACCAAAGAGCTTGATATCGGCACACTGCGAATAGGGGAGCGCCCGGACTTCAACCGCGCGCTTCCTCCAATGTGGTTTTAGCTTCTCGGTCAGAAGGTCAAGCAGTACCGGATCGCTGTTGCGGGTGTAGAGGCGTACCCGTTCGTGCTCAAAGTCGCTTGCGCCCTGCTGACTTCGATCGCTCGCAGTAAGTACGGCGCTTGAACGAGCTTCGTCGATATCAAAGGCAAACCCATCGAACGGCAAGGGTCCTTCAAGAACCACGACCTCAGCTCCCAATTCACCCAGCAGCCACTGCCGACGCTGTTCGTTGAGATCGCTGTATCTCGAAGTGATTACTGAAATCTGAATGCCGCGTCTCGCTGCTGCCAAGAGAGATGGGAAGATGAAGTCAAGCCAGTAAGTTGACCGCCCTACCGCAAAAAAGGACTGGCCGCAGGCAAGAAGCTCCTGTACCAACAACAACATCTTTTCGTCGAAGCCCCGATATGCGACTGCCGCAGGGTTGCTACGAGCGGTCAGACGCTCCTCATCAATAAACTGTCGAACAGCTTGACGGCCGGCTAAGTACAGCTTGGTTCGCACCGCAGTGTCTACCCCGGAAAAATCTGTCGACCGAACAGTTCCCGTTGGGATCCGGATGGTATGAACATGGGGTTGAAGCTGACTCTGTATGTGAGTCGCGCCGTCTATAGCTGCACCTGCGAGCGCCGCACCGAACTCAGCCAGATCCTTTGGGGGTCGAACGGAGTTTGCGTCTTCGACTAGGCGGAAAGCCAGTACTCGGGACAGTACGCTCCGAGAGCCGCTTAAACCTCCAAGATTGCTGAAGGCAAAAGCTGGAAGATTGCTCAGTACCCCTCCGTCAACGAGCAGCGAACTACCGTGTGAGATAGGTTGAAAGAAAAATGGGATTGAGCATGAGCAACGAACGGCGTGGGCGACACTCTCATGCGGAGTTTCTTCGCACGACCAAACTCTTGGCCTTCGAGTGGAAAGATCGGTGGCTACAACATGAAGGGGTATGGACAGTTCTGAGAAAGTGACTGGACCCACCGTCCCGGGCGTCCGCCGCGACTGAACCAGCTTCTGGAGTCGATCTTCAACCCAGGCCTCTAAACGCTCGGAATCGTGAAGTCCCGAGTACGTTGCTAGATCAAGGATTTTGCGGGGCGCACCAGAGGAGATCCTTCTGGCCCATCGCCACTTGATCGGCAGCTTCGTGAATACAGTCCGCGCTTCTGAGGGTGACGAAAGCAAACTGGCAAAATCGAGCTGCCCTAACTCCTCCGTCAAGAATTGAGGCGTGGCTCCTGCAGCAACGAGTGCAGCCACAATCGATCCGCCCGATGTACCAGCGACCCGACCAAATGTGACGCCCGCGGATTTTGCTGCCGCAAACGCTCCCGCATGAGCTGCGGCTCGAACGCCGCCCCCTTCAAATACTCCCCAGCAATGGGCAAAGTAGTTTGTAGCCAACGTTTCCTCACTCCTGGCGAACCATCTCATGTAGCCGTGCGAGCGCTCGGCTACGAAACTTGGCGGGGCAGTAGGCCACAACGCCAGCAGCTACAGCCTCAACGGCAACCCGAGTACTGCAGGTATCCATAACGAATCGACGTACCGTGTCGGAAAGACGCAAATCGAAACGAGCCGAAAGCATGACCGACCTGGCGGCTTGGATGCGAGGCTGGGCTACTTCATCCGCCATAAAGTCTAGTTCTCGACGACGTAGAGCCTCACCGGCACCGCAGTCAAGAAGACTGGCCTCAGAAAAGAACTGCGAGGGCCGAAAAAGGATCGCATTGATGTTGTAGTCGGCGGTGCCTGGAAGCTGCGAGAAATCAACTGGCAGTGCGTAGCGCCGAATCAGAAACGTTTCTGACAAATTCCATGCGTCAACATGAATGACTGAGCCATCGAAGCCGACGCCGCCGAAAGGGTTCCGCAAAGAGCCCGGCGGGAAGACGTCTGCTACGGGAAGGGTGCCGTCGCACACCAGATCGATGTCGCGCGAGGCCTTCTGAGCACCAAACATGTGTTCAGCCAAACGGTCCCTGGCCCAACCGCCGAAAACAACGACCCGCAGCCTTCGCTCTTGCAATGCGGTAACCAAGCCGCCGAAGCCGCTGTCGCCCGCGACAAGCGCATCAAATGCAGCCTGCACGTACTCTCGAGCGGACGATGACTTGCTTTCTGCACAAGGCGATCTGGACGGCCTCATGCGATTGGGCGGAAGCTGATAAACCTCGATCATTTAGCCTAGTGGAACAGTCAGAGGAATGCGGCAGGTTTAGAAGAATCCGGTGACCTTGACCCGGAGGCGCTGTCAGCCGTGACGGAACCGAAGACAAGCTTAGCCCAGTCGCTCCTGGACAACCCGCTTGGTTCGATACGTCGTCGTGCCAGGTGTCTGCAGAGGCGCTGGAAGGCCGATCCGCTTGGGCGTCACGGCCAGAGAGGTGTTGACCCCGGACCCGTACGAAGGACAGCTATGCAACCAGCGCTCTTCGTCCGCAGCGCACTAGGACCCGAACAGCCAAAGACATGGGGGCGGAGTCCCGCCCCCACGGCCGTGGACAGGTCCCCGCCCACAGGACGCTGGCGCGCCTGTGGACGGCCCTTCGGGTACGGACCTGACCACCGCCTCCCCCACCCTGATAGATAGGACTGAAACAAAGCAAGGCCATCCGACTGCAGTGCACGTAGCTCGCCATCGAGACATCCTCACGATGTGTACACTTCATAAAAGGTGCCGGATCGTGTGTTGACCTCTAGAAGTACCGAATAGCGGACTTAAAATCCGCGGCCCCTCACGGGGCATGCGGGTTCGAGCCCCGCTCCGGGCACCATCATCGCAACCCTGGCGCTGCGCCGCAGCGCACCGTGGAGATGACGAGATGGCCCTGTTCGACCCCGCCGCCCTGAACCCTGGAGTCGCCCGCCGAGAGGTGTTCGGCTGGGCGATGTACGACTTCGCCAACTCGGGGTACACAACCGTGGTCATCACGGCGGTGTTCAACGCCTACTTTGTGGGCGTGGTGGCCGGTGGCGCCGACTGGGGCACGCTCGCCTGGACGCTGACGCTGGGCCTGAGCAACGCCCTGGTGATGCTGGCCACGCCGCTGCTCGGCGCCTGGGCCGATGGCCGCGCCGCGAAGAAGGCCGTGCTGATGGCCACGACGCTGGGTTGCGTGGCCGCCACCGCCGCGCTGGCTGGCGTGGGAGGTGGCGACCTCTGGCTGGCGGTGGCGGCCATCGTCATCTCGAACTTCTGCTACGCGGTCGGCGAGCAGATGACCTCGGCCTTCCTGCCCGAACTGGCGCGGCGCGAGGCCCTGGGCCGCGTCTCGGGCTGGGGCTGGAGCCTGGGCTACTGCGGCGGCATGCTGACGCTGGGCCTGAGCCTGGGCTACGTCATCTGGGCGCAAGGGCAGGGATTGCCGGCCACGCACTTCGTGCCGGTGACGATGCTGATCACCTCTGCGGTCTACGCGCTCGCGTCGGTGGCGACCTTCGTGCTGCTCAAGGAGCGGGCCGTGCCACAGCCTGTGACGGTGGGCAGCGCCACCGGCGAGGCCTGGCGCCGCTTGCAGCGCACCTGGCACGAGGCACGGCGCTACGAAGACTTCCGCTGGCTGATGGCCTGCGCCGTGGCCTACCAGGCCGGCATCGCGGTCGTCATCGCGCTGGCGGCGATCTACGCCGAAGAGGTGCTGGGCTTCAAGCAGACGCAGACGATGATGCTGATCTTCCTCGTCAACATTGCGTCGGCCGTTGGCGCGTTCGGCTTCGGCTACTGGCAAGACCGCATCGGCCACAAGCGCGCACTGGCGTTCACGCTCTGGGGCTGGGTGCTGATGACGGTGCTGGCGGTGGCGGCCACCACGCCGGGCCTGTTCTGGGTGGCGGCAGTGCTGGCCGGCCTGTGCATGGGTTCGAGCCAGAGTGCGGGTCGCGCACTGGCCGGGCTGTTTGCCCCGGCCGACCGGCTGGCCGAGTTCTACGGCTTGTGGACCTTCGCGGTGCGGGCATCTGCCATCGTCGGGCCCATCACCTACGGCCTCGTCACCTGGGCCTCGGGCGGCAACCACCGCCTGGCCATCGCCAGCACGGGTCTGTTTTTCCTGGCCGGGCTGGTGCTGCTGCGTCGCATTGACGTCGCCCGCGGACAGTCCGCGGCGAGCGCTGCCTTGGGTGCGCCCAAAAAATAGTACGATCGTTCTATTCTGTGTCGGACCCCTCCGGCGCAGCACACCCCGCCGCCTAGAATGCCCTGATTGACGTTTACGTCAATTGGCCCGTCGGCTGCGCGCGGGCGTACGAACTCAGACCCAAGGAGTGCGAGGCATGAAGGTGCTGGTCCCCGTGAAGCGGGTGGTCGACTACAACGTCAAGGTGCGCGTCAAGAGCGACGGCACGGGCGTGGACATCGCCAACGTCAAGATGAGCATGAACCCCTTCGACGAGATCGCCGTCGAAGAGGCGGTGCGCCTGAAGGAGAAGGGCGCCGTCACCGAGATCGTCGCGGTGTCCTGTGGCGTGGCGCAGTGCCAGGAGACGCTGCGCACGGCCATGGCCATCGGCGCCGATCGCGCCATCCTCGTCGAGACCGATGTCGAGCTGCAGCCGCTGGCCGTGGCCAAGCTGCTGAAGGCGCTGGTCGACAAGGAACAGCCCGGCCTCGTGATCCTGGGCAAGCAGGCCATCGACGACGACTGCAACCAGACCGGCCAGATGCTGGCCGCGCTGGCCGGCCTGCCGCAGGCCACCTTCGCGAACAGGGTCGAAGTGGCCGATGGCAGCGCCACCGTCACGCGCGAGGTCGACGGCGGCCTCGAGACGCTGAAGATCACGCTGCCTGCGGTCATCACCACCGACCTGCGCCTGAACGAGCCGCGCTACGTGACGCTGCCGAACATCATGAAGGCGAAGAAGAAGCCGCTCGAGATGCTGAAGCCGGCTGATCTGGGCGTGGACGTGGCGCCGCGCATCAAGACGCTGAAGGTGTCGGAGCCGCCCAAGCGCGGCGCCGGCGTGAAGGTGCCCGACGTGGCCACGCTGGTGGCCAAGCTCAAGAACGAAGCGAAGGTGATCTGACCATGGCTGCTTTGGTTGTTGCGGAACACGACAACGCGTCGCTCAAGGGCGGCACGCTCAACGCTGTCACAGCGGCTCTGGCCTGCGGCGGCGACGTGCACGTGCTGATCGCCGGCACGAACGCCGGCGCGGCAGCGGCCGCGGCGGCGCAGATCGCCGGCGTGACCAAGGTGTTGCATGCCGACGCGGCGCACCTCGACCACGGCATTGCCGAGAACGTGGCCGCGCAGGTGTTGGCGGTGGCGGGTGGCTACAGCCACATCCTGTTTGCGGCCACGGCCGCGGGCAAGAACATCGCGCCGCGCGTGGCCGCGCTGCTCGACGTGGCGCAGATCTCCGACGCCACCAAGGTGGTCTCGCCCGACACCTTCGAGCGCCCCATCTACGCCGGCAACGCCATCGCGCTGGTGCAGAGCACCGACGCGGTGAAGGTGATCACCGTGCGCACCACCGGCTTCGATGCCGCAGCGGCCACGGGTGGCAGCGCGGCCGTGGAGACAGTGGCCGCGGTGGCCGACGCCGGCAAGAGCGCCTTCCTGGGCAGCGAGATCGCCAAGAGCGACCGTCCCGAGCTGACGGCGGCCAAGATCATCGTCAGCGGCGGCCGGGCTCTGGGCAGCAGCGACAAGTTCAACGAGGTGCTGCTGCCGCTGGCCGACAAGCTTGGCGCCGCGCTCGGCGCCAGCCGCGCTGCGGTGGACGCCGGCTATGCGCCCAACGACTGGCAGGTGGGCCAGACGGGCAAGATCGTCGCGCCCACGCTGTACATCGCCGCCGGCATCAGCGGCGCCATCCAGCACCTGGCGGGCATGAAGGACAGCAAGGTCATCGTGGCCATCAACAAGGACCCGGAAGCGCCGATCTTCAGCGTGGCCGACTACGGCCTGGAGGCGGACCTCTTCACCGCCGTGCCCGAGCTCGTGGCCAGCCTCTGACCTGAACCGACCCCGCAGCAGGAGACCGCCATGAGCTACCGCGCCCCCGTCAAGGACATGCTGTTCGTCATGAAGGCGCTGGCCGGCATCGAGGCCGTGGCCACGCTGCCGGGCCACGAGGACCACGGCCTGGACACGGCCGCGGCGGTGCTGGAAGAGAGCGCGAAGTTCGCCGAGGGCGTGATCGCGCCGCTCAACTGGGAAGGCGACCGCAACCCGTCGTATTTGAAGGACGGCGTCGTGCACGCCACGCCCGGCTTCAAGCAGGCCTTCGCGCAGTACGCCGAAGGCGGCTGGCAGGGCCTGCAGCACCCCGAGGCGCACGGCGGCCAGGGCCTGCCCAAGCTGATCCACGCCGCCTGCAGCGAGATGGTGAACAGCGCCAACATGAGCTTCGCGCTGTGCCCGCTGCTGACCGACGGCGCGGTGGAGGCGCTGCTCACCGCCGGCACCCCCGCGCAGCAGGCAACGTACCTGCCCAAGCTGATCGACGGCTCGTGGACCGGCACCATGAACCTCACCGAGCCGCAGGCCGGCTCCGACCTGAGCCTGGTGCGCACGCGGGCCGAACCGCAGCCCGACGGCAGCTACAAGCTCTTCGGCACCAAGATCTACATCACCTGGGGCGAGCACAACATGGCGGACAACATCGTCCACCTCGTGCTGGCGCGCGTGGCGGGCGCGCCCGAGGGCGTGAAGGGTATCAGCCTGTTCATCTGCCCGAAGGTCTTGCCCGACGGCACGCGCAACGACGTGCACTGCGTGAGCATCGAGCACAAGCTGGGCATCAAGGCCAGCCCCACGGCCGTGCTGCAGTACGGTGACCATGGCGGCGCGGTCGCTGAACTCGTGGGGCAGGAGAACCGCGGCCTCGAGTACATGTTCATCATGATGAACGCCGCGCGTTACGGCGTCGGCGTGCAGGGCATCGCGCTGGCCGAGCGCGCGTACCAGAAGGCCGTGCAGTACGCGCGCGACCGCGTGCAGAGCCGCCCGGTGGACGGCAGCCTCGGCCACGCCGCGGCCATCATCCACCACCCCGACGTGCGCCGCATGCTGATGACGATGCGCGCCTGGACCGAGGGCTGCCGTGCGATGGCGCTGGTGGGCGCCAGCGCCTTCGACGCCGCGCACGCGCACCCCGATGCGGCCGTGCGCGCCGACAACCAGGCCTTCTACGAGTTTCTCGTGCCGCTGATCAAGGGCCTGTCCACCGAGATGGCGCTCGACGTGGCGTCGCTCGGCGTGCAGGTGCACGGCGGTATGGGCTTCATCGAGGAAACCGGCGCCGCGCAGTACCTGCGCGACGCGAAGATCCTGAGCATCTACGAGGGCACCACCGCCATCCAGGCCAATGACCTGGTCGGCCGCAAGACGGCGCGCGACGGCGGCCGCGTGGCGCTGGCCATTGCCGACCGCATCGAGGCCACCGAAGGCGAACTCGCGGCGCGCGGCAGCGAAGCCTGCAAGACGATGGCGCGGCGGCTGGCCGCGGCGCGCAAGGCCTACGTCGAGGCGGTGGGCTATGTGGCCGGCCACACGAAGGCGCAGCCCAACGCCGTCTACGCCGGCAGCGTGCCCTACCTGAAGCTCGCCGGCCTCGTGGTCGCGGGCTGGCAGATGGCACGTGCGCTGATGGCCGCCGAAGACGCGCTCGCCGCCAGCGACGACCCCGAGTTCATGCAGGCCAAGATCACGACGGCGCGCTTCTTCGGCGACCACCTCCTCACCCAGGCCCCGGCGCTGCGCGACAGCATCGTCGAAGGGGCCGATGCCGTCACCGCGATGGCGCTGGAGTCCTTCTGATGTCCAAGCTTCCCGGGGCGCTGGCGCGCCTGCCGTTGCCGATCATCGGCGCGCCGCTGTTCATCATCAGCAACCCAAAGCTCGTGATCGCGCAGTGCTGCGCCGGCGTCGTGGGCAGCATGCCGGCGCTGAACGCACGGCCGGCTGCGCAGCTCGACGAGTGGCTGCACGAGATCACCGAAGGTGTGGCCGCCTGGGACCGTGCCCACCCTGATCAACCGGCGGCGCCGTTTGCCATCAACCAGATCGTGCACAAGAGCAACGACCGGCTCGAGCACGACATGATGGTCTGCGCCAAGTACAAGGTGCCGATCGTCATCACGAGCCTGGGTGCGCGCACCGACGTCAACGAGGGCGTGCATGCCTGGGGCGGCGTGGTCCTGCACGACATCATCAACAACTTCTACGCCCGCAAGGCCATCGAGAAGGGCGCCGACGGCCTGATCGCCGTGGCCGCGGGCGCGGGTGGCCATGCCGGCACGAAGAGCCCGTTTGCGCTGATCCAGGAGATCCGCGAGTGGTTCGACGGCCCGCTGGCGCTGTCAGGCAGCATCGCCACCGGCGGCGCTGTGCTCGCGGCGCAGGCCATGGGGGCCGACTTCGCCTACATCGGCAGCGCCTTCATCGCCACCGACGAGGCCCGCGCGGCCGAGGCCTACAAGCAGTGCATCGTCGAGAGCAACTCCGACGACATCGTCTACTCGAGCCTGTTCACCGGCGTGCACGGCAACTACCTCAAGCCCAGCATCCGCAACGCCGGCATGGATCCCGACAACCTGCCCGAGAGTGACCCAAGCAAGATGAACTTCGGCGGCGGCGACAGCGCCAAGAAGGCCTGGAAAGACATCTGGGGCTGCGGCCAGGGCATCGGCGCCGTGAAGGCCGTCGTGCCGGCGGCCGAGATGGTGGCGCGGCTCAAGCGCGAGTACGAGGTGGCGCGTTCGCGCCTTGTGCCGGCAGGTGTGGCGCAGTAGGCTTCGCCGCATGACGCGCCTCACCACCCTGGCCGCCGCGCTGTGCGCGACCGGCCTGCTCGCCGCCTGCGCCAACGTGGGCATCGGCCTGAGCCTGCCCATCCCCGGCATCGGCAGCATCGGTGTCGGCGGCAGCTCAGACGGCCGCGTGAGCGGTGGCGTGTCGGTGGGCAGCGGGCCGGTGCGGGTGGGCGTGGGCGCCAGCGGCCGCTTGCCGGCCGCCGACCCCGCAGCGTCGGCCGCCTCGGCGCCCGCCCGGAAGTGAGCCGCCTCGCGCTGACGCAGGCCACGCTGTTCGACAGCGCGGCCGGCGTGCTGCGGCCCGGCACCACGATCGTCATCGAAGGCGCGCGCATCGCGCATGTCACGCAGGAGCCAATCGCCGTCGACGACGCCCAAACCATCGACTGCGCCGGCCGCGTGGTGCTGCCCGGGCTCATCGACGCCCACGTGCACGTGACGGCGGCCTCGCACGATCTGGCCGGCCTGGCCTTGCATCCGGCCTCGCTGCTGAGCGCCGAGTCGGCGCAGATCATGCGCGGCATGCTGCACCGCGGCTTCACCAGCGTGCGCGACGCCGCTGGCGCCGACTTCGGCCTGCAAGAGGCACAGGCGCGCGGCCTGTACGAAGGCCCGCGCCTGTCCATCGCCGGCCCGCCCATCAGCCAGACCGGCGGCCATGCCGACATGCGCCCGAAAGGCGTGCAGTCCTCCATGTTCTGCAGCTGCGCGGGCCTGGGCCTGATGGGCGCGATCGCCGACGGCGTGGGCGAGGTGCGCCGCGCCGTGCGCGAGCAGGTGCGCAACGGCGCCAACCACATCAAGATCATGGCCGGCGGCGGCATCTCGAGCCCCACCGACCCCATCGACGGCACGCAGTTCAGCATGGACGAGCTGTGCGCCGCCGTCGAAGAGGCCGAGGCCGCCAACCTCTACGCGCTGGCCCACGCCTATTCGCCGCGGGCCGTGACGCGCGCGGTGCAGGCGGGTGTGCGCAGCATCGAGCACGGCAACCTCGTCGACGAGGCCACGCTGCGCGAGATGAAGCGCCACGGCACCTACCTCGTACCGACGCTGTCGACCTATGTCGCGCTGGCCGAAGAGGGCACGCGGCTGGGCTGGAGCGCGGCCATGCTCGACAAGCTCGAGGTCGTGCGCAGCCAGGGTCTGCAGGCGCTGACCATGGCGCGGGCCGAGGGTGTGCCGGTGGTCTTCGGTACCGACCTGCTCGGCCACATGCATGGCCGGCAGAGCGGCGAGTTTGCGATCCGCGCCGCCGTGCAGCCTGCGGTGGAGGTGCTGCAGGCGGCCACCATCGTGGCGGCGCGGCTGATGGGCCGCGAGCGCGAGATCGGCCAGCTCGTGGCCGGCGCCTGGGCCGACCTGCTGGTGGTGGACGGCGACCCGACGGTCGACCTCACGCCGCTGGCCGAGCCGGCGCAGGGCATCCGGCTGCTGATGCAGGGCGGGCGCATCGTGCGCCGCCACTGAAGGCGGCGCAGGCTGCGCCCGGCGCTCAGCGCACGCTGGTGAAGCGGGCCTCGGGCCGGTCGTCGGAACGGTGCACCGTCGTCACGCCGGCCCGCATCACCCAGGGCCGGATCTGGTGGTGCAGCGGGATCACGAGCGTCTCGTCGCGCACGCGCACCAGGGCGTCGCGGATCATGCCGTTGCGCTTGGCGACGTCGGTCTCGCTCTTCATGCCGTCGATCAGCCTGTCGAGCGCGGGGTCGGAAACGCGGCTGAAGTTGAAGTTGCCGTCGGCACCGCTGGTGCGCGTGCGCACCAGGCTCTGCAAGCTGTACTGGGCGTCGTAGTTGGCCACGCCCCAGCCGAGCAGGTAGATGCTGCTGTCGAAGTTCTGCACCTTCTGGATGAAGGTGGCCATGTTCTCGCTCGCGAGCTGTGCCTTCACGCCCAGCCGCGCCCACATTGCCACCACGGCCTGGCAGATCTTCTCGTCGTTGACGTAGCGGTTGTTCGGGCAGTTCAGCCGCACCTCGAAGCCCTCGGGGTAGCCGGCCTCCTTGAGCAGGGCCTTGGCGCGTACGAGGTCGGGCTTGGCCGGGGTGTCGAGCTGCTGCGTCCAGCCGTTCACGCCAGGGGCGACGATCAAGGCTGCCGGTACGCTCATGCCGCGCATGATGCTGCGCTTGATGGCCTCGCGGTCGATGGCCAGGCTCAGTGCCTGGCGCACGCGCTTGTCGGCGAACGGGTTCTTGCCCTTCACGCTGCCGTGCTTGAGCTCCGGGCTGCCCATGTCGGGTGCCAGGAAGATGGTGCGCACCTCGGGGCCGTTGACCACCTTCATGCGCTTGTCCTTCGACAGGCGCTCCAGGTCCTGCACCGGCACGTCGGTGAGCAGGTCCACGTCGCCGGCCAGCAGCGCGGCCACGCGCGTGGCCTCGGCCTTGATGGGCGTGTAGACAACCTGCTGGACGTTGCTCGGCGAATCTTTGGCGTTCATCAGGTCCCACCAGGCCTCGTTGCGCGCCATCATGATGCGCTGCTCGGGCTGCCAGCTCAGGATGCGGAACGGCCCCGTGCCCATCACGTTGCGCGAGGCGAAGTTCTCTTCCTTGGCCTTGTAGTCCTGCACGCGCGACGTGTTGTTCTTCTCCGCCCAGGCCCGGCTCATGATGCGGAAGTCGATCAGGTTGCGCAGCAGCGTCGGGTTCGGCGCCGACAGGATCATGTCGATGGTGTGGTCGTCGATCTTCTTCACCTCGTTCACGCCAGTGACGAAGATCTGCATCGTGCCCTGCGGCTGCTTGATGCGCGCCAGGCTGAACACCACGTCGTCGGCGGTGAAGGGCGTGCCGTCGTGGAACTTGACGCCCTTGCGCAGTTCGAAGCGCACCGTCGTCGGGCTCGTGAAGGTCCACTTGGTGGCCAGCGCGGGCTCGACCTCGTAGGTGGCGCTGTAGCGCACCAGGCCCTCGTAGGCGTGCAGCAGGATGGTGCTGGTGGTGGCGTGGTTCTGCGAGTGCGGGTCCAGCGTCAGGATGTCGTTCTGGGCGGCCCAGCGCAGCGTCTGGGCGTGCAGCGGCGCGGCGAGCGTGGCCGCGAGCAGGGCCGCGGCGAGCAGAGCGCGCGGGGTCGGGGTGGGGATTCGGAACATGGCGGGTCTCTGCGGCCGGGAGGCCGGGCGTCGTGAGGGCCGCATGCTAGGCCCGGCGCAAGCCAAGAGGCTCAGGGCTGGCCCGGAGTCGCCTCGATGTCGGCATCGCAACCCCGCGCGGCTGCGATCCAGCGCCGCACCAGGGCGCGGGCCCACGCCGCCGGCAGCCATGGCAGCCACCGTTCTGGCGCGGCGAGTGCGCCGCAGCGGTAGAGCGCCGCGCCCTCGTCCCAGCCCAACGCCACGCACGCGCCGCGCCGCCGCCGCGACAGCCACATGCCCAGCGGGCAGGGCTCGGCCGCACAACACACGCCGCAGCCGTTGCAGGGCGCGCCCACGGCCGGCTTGGGCGGGGCGGCCGGGTGCAGAAGGATCACGCGCCGGGTCATCGGCCCGCAGTCTGGCGTTGCCGGCGGCCGTTTGTCAGGAAAACAAGGGGTTTGCAGGCGTCCAATTCGTGCACAGAAGAGGGCCGCCGCGGTGACATCGCGGTGTTAGAGTGCCGCCCCAGACAACGAAGGTCCTTCCCGTCCCCTTGCCGGCATCGAGACAACGGCAAGACGGGTCGCTAATCCGCCAACCGGTGAAGCCGGGACGCGGAAGGTTGATCAACCCATCAGCAGCTCCGGAAGCCGGGGCGAAAGGTGAGCGAAGATGATGCAAGAGTACCGGCTGAACTCCTATCTGTTCGGGGGCAACGCGCCCTACGTGGAAGAGCTCTACGAGGCCTACCTCGACAACCCCGGCAGCGTGCCCGACAACTGGCGCGCCTACTTCGACAACCTCCAACATGTGCCGGCCACCGACGGCAGCGCCAGCCGCGACGTCGCGCACGCACCCGTCGTCGAGAGCTTTGCCCAGCGCGCCAAGGCCAACGCCTTTGCCCTGAAAGCCTCCGAGGCCGATCTGGCCGTGGCGCGCAAGCAGGTGCACGTGCAGAGCCTGATCGCCGCCTACCGCTTTCTGGGCAGCCGCTGGGCCGATCTCGACCCGCTCAAGCGCACCGAGCGCCCGAAGATTCCCGAGCTCGAGCCCGCGTTCTACGACCTGTCCGAGTCGGACATGGACATCAGCTTCTCGGCCGCGAACACGTACTTCTCGAAGTCCGAGAACATGACGCTGCGCGAGATCCTGCAGGCGCTGCGCGAAACCTACTGCGGCACCGTCGGCGCCGAGTTCATGCACTGCACCGACCCGGCCGAAAAGCGCTGGTGGCAGGAGCGGCTCGAGAGCGTGCGCAGCAAGCCCAGCTTCACGCCCGACGAGAAGAAGCACATCCTCGAGCGCCTGACGGCCGCTGAAGGCCTGGAGCGCTACCTGCACACCAAGTACGTCGGCCAGAAGCGCTTCAGCCTCGAAGGCGGCGAGAGCTTCATCGCCAGCATGGACGAGGTCGTGCAGCGCGCCGGCACCAACGGCGTGCAGGAGATCGTCATCGGCATGGCCCACCGCGGCCGCCTGAACGTGCTTGTCAACACGCTCGGCAAGATGCCCGCCGACCTGTTTGCCGAGTTCGACCACACCGCCAAGGAAGACCTGCCCGCCGGCGACGTGAAGTACCACCAGGGCTTCAGCTCCGACGTCACCACCCCTGGCGGCCCGGTGCACCTGAGCCTGGCCTTCAACCCCAGCCATCTGGAGATCGTCAACCCGGTGGTCGAGGGCTCGGTGAAGGCCCGCATGGACCGTCGTGGCGACAAGGAAGGCGACCAGGTGCTGCCGGTGCTGGTGCACGGCGATGCGGCCTTCGCCGGCCAGGGCGTCGTCATGGAGACGCTGGCGCTGGCGCAGACGCGCGGCTACTACACCGGTGGCACCGTGCACTTGGTGGTGAACAACCAGATCGGCTTCACCACCAGCGACCCGCGCGACAGCCGCAGCACGCTTTACTGCAGTGACGTCGTCAAGATGATCGAGGCGCCGGTGCTGCACGTGAACGGCGACGACCCCGAGGCCGTGGTGCTGTGCACCCGCCTGGCCATGGACTACCGCCAGCACTTCAACAAGGACGTGGTGGTCGACATCATCTGCTTCCGCAAGCTGGGCCACAACGAGCAGGACACGCCCTCGCTAACCCAGCCGCTGATGTACAAGAAGATCGCAACGCATCCGGGCACGCGCAAGCTGTACGGCGAGAAGCTCATCGCCCAGGGCGTGCTGAAGGCCGACGGCGCCGACAGCCCCGACGGCATGGTCAAGGCCTTCCGGGCCGCCATGGACGAAGGCCGCCACACCGCCGACCCGGTGCTCACCAACTTCAAGAGCAAGTACGCCGTCGACTGGGCGCCTTTCCTCGGCAAGAAGTGGACCGACGCCGCCGACACCGCGCTGCCGCTGGCCGAGGTCAAGCGGCTGGCCGAGAAGATCACCACCATTCCCGGCAACTTCAAGCTGCATCCGCTGGTGGAGAAGGTCATCGCCGACCGCGCCGCCATGGGCCGTGGCGAGATCAACGTCGACTGGGGCATGGGCGAGACGCTGGCCTATGCCTCGCTCGTGGCCAGCGGCTATGCCGTGCGCCTGAGCGGCGAGGACTGCGGGCGGGGTACCTTCGTGCACCGCCACGCCGTGCTGCACGATCAGAACCGCGAGAAGTGGGACACCGGCACCTACGTGCCGCTGCAGAACGTGGCCGAAGGGCAGGCGCCGTTCACCGTCATCGACTCCATCCTGTCGGAAGAGGCGGTGCTGGGCTTCGAGTACGGCTACGCCAGCGCTGAGCCGAACACGATGGTGATCTGGGAGGCGCAGTTCGGCGACTTCGTCAACGGCGCGCAGGTTGTCATCGACCAGTTCATCGCCAGTGGCGAGGTGAAGTGGGGTCGCGTCAACGGCCTGACGCTGATGCTGCCGCACGGCTACGAGGGCCAGGGGCCCGAGCACAGCAGCGCGCGCCTGGAGCGCTTCATGCAGCTGGCGGCCGACAACAACATGCAGATCGTGCAGCCCACCACGGCGAGCCAGATCTTCCACCTGCTGCGCCGGCAGATGGTGCGGCAGTTCCGCAAGCCACTGATCATCTTCACGCCCAAGAGCCTGCTGCGCGCGAAGGACGCCACCAGCCCGCTGACCGAGTTCACCAAGGGCGAGTTCCGCACCGTCATCGGCCCCAACCGCGCCGACATCGATGGCGACGCCGTCAAGCGCGTGATCTGCTGCTCGGGCAAGGTCGCGTATGACCTGCTGAAAAAGCGCGAGGAGAAGAAGGCCTCCGACGTGGCCATCATCCGCGTCGAACAGCTGTATCCGTTCCCGCACAAGGCCTTCGCGGCCGAGATGAAGCGCTTCCCCAACGCCACCGAGGTGGTGTGGTGCCAGGACGAGCCGCAGAACCAGGGCGCCTGGTTCTTCGTGCAGCACTACGTGCACGAGAACATGCTCGAAGGCCAGAAGCTCGGTTATGCCGGACGCCCGGCCAGCGCCTCGCCGGCCGTGGGCTACAGCCACCTGCACCAGGAGCAGCAGAAGGCGCTGCTCGACCAGGCCTACGGCAAGCTCAAGGGCTTCGTCCTCACCAAGTAAACGCCGCCCGTTCGGGCTGAGCTTGTCGAAGCCCTGCGCCGAGTCCCCATTGGCTCGCGCACGTCGACAAGCTCAGTGCGAACGGAGGTTCACCCACACCTGCTGAAAAACATCATGTCGATCGTCGAAGTCAAGGTCCCGCAACTGTCGGAATCGGTGGCCGAAGCCACCCTGCTGCAATGGAAGAAGAAGCCCGGTGAGGCCGTCGCCATCGACGAGATCCTGATCGAGGTCGAGACCGACAAGGTCGTGCTCGAGGTGCCGGCGCCCGCCGCCGGTGTGCTGACCGAAATCGTGCAAGGCGACGGTGCCACCGTCACCGCCGACCAGTTGATCGCGAAGATCGACACCGCCGCCAAGGCGGGCGTGGTGGCCGCTGCGCCGGCCCCGGCGGCGCCTGCTGCCGCACCCGCGGCCGCGCCGGCTGCGTCCACCAGCAAGGCCGATGTGGCCATGCCCGCCGCGGCCAAGCTGATGGCCGACAACCAGCTCGCCGCCGGCTCGGTGCCTGGCACCGGCAAGGACGGCCGCGTCACCAAGGGCGACGTGCTCGGCGCGCTGGCCACGGGTGCTGCGGCGCCCAAGCCGGCGGCTGCCGTGTCGGTGGCAGCCGCGCCGGCCGTGGCACGCCCGCTGCCGGCCGTGAGTGCCCCGAGCGTGAACTTGGGCGAGCGCCCCGAGCAGCGCGTGCCGATGAGCCGCCTGCGTGCCCGCGTCGCCGAGCGGCTGCTGCAGAGCCAGGCCACCAACGCCATCCTGACCACCTTCAACGAGGTCAACATGGCCCCGTTGATGGACATGCGCAAGAAGTTCCAGGAGAAGTTCGAGAAGGAGCACGGCGTCAAGCTCGGCTTCATGAGCTTCTTCGTCAAGGCGGCCGTGGCGGCACTGAAGAAGTACCCGGTGCTCAACGCCAGCGTCGACGGCAACGACATCGTCTACCACGGCTACTTCGACATCGGCATCGCGGTGGGCTCGCCGCGGGGCCTGGTGGTGCCCATCCTGCGCAACGCCGACCAGATGAGCTTTGCCGACATCGAGAAGAAGATCGCCGAGTACGGCCAGAAGGCCAAGGACGGCAAGCTCGGCCTCGAGGAGCTGACCGGCGGCACCTTCTCCATCAGCAACGGCGGCACCTTCGGCAGCATGCTGAGCACGCCCATCATCAACCCGCCGCAGAGCGCCATCCTGGGCGTGCACGCCACGAAGGACCGCGCCGTGGTCGAAAACGGCCAGATCGTCGTGCGCCCGATCAACTACCTGGCGATGAGCTACGACCACCGCATCATCGACGGCCGCGAAGCCGTGCTGGGCCTGGTGACGATGAAGGACGCGCTGGAAGACCCGGCCCGCCTCTTGTTCGATATCTGACCACCCCCGAAGCGGCTGACGCCGCTCCCCCTCAAGGGGGCGCCGCCAGCGGCCCGGCGAAGCCGGTTCCGCGGCGGCCACTTGGCAATACAGGATCCTTATGGCTATCAAGAACTTCGACGTTGTCGTCATCGGCGGCGGCCCGGGCGGCTACATCGCCGCCATCCGCGCGGCGCAACTGGGCTTCAACACCGCCTGCATCGACGAGTGGAAGAACGACAAGGGCGGCCCGGCACCGGGTGGCACCTGCACCAACGTCGGCTGCATCCCGAGCAAGGCGCTGCTGCAGAGCTCCGAGCACTACGAGCAGGCGGCCCACCACTTCGCGGACCACGGCATCGGCCTTGACAACCTGAGCATCGACGTCAAGAAGATGCTGGCGCGCAAGGACACCGTCGTGAAGCAAAACAACGACGGCATCCTCTACCTCTTCAAGAAGAACAAGATCAGCTTCTTCCACGGCCGCGGCTCGTTTGTGAAGGCGGTGGAGGGTGGCTACGAGGTGGCCGTGGCGGGTGCCGCCAACGACACGCTGGTGGGCAAGCGCATCGTCGTGGCCACCGGCAGCAACGCCCGCGCGCTGCCCGGCGTGCCCTTCGACGAAGACAAGATCCTCAGCAACGACGGCGCCCTGCGCGTGGGCGCGGTGCCCAAGAAGCTGGGCCTCATCGGCGCCGGCGTCATCGGCCTGGAGATGGGCTCGGTGTGGCGCCGCCTGGGTGCCGAGGTCACGGTGCTCGAGGGCCTGCCCACCTTCCTGGGCGCGGTCGACGAGCAGATCGCCAAGGAGGCCCACAAGGCCTTCGTGAAGCAGGGTCTGAAGATCCAGCTCGGCGTGAAAGTGGGCGAGATCAAGGCCACCAAGTCGGGCGTCAGCGTGGCCTACACCACGGCCGCTGGCGAGGCGCAGACGCTGGCCGTCGACAAGCTGGTGGTCAGCATCGGCCGTGTGCCCAACACCACGGGCCTGAACGCCGAAGCCGTGGGCCTGAAGCTCGACGAGCGTGGCGCCATCGTCGTGGACGACGAGTGCCGCACCAACCTGCCCGGCGTGTGGGCGGTGGGCGACGTGGTGCGCGGCCCGATGCTCGCGCACAAGGCCGAAGAAGAAGGCGTGGCGGTGGCCGAGCGCATCGCCGGCCAGCACGGCCACGTCAACTTCAACACCGTTCCCTGGGTCATCTACACCAGCCCCGAGATCGCCTGGGTCGGCCAGACCGAGCAGCAGCTCAAGGCGGCCGGCCGCGCCTACAAGGCGGGCACCTTCCCGTTCATGGCCAACGGCCGTGCGCGCGCCTTGGGCGACACGACGGGCATGGTGAAGTTCCTGGCTGACGCGACGACGGACGAGATCCTCGGCGTGCACATCGTCGGCCCCCAGGCCAGCGAGCTGATCGCCGAGGCCGTGGTGGCGATGGAGTTCAAGGCCAGCAGCGAAGACATCGCGCGCATCTGCCATGCCCACCCGTCGCTGAGCGAAGCCACGAAAGAGGCCGCGTTGGCGGTGGACAAGCGCACGTTGAACTTCTGAGCCCACGGGCGCGACGCGTCGGAAGCATGGCTGCCGAAGACTCCTGGTCGGGCAGGCTGGACGCGCTGCGCGCGCTCGAGCGCGCCGGACGCTGGGACGAGGTCCTCGCGCTGGGGGGTGCCTTCTGGACAGACGGTCACCTGCACGCACCTATCGAGCTGGCCATGGATGCCGCGCTCCTGAGCGCGCGTGCGCGCGCCAATTTGGGCGACCTTCCAGGAGCCTCGGCATGGCTAAAGGAGGTGCTGCTTGATCCCCGCACGGCAGAGGCTTCCACGGCGCTTACCGATGCCTGGGTGCTGCTGGCCGGGCTGCTGGCCTCTTCGGGTGACGGGCCTGCGGCTGTGCAGGCCATTCAGCGGGCCGTTGAGCTGCTGACCAAGAACCTTGAAGACACGGGTCTTCGGCAGCGCTCATACAACGGTCTTGCGTTGGCCTATTCGCAGCTTGGGTTCGGGCTGCATGCAACGCGAATGGCCGCCGAGGCGGTTCGGTTGGTGCCGCCCAGCTCGGGCGACTTGGGCGGGCAGGTGCGGCGACTCAACCTGGCGATGATGCTGACGGATATGCACGACCAGTCCGCCGACCTTCCCGACAGCGAGCGGGACCAGGACTGGTTGGCGCAAGCGCAGGTGCAGCTCGACCTGGTCGAGCCGGAGCTCCCAGCCCTGGCGCCCTGGGTCCGTCTGTTCCATCGGGTGCTGGATGCCGGCCTGCAGCGACGCCGCGGCTCCGTTGAGGAGGCCATCATGGCCCTGCGTCTGGCCACGGCCCAGGGCGTGGGCGGTCCCGACACCTTGGTGCAGCACGTGCGTCAGGAGTTGGCCGAAGCCTTGGCTCTGCGTGGCGCCACACGAGAAGAGGCGCGCGGCTTGGCCGAGACGCTCCTGCGCGAGATTCGAGAGCTGCCGGGCAGCGCCACATCGATGTGGCATCTTGAGAACATCGCCCTGCTCGCCCGGGTGGCGGGTCGGCCGGATGAGGCCTACCAGGCTCTCGCACGGGCCATGGCGCTGACGCGGCGCAACATCGTGGCCTTCTTGGACACCCCGGTTGCCGGCCAAAGTGCCCTGGTCGACGCACAAGCCTTGCGTCTGTTCAACGTTGAACTCGAGCAGCGCAACCGCGAGCTGTCGCGAACGGTGCAAGACATCAGCCGGGCGGCGCTTTTCGATGCCTTGACCGGGGTGCTCAATCGACGCGGGCTGGAGATCGAGTTCGGACGGGTGCAGGGACGCGGTGCGTTCGCGCTTGCCATGCTGGATGTCGACCACTTCAAGGCCATCAACGACGTCCACCTTCACCTGGTTGGCGACGCAGTGCTGCGACGCCTGGGTGCACTGCTGCAGGAGCAACTTCGTGGGCCTGATGTCGTTGGCCGCTGGGGCGGCGAGGAGTTCATGCTGTTGCTCGACGGCGCCGGGTTGCAGCGGGCGACATCGATCGCCGAACGCTTGCGCCAGTACATCGAGCGCGCCGACTGGGCCGGGCTGGCGCCCGGTTTGGCTGTGACCGTGAGCATCGGTGTGGCCGTCGGTGGCTCTGAAGACTCGTTCTCTCAGGTGGTGCAGCGCGCAGACTTGGAGCTGTACGCGGCCAAGCGCGCAGGGCGCAACCGCATCAGCCCGGCTTGAGCCGCATGTCAGACGTTGAACGCCTGTACGAGCGCACGATCGCCGAGCGAGGCTATGTGGCCGACCACGCCCAGCTGCGCGCCGTGGCCGCGCTGGCACGCTGCGAGCGCGAGTGGGCCGACTACAAGGCCCGCCGCGGCAATCCGCTGACCAAGCTGCTGTTGCGCCCGCCCATTCCGCGCGGCGTGTACATGTGGGGTGGGGTGGGGCGTGGCAAGAGCTTCCTGATGGACTGCTTCTTCCAGGCCGTACCGTTGACGCGCAAGACGCGACTGCACTTCCACGAGTTCATGCGCGAGGTGCACCGCGAGCTGCAAGACCTGAAGGGCACCGCCGACCCGCTCGACGAGCTCGGCCGCCGCATCGCACGCCGCTTCCGGCTGATCTGTTTCGACGAGTTCCACGTCGCCGACGTCACCGACGCGATGATCCTGCATCGGCTGCTGGCTGCGCTGTTCGACAACCGCGTGAGCATCATCGCGACCAGCAACTTCCACCCCGACGGCCTGTACCCCAACGGCCTGCACCGCGACCGCATCCTGCCCGCCATCGAGCTGCTGAAGGCGAAGATGGAGGTTATCAACGTCGACGCCGGCAACGACTACCGCCAGCGCACGCTCGAAAAGCTGCCGATGCTGCACACGCCGCTCGGCCCGCAGGCTGATGCAGCGCTGGAGGCCGCCTTCGAAGGCCTGCGCGAGGCGCAGGACGAACCGCCCGTGCTGAACATCGAGCACCGCGAGATCCGCGCCGTGCGCCGCGCGGGTGGCGTGGTGTGGTTCGATTTCCGCACGCTGTGCGGCGGGCCGCGTTCGCAGAACGACTACCTCGAGCTGGCCAGCCGCTTCCACACCGTGCTGCTGGGCAACGTGCCGCAGATGCCACCTCGGCTGGCCAGCGAGGCGCGGCGCTTCACTTGGCTGGTCGACGTGCTGTACGACCGTCGCGTCAAGCTGATCCTCTCGATGGCTGTGCCGCCCGAACAGCTCTACACCGAGGGCCCGCTCGCACACGAGTTCCCGCGCACCGTGTCGCGACTGGCCGAGATGCAGTCGGCCGAGTACCTCGCCGAGGCGCGGCGCACGGTCGACACCTCGCTGACCTGATGGCGGCCCGCCGGCGCTCTTCGTTGCTGTGGCTGGCGCTGGGCCTCGTCACTGCGCTGCTGCCCGTCCAAGCCAACGAGGCCCGTCAGCGCCTGGTGGCGGAGCGCGCGGCGCTGCTGCAGCGTTTCGCGGCCGAGGAGCGCGCCTGCGTCGATCGATTTGCCGTCACGGCCTGCATCGACGAGGTGCGCGCGCGCCAGCGCGCCGCACTCGAGCCGCTGCGCGCGCAGGAACTGCGGATCGACGAAGTCGAGCGCCAGCGCCGAGCCGAAGAGCGACGAGCAGCCGTGGCCCAGAAACAGGCTGAGTTGGCCCGCCGGCCGCTGCCGCCGGTGGTGCCTGAAATGCGCGTGCGCGAACCTGCCGCCGCGGCGAGCGCCTCGCCGGTGGTGCCGGCCAGTGCCGAGCCACCGGGCAAAGCCGTTGCGCCATCGCCCGTTGCAGCGCTCGAAGCCGCCGAGGCCGACCAAAGGGCCCGCCGCCTGCAGGAGGCGCGCGAACGTGCCGAGGCTGCCGAAGCACGCATCAATGAGCGACGGGCTCGCCAGAAAGAAGCCCTGGCCGCCAAGGGGCGGCGGCCCGACAGGCTGCCCAGACCCGGCGCCACCGCATCGGCGCCTGCGCGCTGAGGCCGCGCCGCGCTTACTTCAGAGGGTCGACGCGGGCCAACGCCAGCGAGAGGTTGTCGCCGCCGCCGCGCGCGCGCTGGCGCGCTTTGGCGACGAGCATCTCGCTGGCGTCGCGCGGGGACAGGGCGTGCAAGATGGCGCCGATCTCCTTCGGCGTGAAGTAGTGCCACAGGCCGTCGGAGCAGGCGATGAGGCTGTCGCCGAACTCCAGCTTCTCGATGTGCCACAGCGCGATCGGCGGGTCGGCATGCGTGCCCAGGCAGCCGGTGAGCAGGTTGCTCTGCGGGTGCGTGTTGGCAGCGTCTTCGCTGATCTTGCCTTCGTCGATCAGGCGCTGCACGAAGCTGTGGTCGATGGTGCGGCGCATCATCTCGGC
>JAIYDH010000108.1 GCA_027487585.1 Rubrivivax sp.
CGCGTGCCGCGCTGGTAGACGATGCCGACCTCCGAGACGTTGAACATCAGCTCGCGGTCGCGCACGGTCTTCTCGAGCTCGGCCTGCTGCGTCTTCAGGCGCGAGATGTCGGTGAGCACCGCCACCGACTCGGCCTGATCGCCCGCAGGCCCGGCGCGCCGCACGGTCAGCGAGTACCAGCGCGGCTGGCCGCCTTCGCCCACCAGCGGCAGCTCGGCCTCGAAGGTGCGGTCTTCGGCAAGCGCCGCCAGCGCCTCGCGCACGCCGTCGAGCGGGCCGATGCTGCGCGCCAGGATTTCCTCGAGCGAGGCCCCGGCCGCGGCGCCGGCCCCGAAGCCCAGCATGCGCTCGAAGCGGCGGTTGCAGCGCACCAGCGCCGGCCCGCGCAAGTAGGCGATGCCGGCCGGTGAGCTGTCGAGGATGGTCGTCATTTCGTGCAGCAGCTGCGTGCTGCGCTGCTTGGCGCCGTGCTGCTCGGTGACGTCGCGGGTGATCACGGAGGTGGTGCGGCGCCCGCCCGGCAGCAGACTCGGCTGCACGCGCGTCTGCAGCCAGCGCTGACCCAGCTCGGGGTGGCGCACGGCATAAGTGACAAACGCGGCTTCGCCTCGCTTCAGCGCCAGCTGCAGGCGCTCGTAGTCGGGCAGCGACGCCGGCAACACCAGCTCACGGCTCACACCCATCAGCGCACTGGCCTGCCCACCCGCCATGCCGGCATCGGCCGCGCCGGCTCCGGCGGGCGCAGCCGGCTGCAGCCAGCCACGGGCGGGGTCGTAGGTGGCCACGCCGATGCTGCCGGTGTCCATCAGCATGCCCATCTCTCGCTGCACGAGATCGCGCTCGTCCTCGGCGCTGCGGTCCTGCACCATGGCCATCACGCGGGTTTCGCCGAGATGGCCGGCCTGGCACGACAGCCGCGCCCACAGGCGCCGTGGCCCCTGGGCCAGCGGCAGCAGCACCTGGCGCTCCACCGGGTGCGCACCGGGCACCAGCGTCGGCTCCAGTGCGCCGTTTCGCCAGCCCAGCAACTGCTGCAGTTCGGGCGCGGCGCCGTCGAGAACCACCGGCACGCGCTCGACCAGTCCGTCGAAGGCTGCGTTGCTGCGCAGCACGAGGCCATGGCTGTCGTAGACCAGCATGCCCAAAGGACTGAGTTCGAACCAGTGGGCCACCTCGGCATCGGCCCGCCGTGCCTGCTCGAGCGCATCGTGCTCGGAGGTCTGGTCGTGCATCAACACGAGCCAGCGTGCCGGCGGCGCCAGCGCACGGGCATCGACGATCGTCACCTCGAACCAGCGCAGCCGGCCGTCCGCCGCCAACACGCGGCGGCGCAGCGGTGTCACCGGCCAGGGCTGGGTGCGCGCCTGCAGGCTCAGCGCACGGTCATCGGGCGGCTGCCACCGCAAGGGGTCGACGCCGCGCAGCTGGTCCTGCGGCAAGCCCACGAGCTGGGCGAAGGCCTCGTTGGCATCGATCAGGCGGAACTCGGCATCCTGCAGCGCCACCGGCATCGATGTCGCCCACAGGCCTTGCAGCAACGTGGCGGCGGCTGCCTGCGTCATCCCTCGAGCTGTTGCGCCTGGCGCAGCGCCACCAGCAGCGCGCGGTTGACCTCGGCCGGCCCGAGCAAGAGCCGCTCCGACCACTCGCGGATGTCGAACACCGACTCGGCCTCGATCGCGCGCACCAGTTCGAGGTAGGGCCCAAAGGGGCCACCGGCCGGCTCGTCGGCGAGCAGCGTCTGGCGCACCCGTTCGGGCACCGGCACGCTCTTCAGCAAATCGGCAAAGGGCTGTTGCAACAGCTTGTCGAGCAGCGAAAACACGCCGCAAATGAACATCTCGCCGCGCATCTCGGCGTCGCTCTGGGCGCGGCCGAGTTCTTCCATCATCAGGCCGCGGCGCACGGCCGCAAACATCAGCGGCTTGGAGTTGGCGCCCTTGCTCGACGAGGCCAGCAGCACCGCCAGCCAACGCTTCAGGCGCCCGTAGCCCAGCATCATGATGGCGTGGCCGAAGCTCGTGACCTCGGCCCTCAGGCCAAAGGCCGGGGAATTGAGGTAGCGCAGCAAGCGGAAAGCCAAGGTCGGATCGCGCTTGAGCACGGCCTCCAGCCGCTGCACGGGTTCTTCGCGGTCGACGCCCTGGATCAGCTCCATCACGACCTGGATGTCGGTGGTGACCTTGCTGCGCGCGGCGGCGGCCGGCATCGGGTCGTCGAAGGGCCAGCCCTGCACCGCGACGGCGCCGCGCTGGAAGGCGTCGTCAGCCTGTGCCGCGCTGCGCACACCCGCCTGCACGGTGCTCACCTGGCGCACGCCCGGGCTGGGCACTGCCCCGCCACGGCGGTCTTCAGAGGCATCGACCAGTGCGTGGCTGAAGCAGGCCAGCACCTCGGGGGCCACTGGCACCACAGGCCGGCCCTTGATGAGCAGCACCGCGCCAGCGGCGCGCAACTGCTGCAGGGCGGCGGCATGCTGGGGCTCGGTGGCCATGAAGGCCGGCACTTCGAGCATCAGGTGCGGCACCGGTGGCGACTGCATCACGGCATTCAGCAGCGCTTCTCCGGCGACGTTGAGCGACACCGGCGTGAGCGCCGAGGCGGCCGAGCGGCCAGCAGGCGCCTCTCGCTGCGCTTGCGGCTGCAGGGGGCGCAGCGTGAGCCTCAGGTCAGCGGGCTCGGCAGGCGCGGGCCACACCTCCTGCAACGCCTGCATCAACTCCGCCACGTCGAGCGGCGCATCGGTGCGCCCCGGGAACAGCGTCAGTCGCGTGGCGACCACCGTGCGCTGGCGGTCGATGATCGGGCTGTAGCCCAGGGCCATCTGGCCCAGAACCTGTTGATCGAACATAGGGTGCTTCGCGCCGGGAAGGCGTCGTCCAGAAGATGTTGGAGAGTCAGCGGAGGTACTCGAACAGGCTCATCTGCTGGACGATGGAGTAGGTCTTCAACGCCGCATCGTAGCCGCTCTGCCTGTTCTGGAAATCCGAGATCGCCGCCAGCAGATCGAGATCCTCGGCCTCGGATTGCTCGGTCTGGGCGTCGAGTTTGGCCTGCTGCACGCGCAGCTCCAGACCGTCTATCCGGTTGAGCGTCTCGCCGGCACGCGAGCGCCACGAAGCGAGCTGGTCGGACGCGATGTCGAACTCGCTCAGACCCTGGCTCACGGTGGCGGCGATCTCGCTGCTGCTGCGGCCCGGCGTGCCCAGCTCGTCGATCACCAGGTCCATGGCGTCGAACAGCGAAACGGTGGTGCCCGGGTTGGCCGGGTCCTCGGCCTGGAGCCACGCCGAGCGGCCGTCGATCGACAGCGGCGTGGCGTTGCCGGCCGCTCCCGCCTGCAACTGCCCATCGGTGCCGACGTAGATCACGCCTCCGGGCGCGTCGACCAGCGGCGGCGTGTTGCTGCCCTGCCCGCCAAAAAGATAGCGCCCCGCGCCGTCTTGTCGGTTGGCCACGGCCAGCAGGTCGTTGCGCAGGCCACGGATGGAGTTGGCGATGGCCTGGCGCTCAAAGTCGCTGTAGCTGCCGTTGCCAGCCGAGACGAGCAGCTCGCGTGCTTGCGCCATCAATTCGCCGGCATTGCCCAGGGCGGACTCCGACAAAGCCATGGCGTTGCGACTGGCATCGAGCGCGCGCAGTTGCGAGTCGCTGCGCTGCTGCGCCGCCAGGGCGCGTTCGGCCGCCGCCGCAGCCGCGGGGTCGTCGCTGGCGCGCAGCACGCGCTTGCCGCTGGTCAGTCGCTCTTGCAGATCGGTCAGTGCGGCCTGGCGCGTCTGCAGGTTGCTGATCGACGATTCGTAGGCATTGGCGGAGGCGATTCTCATGATCAGTTTCCGGCGACGTCCATCAGCTGCTGGAACAGGGTCTGCGCCACCTGCAGCATCTTGGCGGCGGCTTGGTAGCTCTGCTGGTACTGGATCAGGCGAGCGGCCTCTTCGTCGAGGTTCACACCGGATGCGTCGGCGCGCAACTTCTCGGCCTGGCTGGCCACGGCCTTCGAGATCGTGGCCGACGAGGTGGCGCCCTGCACCCGCACGCCGATGTCGGCCAGCGCGTTGCTCCAGCTCTCGGTGGGCGTGCGGCCGCCGGTGATGCCCATGTCGCGCAGCGCCAGCAACGCGGTGGCGTTGCCGTTGCTGGAGGCCAAGGCGCCGGGCGGCGTGGGCAGTACCGTGATCACGTCGCCATTGCGTGGCACGCCTGACAAGCGCATCGAGAACCCATTGATGTCGGGGCCCGTTCCGGGGATGGTGCCACCGGCCGTCCAGGTGGCGCTGCCGGCGCTCAGCAGGCCGCCGCCACTGTCGCGCAGCTCCCAGTTGTAGGCGCCGCTGTTGTTGGTGAAGCTGATGGTGGCCGTGGCACCCGCGATCGTCGTCGCTCCGACGACCATCGAGAACGAGGACACCGCGGCGGTGCCGGTGTTGGCAGGGCTCGTCGTGGCCACCAGCGGCGCGGCGGCAGCGATGTCCAGCGGGTCGTCGAGCAGCGCGGCAAAGCCGTTCGCGGCACGAGACACCGGCTGCAGCAGGAAACGGTCGCCGGGTTGCGGCGCTGGCGAGCCGAAGTTGATCTGCACGCCGTCGACCGTGTCACCGTCGACCACGGCGGTCTGCACGCCGTCGGTCAGGCGCGTGAGCAGCCACGAGCCGGAGCCCGGGGTGGTCTCTTCGAGCGTGTACTCGCTGGCCCTGAGTTGCGACGGGCTCGTGACGCTGAGGCTGACCGAGCCGATGTAGGCGCCCCCGGCATCGCGCGCGTTGCCCAAGTTCGGCAGCGCGCGAGCCGCGCCGATGCTGAACATCGGCGACGAGGGCACGCTGCCGGCAGGCGGCTGCAGGTTCAGGCCAAGGCTCTGCTGCGCATTGACGGCGCCCCCCACCGACGCCGCCAGCTGGCCGATCAACGCCCGCGCCTGCACCAGATCGTCGTTCTGGAATCGCAGCAGGCCGGTCACCGCGCCACCGGCCAGGGCGGTTTCGTCAAGATCGCGACGGGTGGCACCTTCGACCAGCGCGACGCCGAAGCGCGAGGGATCGGCGCTGTCCTGCAGCAGCGTCAGCTCGGCCGCCTGCGCACCAAGCACGAGGCGCTGGCCACCGCCGATGAACACCGACATCGAGCCGTCGCTGGCCTCCATGCGCGTGACATGCACCTGCTCCGACAGGCGTGACAAGAGCCGGTCGCGCTCGTCGAGCAGGTCGTTCGGGGACTGGCCGATGCCGCGCACCTCGGTGATGCGGCGGTTGATGTCGGCGATGCCCTTGGCCAGGCTGTTGATCTGAGACACGCTGACGCGCAACTCCGCGCCGACGCCGGCCTGCGCGGTGTCGAGCGCGTCGCCCGCTTCGGCAAAACGGTCGGCCAAGTCACGCGAGCGCGCCAGCACCACCTGCCGCGTCGACAGGTCGTCAGGGCGGTTGACCAGATCGCCAAAGGCGTTCATCAGCTCGCTGGTGGCGGCGCCTAGGCCGCCTTCGCCGAGCTTGAACACCTCTTCAAGCCGGCGCAGCTGTGACAGCCGCGACGCGTCCATCGACGAGCTCGAACGCGCCCCGGCGGCCTCGCGCGTGAGGAAGGCGTCGTGGGCCCGTGTCACCGACTGCACATCGACCCCGCGGCCGAAGAAGCCGGCGCCCGTGAACTGCCCTTCGGAGGTGGTCAGCGCCACCTGCTGCCGCGAGTACCCCGAGACGTTGGCGTTGGCGATGTTGTGGCCGGCGACCTGGAGCCCGGCGTAGCTGGCCGCCATGGCCTTCACGCCCAAGGACATCAACGGAGAGGCGCTCATCGTCGGTTCTCCTTCAGGTGCTCAGGGTGCGCTGCAGGCGCAGCGTGGTGTTGATCACGCGCGTCAGCTTCTCGGCATAGGCCGGGTCGGTGGCGTAGCCGGCTTGCTGCAGCCCCTGGGCAAAACGCGCCGCGTGGCTGGCGTCGCCGGCTGAGGCGGTGCGCGACTGCGCGGCCACGGCCTGCGTGGCCGCGGCGTAGCGCGGGCTCGACTTCATCAGGCGGGCGTAGTCGGCAAAGCTCTCGGCATAGCTGCCGTAGGCGCGGAACTTGGCCGTCACCTTCTGCGCGCGGCCGTCGATGTATTCAGTGGTCGTGATCTCGGCGACCGGGCCCTTCCAGCTGCCGCCCGCCTTGATGCCGAACAGATTGAAGCTCGGCGCGCCATCGGCATGGCGGATCTCCTTGCGGCCCCAGCCGGTTTCGAGCGCCGCCTGCGACACCATGAAGGACGCCGGGATGCCGGTCTCGGCCTCGGCGCGCTGCGCCGCGGCGCTGTGCTGCTGCACGAAGCCGGCAGCGCCGGCCTGCGGCACGCGCACCGGCTGGGGCTGGGCGGCCAGCGGCGCGAGCGTGTTGTTGGCGCTGCCGAGCGTGGGAATCGGCCCCGGCGCCAGGCCCATCTGGCGCTCGAGCTGCTTCTGGATCGCCTCCGACAAGCCGCCCAGGCGGCCCGACAACTGCTGCGCGAACTGGCCGTCGAGCATCGAGGTCGACAGGTTGCGGCCCGAGAGCTGGCCCTCGGACTCGTCGCCTTCCAGCGTCGTCGAGCGCATCGACTTCAGCAACTCGTTCATGAACAGCGTCTCGAACTGTTTCGAGGCCTCGCGCACGGCGCCGCGCGGGTCGGAAGCGGCGCGCCCGCGCAGTGCGTCGAGCGAGCGGGCGTCGAAGGCCAGATTCGGCGTGCCCATGGCGCTGTTCGGTGACGAGCCCATGCTCAGATCACCTCGATCTCGGCACGCAGTGCGCCGGCGGTCTTCATGGCCTGCAGGATGGCCAGCAGGTCCATCGGCGTGGCGCCCAGCGAGTTCAGGGCCTTCACGACATCGGCCAGCTTGGCACCGGCCGGCAGTGCGATCAGCGCCCCGCCCTGCTGCGAGATGGCGATGTCGCTCTTCTCGGTCTGCACGGTCTGCCCGCCGGCCAGCGGATTGGGCTGGCTGACCATGGGCGTGGTGCTGATCGTCACCGACAGGTTGCCATGGGCCACGGCGCAAGGCCCCAGCGTGACGGCGTCGTTGACGATCACCGAGCCCGTGCGTGCGTTCAGCACCACGCGCGCCGCCGGCTGCGCCAGCTGCACCGTGAGGTTTTCGATGGCGGCCAGGAAGGCCAGTCGCGCACCCGGCTGGGCCGGCATCTTCACGCGCACGCTGCGGCCGTCCAGCGGCGTGGCGGTGTCGTCGCCGTGGTGGCGGTTGATGGCCTCGGCGATGGCCGCCGCGGTGGCGTAGTCGCTGGCGTTGACGCCCAGCGTCAGCGCCTCGCCGTCGAGCAGCGGCGTGGGCACGCTGCGCTCCACCGAAGCACCTTCCGGAATGCGGCCGGCCGACAGGTGGTTGATCTGCACTTTGCTGCCGCCCGCGCTGGCGCCGGCACCGCCCACCAGCAGGTTGCCCTGGGCGAGCGCGTAGATCTGGCCGTCGGCACCGCGCAGCGGCGTGGCGATCAGCGTGCCGCCGCGCAGGCTCTTGGCGTTGCCCATGGAGCTGACGGTGACATCGATCGTCTGCCCCGGCTGCGCGAACGGCGGCAGCTGTGCCGTCACCAGCACCGCGGCCACGTTGCGCGGCGACAGGCTCACGCCCGGCGGCAGCGTGACGCCCAGCTGCTGCAGCAGCGACTGCAGGCTCTGCGTGGTGTTGGGCGACTGCGTGGCCTGGTCGCCGGTGCCGTCGAG
>JAIYDH010000241.1 GCA_027487585.1 Rubrivivax sp.
ATCGCCAGCGGCGTGGCGCTGGGCGCCGACCTCACGCTGCCCGGCGCGCTGCTGGCCGGCGTGGTGCAACGCGCCGGCCACGGCGAGCGCCTCGAAGGCGCCTACTTCGGCTGGTGGAACTTCTGCACCAAGCTCAATCTGGCGCTGGCGGCCGGCGTGTCGCTGCCACTGCTGCAGGCCTTCGGCTATGAACCCGGCAGCCGCAGCCCCGAGGCGCTGCAGGCCCTCACGCTGGCCTACTGCCTGTTGCCCTGTGCGCTGAAGCTCTGCGCCACAGCCCTGCTTTGGACCCTCTGGATCCGCAAGGAAGAAACCCCATGACCTCGCCCTTGATCTCTACCGCCCGCCGTGGCGCCCTGGCCGCGCTGCTGGCCACCAGCGCGCTGGTGCTTGGCTGCGCCAGCCACAGCCCGGCCGACTATGCGGCCGAGAAACCGCCGCTCGACCTGAAGACCTACTTCAACGGTGAACTCGTCGCGCACGGCATCTTCACCGACCGCGGCGGCAAGGTCGCGCGCCGCTTCGTCGTGCAGATGACCGGCACCTGGAACGGCAACCAGGGCGTGCTCGACGAGCGCTTCACCTACAGCGACGGCAAGACCGAGCGCCGCGTCTGGCGCCTCACCGATCTCGGCAACGGCCGCTGGGAAGGCCGGGCCGACGACGTGGTGGGCGTGGCGCAGGGTGTCTCGGCAGGCAACGCGCTGAACTGGCGCTACACGCTGGCGCTGCCGGTGGGCGACAAGGTCTACGAGGTGCAGTTCGACGACTGGATGTACCTGATGGACGACAAGGTGATGCTGAACAAGGCCGAGATGAGCAAGTTCGGCATCCGGCTCGGTGAAGTGACGCTGTCCTTCATCAAGAAGTAAGCCATGTCCCTGAATCCCCGTTTCGACAACTGGACTGGCCGCGTGGTGTGGCTGGTCGGCGCCTCCACCGGCATCGGCCGCGCCACGGCGGCGCGGCTGCATGCAGCCGGCGCACGCGTGGTGATCTCGGCACGCACGCAGGCCGCACTCGACAGCTTCACCGCCGAGCACGCCGGTGCCGAAGCCATTGCGCTGGACGCCACCGACCACGACGCCATGCGCGCCGCGGTGGCGCGCATCACCGAGCGCCACGGCCGCATCGACCTGGTCGTGTACTGCGCCGGCATGTACACGCCGATGCGCGCCACGGCCTTCGATTTCAAGGTGGCCAAGCAGCATCTCGAGGTGAACTACCTCGGCGCGCTGGTGATGCTCGACGTGCTGCTGCCGCAACTGCTGCGCCAGGCGCGCGAAGGCGTGGGCGGGCACATCAGCCTGGTCAGCAGCGTGGCGGGCTACCGCGGCCTGCCCAAGTCGCTGGCCTACGGGCCCACGAAGGCGGCGCTGATCAACCTGGCCGAGACGCTGCACCTCGACCTTGCGCCCGAGGGCCTGGGCATCTCGGTGATCAACCCCGGCTTCGTCGAGACCCCGCTCACCGCCGGCAACGACTTCCGCATGCCGGCGCTGATCACGCCCGACGAGGCCGCCACGGCCATCCTCAAGGGCTGGCAGGCGGGCGACTTCGAGATCCACTTCCCGAAGCGCTTCACGCTGTTCCTGAAGGGACTGCGGCTCCTGGGCTACCGCGCGTACTTCGCAGCCGTGCGGCGCTCCACCGGGCTTTGAGCGCGCTCTGCCGATGCCCGCACCCGCCGACCTGAAGGCCTTCGTCGCGTTCTTCGAGCAGCTCAAGCCCGAAGACCTGCCCAGCCTCGGCCGCTTCTACGCGGCTGACACGCGCTTCAAGGACCCGTTCAACGAGGTCACGGGCGTCGAGGCCGTGGCCGGCATCTTCGGCCACATGTTCGACAACCTCGACGGGCCGCGCTTCGAGGTGCGCGACCTCATCGTGCAGGGCGACCAGGCCTTCCTGAGCTGGGACTTCGTGTTCCGCATGCGGCGCTTCAACCGCGCCGAGCAGCGCATCCGCGGCGGCTCGCACCTGCGCTTCGGGGCCGATGGCCTCATCACCGAGCACCGCGACTACTGGGACGCCGCCGAAGAGCTGTACGAGAAGTTGCCGGTGCTGGGCGGCCTGATGCGCTGGCTCAAGAAAAGGGCCGCGTCCTGACGGAGGCGGCCCGGTGGGCGCAGCAGGCTGCCGCCAGGGCCGCGCGACTCACTTATCTCGCTGGCCTTCGGTGAGCGTGTGGGTCTGGAACAGGCCCGACTTGTCGACGAAGTAGGTTTCCATGAACTTCACGTTGCCGGACGCTGCCAGCTTGGCCGGCGCCGGGAACGGGCTGGCCTTCTTGATCAGGGCCACCACCCAGGGACCGATCTCGTCGGCGGCCGGGCGGCGGATGACGCTGACCTCGACGACGTTGCCCTGCGTGTCGAGCTCGGTCTCGACCATCATCACGCCGTACAGCAGCGGCGGCAGCTTGCCGCGGTACACGCGCATCGGAAAGCAGCTGTAAAGGTGGCGCGAGGCGTCGATGCGGAACTCGCGCTCCACCGCCTGCTCCGACGCCACCGGCTGCTTGCAGGTGGGCGCCGGCACCATGCTGAACTGCGCCCGCGCCTCGGGCGCCAGCAGCGCGGCGGCCGCGGCGAGCACGGCCCCGGCCAGGGTACGGACGGCGGTGCTGCCCGGCGCCTTGACGGCGGCATGGGCAGTGCGGGTGGTGAACTGCGTGCGCATCGGTGACCCCTCGATCTCGGCTCTCTCAGGGCCACGAGCTTCGTAACCCCCTGAATGCAGGAGAGGTTATACCGTTGCCCGGCCACCGCCATCCGCCCGCCTCACGAGGGCCGAGAAGCATTCACGGCCGACGCTTCCGCAACGGCCGGTTGCACCACGGCGCCGTTACTTCAGCCAGCCCTTGCGGCGGAAGTAGATGAACGGTGCCGCCACCGAGGCCGCCATCAGCGCCAGCGCAAACGGGTAGCCCGCCGCCCAGTCGAGCTCGGGCATGAACTTGAAGTTCATGCCGTAGATGCTGGCGATCAGCGTCGGCGGCAGCAGCGCGACGCTGGCCACCGAGAAGATCTTGATGATCTTGTTCTGGTTGATGTTGATGAAGCCAACCGTCGCGTCGAGCAGGAAGTTGATCTTGTCGAACAGGAAGGCGGTGTGCGAGTCGAGCGAGTCGATGTCGCGCAGGATCTGCCGCGCTTCCTCGAACTGCTCGGCATTGAGCATGCGGCTGCGCATCATGAAGCTGAGTGCGCGGCGCGTGTCCATCACGTTGCGGCGGATGCGGCCGTTCAGGTCTTCCTCGCGGGCGATGGCCGTCAGCGCCTCGCCGGCGGCGCGGTCGTCGACGTCCTGGCGCAGCACGCGGGCGCTCACCTTCTCGAGGCTGTCGTAGATGCCCTCCAGCGCATCGGCGCTGTATTCGGCGTCGGCGTCGTACAGCTTCAGCAGCACGTCCTTGGCGTCGTCGATGAGCGCCGGGATGCGCCGCGCCCGCAGGCGCAGCAGCCGGAACACCGGCAGGTCTTCGCGGTGGATCGAAAACAGCACACCCTGGCGCAGGATGAAGGCCACGCGCACGTTGCGCGCCGGGCCGTCATCACCGCCATCGACGAGGAAGTCGGAGCGGATGTGCAGCTCGCCGTTGTCCTCTTCGTAGAAGCGGGCCGACTCCTCGAGGTCGTCGTCGACCGCGTCCTTGGGGATGGCGAGGCCGAACCGCTCCTCGACCCAGCGGGTTTCAGCCTCGCTGGGCGCCTCCAGGTCCACCCAGACCGGCTGCGCCTGGGTCAGGGCCTCGGCGCTGTCGATCTCTTCCTGAAAGAGCCGACCGTTGGCAAGGGAGAAGACGTTCAGCATGGGCGGCAGGATGATAGTTTGCCGGCTCATCGCAGTACCGGCCGCTCAAGGGGGTGGCAGACTCGCGGCCGATGAGCCGTTCCCTGCGTGTGTTTCTGTTGCTGGCGGTGATGGCGCTGCTGCTGCCAGCGCTGACCGTGGTGGCGCTGCTGTCGACGACGTTGCAGCGCGAGCCGGCTGTCATCGGCGCGGCGGAGATCGCCACCGACGACGTGGCCCGCGCCGTGGGCCTGCTGCGCACACACGACCCGCGCCGGGCACTGCCTGGCGTGGTGAGCACGGCGCTGGTGCAGGAGCGGGAGCTGGAAGTGATGATCAGCCACGGCGCCCGCCGCTGGCTGCCCGGCTCCAGCGGCCGCGTGAGCTTGATGCGCGGCTCGGCCGAGGTGCTGCTGAGCACCCATCTGGGCTCGCTGCCGATGGTCGGCAGCTCGGCAGCGGCGCTGGCCGGGCCCTTCGGCCGCTGGCTCAACATCGAGTTGCAGCTGCAAGAGACCGGCGGCCTGCCGGCCATCGCCTCGGCGCGGCTCGGTGGCCTGCCGCTGCCAGCGTGGCTGCTGGACCGCCTGGCCCAGCAGGCCCTGGCGCGCAGCGGCTTCACGGCCGAGTGGCAACTGGCGCAGGACGTCGTGCGCCGCATCCGGTTCGAAAGCGGCCACGCGCTCGTGGTCTATGCCTGGCAGCCCGACAGCGTGCAGCGCGTGATGGCCTCGCTGCTGACGCCGGCCGAGCTGGAACGGCTGAAGCCCTACCAGGACCGCCTCGTCGACATCACCACCGGCGTGCAAGGCTGGCAGCTGCCGCTGGTGCAGGCGATGACGCCGCTGTTCGAGCTGGCGGCACGGCGCACGGCCGCCGGCCACGACGGCGTGGCCGAAAACCGCGCCGCGCTGGTGGTGCTGACGCTGTTCGCCAACGGCCGCCACGTCGGCAGCGTGGCGCCGGCGGCACGGGGCTGGGCACGGCCGCGGCCACTGCGGCTGATGCTGGGCGGGCGCATGGACTTTCCGCAGCACTTCCTGGTGTCGGCCGCGCTCGTGACCGAAGGCACGAGCCCGCTGTCTCGCGCCATCGGCCTGTACAAGGAGGTGGCCGATTCACGCGGTGGCAGCGGCTTCTCGTTCAACGACGTGGCTGCCAACCGCGCCGGCACGCGCTTTGGCGAACTGGCGCTGGAACAAGCTCAGGAGTTGCAGCGCCGTGTCGCCGGCGGCGCGAATGGCCGTGCGCTGCGCGACGAAGACCTGATTCCGGCCGTGGCCGACCTGCCGGAGTTCATGCCCGAGGCCGAGTTTCGAAAGCGCTTTGGGGGCATCGGCGCGCCGGCCTACGAGGCCATGCTGTCCGACATCGACCGGCGCATCGCCGGGCTGCCGCTACTGCGCTGAGGGCTCCCGCGGCCCGGCGCGTTCGCGCCCGCCCGGCCCGGCGCCGTCGGTGAGCTCGAAGCGGAACAGGCGGCACTCGATGGCGCCGTTGTACAGCGGCACGCGGCGCGATTCCTTCATGCGCATCAGGCCGGGCAGCTTCATGTCGGGACTCAGCAGCCAGGCGGTCCAGCCGGCGTACTGGCGCTTCCATTGCGAGGCCAGGCCGCTGAAGAATTCGGCAGAACTGCCGCCGCCTTCGAAGCCCTCGCGGCTGGTGACGTTGCCCATGCCTTTTGGCGCGATGCGCTCGCCGTAGGGCGGGTTCATCAGGATCGTGCCGCGGCCTGCCGGCGGCGGGCGCTGCTGCGCGTCGGCTGTCTTGAACTCGATAGCCCGCGCCACGCCGGCGCGCTCGGCATTGCGATGCGCAAAGTCGGTCATGCGAAAGCTCACGTCACCGGCAAACACCGGCACCGCGGCGGCGTGCACGCGCGCGCGCGCCTGTTGCTGCATCTGTGCCCAGGCCGCGCGGTGGGCCTGGAAGGGCCGCTGGCGCTCGAAGGCAAAGCGCCGCAGCCCGCCCGGCGCGATGCCGCAGGCCAGCTGCGCCGCCTCGATGGCGATGGTGCCGGCGCCGCAGCAGGGGTCGAGCAGCGGGCCGTCTTCGGGCCGACCCTGCCAGCCGATAGCGGCCAGCATGGCGGCGGCCAGCGTTTCCTTCAGCGGTGCCTCGCCGGTGGCCTCGCGCCAGCCGCGCTTGAACAGCGGCTCGCCGCTGGTGTCGGCGTACAGCATGGCGTGGTCGGGACCGACGAACAGCGACACCGGCAGGTCGGGGCTGCGCGTGTCGACGCTTGGGCGCTCGCCGTGGCTGTCGCGCAGTGCATCGCAGATGGCGTCCTTGATGCGCAGCGCAGCGAAGTTCAGGCTCTTCAGCGGGCTCCTCATGGCCTGCACGTCCACGCGCAGCGTGTCGGCCGGCGTGAGCCAGCGGCCCCAGTCGACGCGGCGCGCGATGTCGTACAGGTCGTGCTCGTCGCGGTAGGGGCCGTCGGCCAGCGGCACCAGCACGCGCGTGGCCAGGCGGCTTTCGAGGTTGAGCCGCATGGCCGCCAGCTCGTCACCCTCGGCGGCGTCGACCCACACGCCACCGCGCGCCGGCTCGGGCTGGCCGCCGACGATGCGCGCGGCCTCGTCGGCCAGCAGCGCCTCGACACCGCCAGCGCAGGGCAGGAAGAGCATGTGGTGCCGCCGGCTCAGGCCTGCTTGCGCAGCCCCGCCGGCGCGATCTTCAGCGCCTCGCGGTACTTGGCCACCGTGCGCCGCGCCACCTGGATGCCCTGCTCCTCGAGCATGGTGCTGAGCTGGTTGTCCGACAGAGGCTTGCCCGCGTCCTCGGCGGCCACGAACTGCTGGATCAGCGCGCGCACCGCGGTGCTGCTGGCGTTGCCACCGGCATCGGTGTTCAGGCTGGAGCCGAAGAAGTACTTCAGCTCGAAGGTGCCCTGCGGCGTGGCCATGTACTTGGCCGTGGTGACGCGCGAGATCGTGCTCTCGTGCAGGCCCAGCTCGTCGGCGATCTCGCGCAGCACCAGCGGCTTCATCGCGATCGGGCCGTGGGTGATGAAGCCCTTCTGGCGCTCGACGATGGCCTTGCTCACGCGCAGGATGGTGTCGAAGCGCTGCTGGATGTTCTTCACGAACCAGCGCGCCTCCTGCAGCCGCGACGACATGCCCGGGTTGGCGTGGGCGCCGCGCAGGCCCTTGGCGGCCTGCGCATACAGGTCGTTGATGCGCAGCTTGGGCATGACGTCGGGGTTGAGCGTCACGCTGTGGCCGCGGCCCGTCTTGCGCACGATGACGTCGGGCACCACGATGTTCGCCTCGGCGTTGCTGAAGGGCCGGCCCGGCTTGGGCTCGCAGCGGCGAATCAGCTCGTGCGCCGCGCGCACGGTGTCCTCGTCGCCGCCGGTGAGGGCCGCCAGGCGCTTGTAGTCGCGCCTAGCCAGCAGCTCCAGGTACTGCTCGACGATGCGCAGCGCCGCCTGGCGCGCCGTGCAGCGCGGCGTGGTCTTGAGCTGCAGCTGCAGGCATTCGGGCAGGGAGCGTGCGCCGACGCCGGGCGGGTCCAGGCTCTGCAGCATGCACAGCGCCATGCGCAGACGGTCGGCCAGCTGCTCGCGCTGCTCGTCGTTGCGCAGCTCCAGCATCTCGGCCAGCCGCTCGGCGACATCCTCGAGCGTGTCGGCGAGGTAGCCGTCGCTGTCGAGCGACTCGATCAGCACTTCCACGGCCGCCATGTCCTCGGGCTCGAGGCGCAGACCCACGAGCTGGGCGCGCAGATGGTCCTGCAGGCTGCCGGCGGCGGCGCGGCGGTCGTGTGCCTCGCCGTCGTCGTCGCCGTCGTTGGCGGCGGCGCTGCTGGTCGACGGCGTTTCGCGGATGCCGTCGAAGTCGTCGCCCTCGGTGCCGTTTTCCCAGTCGTCGCGGGCGGACGTACCGAACTCGTCGGCGGTGAGCTCCTTGGTGCCTTCGACGGCTGCGGTGTCGCCGCCGCTCTCGGCAAAGTCGGCGCTCTCGGTTTCGCGCTCCACTGGCCGGTCGACGCTCTGGCGCTCCAGCGGCGTCTCGAAGGCCGTGGGCGGCCCCTCGTCGTCAGCCTCGAGAAAGGGGTTCTGGTCGAGCATCTGCCCGACCTCCTGCTGCAGCTCCAGCGTCGACAGCTGCAGCAGCCGGATCGACTGCTGCAGCTGCGGCGTCAGCGCCAGGTGCTGCGACAGGCGAAC
>JAIYDH010000003.1 GCA_027487585.1 Rubrivivax sp.
GCAGGTGCTGGCCGCCACCCACCGCGATCTCGACGAGGCCGTGCACGCCGGCCGCTTCCGCGCCGACCTGCTGTACCGGCTGCACACCGTGCGCATCGAACTGCCACCGCTGCGCGCGCGCAGCGACTTCGACGACGCGGCGCGCGCGCTGCTGCGCGAAGTCGACGCCACGGCGCGGCTCGACGAGGCCGCGCTGGCCCTGCTGCGCCGCCACCACTGGCCCGGCAACTTCCGCGAGCTGCGGTCGGTGCTGGTGCGCGCGCGGCTGCAGCGTTCGCTCGACGGCGCCGAAGGCGACATCGAGCTCGGCGCCAGCGACATCGCCCCGGCCCTGCCCGCCACCGCCCCGCAGGCCACCACCGCGGCAGCGGCGGCGGGCTCGGCACTGCGGCGCCAAGGCGACACGCTGGTGCGCCAGACCTGGGAGCGCTGCGGACGCAGCGTCAGCCGCACCGCCCGAGAGCTCGGCATCTCGCGCAGCACGGTGTATCGCCACCTGGGTGGCTGAGCGGCCGCCGGTTCACGAGCCGGTGTGGGACCGAAGCTCCTCAGCGCACCCGCATCGGGCTGTCACTCGCCGGCGCTGCCGGACTTCGGCACCTTGCTGTGGGCCTCGAGCAGTGTGACGAGCATGCGCATGAACTGAAGCTGCTCGGCGCGCGGCAGGGGCCGCAGCAGCGCCGCCTGCGCCTTGCGCACCTGCGGCTGCAACTTAGCCAGCACCTCGCGGCCCGCTTCGGTGAGCGACAGCAGGCGCGTGCGGCTGTCAGCCGGTGCAAACCCCTTCACGAGCAGGCCCCGCTCGGCCAGCTTGTCCACCAACACCGTGGTGGTGGACGCGTCCTGCGCGATCTGGCCAGCCAGCGCGCGCTGATCCAGACCCGGTTGGTTGTGCACGGCCTGCAGCGCCGCGAACTGCGCCGGGCTCAATCGCGCCTGCAGCGTGTGCACCGCCACCATCGCGGCGCCCAGTTGGTAAAGGCGGCGGGCGCACAGGGCCGGCGCCATGCCGAGGTCTTCGATGCTGGGCTCGTCGTCGGCGGGAAGAGAAGGGTCGGACATCGCCCGTCGAGTGTTACCGCCCGCCCGCCGGCCGAGCGACCGGGGGAAACCCCATCCGGCGCACAGACGAGACCGGTCAGCGGCCCTGCGGGCTGAGCGGCTGCTGCACGAGCTGCAGCACGCTGCGGCGGCGCGCGTCGCGCGCAGCGGCACTGCCCTGGCGCGGCATCAGTGATTCCGCCACCTCGTAGCCGTACAGCAAGAAGGCGCGGTGGGCCGCCTCGTCGGGCGCAAAGCCCAGGGCGCGAAACAGCGCCTCGTGATAGCCGATGCGCGAGGAGTCAGCCTCGTCGAGCGCCTGCTGCGCCATCGGGTCGCGCCGCGCCCAGGCGCGGATGGCGAGTTCGATGCGCGCCGCCCGCACCGCCGCGCGGCCCCGGAAGGGCAGCGTGATGACGTCGGCCAGCAGCTCGCGCGGGTCGCTGCGCGCCACCTCCAGCCGCTGCGTCAGCTGCACGGTGCTCACCTCGCGCCAGGCCTGCAGCACGCGGCGCAGCAGGTCTTCGCGGTCGCGGAAGTGCCAATAGAAGCTGCCGCGCGTGACGTTCAGCTCGCCGGCCAGCACATCGACGCGCACGTGGTCGATGCCGTGGTCCACCAGCACCTGCGTGGCCGCGCGCACCCAGTCGTCGGGCGTGAGCACGGCCTTGGCGGCGCGCGGGGCAGCTGCCTTTCGGGGCCGCGCCGGGCGCGCGGTGGGCAACGGGCGGACGGGGGCGGTCGGCATGGCGCCATGATGCCATCGCCGCCGGCAAGCCGTACACCACTGTATGGCCAACCATGCGGGGGTTCCCCAATGCCGGTGAGCTGGCCAGCACCTACGATTCAGCCCGCTAACCATACACCTCTGTATGGACTGCGCATGACGCCGGAGACCGCATGCCCACCGACTTCTTTTCCGACCCCCAGCTGCTCGCGCCGCGCCGCACGGAGCGGGTCGATCTCGGCGGTGGGGCCTTCCTGCTGCGCCACCCCGACGCGCTGGCGCCGTACGCGCGCTGCGTGGGCGAATGGCTCGAGGAGTGGTCGGCCGCCACGCCCGAGGCGCCCGCAATGGCCGAGCCCGACGGCGCCGGGGGCTGGCACACGCTGTCCTGGCGCGAATTGCGCCGCCGCGTCGGCGCCGTGGGCCAGGCCCTGCTCGACCTGAAGCTCGGTGCCGGCCCCGTCGTGGTGCTGTCGGACAACTCGCTCGACCACGCCGTGCTCATGCTCGCGGCGCTGCACGTCGGCCGCACCTCGTGCACGGTGTCCAGCGGCTACAGCCGGCTGGCCGGCACCGACTTCTCGCGCCTGCAGGCCATCTTCGACGCACTGCAGCCCGCGCTGGTGTACGCCAGCGACGCCAAGGTCTACGGCCAGGCGCTGCTGCAGGCCGGGCCCGCGGTGCCCAAGGTGCTGTCGGAGGGCGCCGACACGCTGCCGGGCGCGCTGCCCTTCAGCCAGCTGCTGGCCGCCACCGAAACGCCGGCCGTCGCCGAGGCCTTTGCGCGCGTCACGCCCGACACGCACGCCAAGTACCTGCTCACCAGCGGCTCCACCGGCACGCCCAAGGTCGTGATCAACACGCACCGCATGCTGTGCGCCAACCAGCAGATGCTGCTGCAGACGCTGCCCTTCCTGGTGAGCGAGAAGCCGGTGCTGCTGGACTGGCTGCCCTGGAGCCACACCTTCGGCAGCAACCACAACCTGAACATGGCGCTGCGCCACGGCGGCACGCTGTACATCGACGACGGCCGGCCGCTGCCCGCCGCCGTGGGCCGCACGCTGAACAACCTGAAGACGGTGCAGCCCACCGTGTACTTCAACGTGCCGCGCGGCTACGAGATGATGCTGCCGGCGCTCGAGGCCGACCTCGACCTCGCCCACCGCCTGCTCGGCCGCCTGCGCATGCTGTTCTACGCCGGCGCCGGCATGCCGCCGGCCACCTGGGCGCGGCTCGAGGCCCTGGCCGCCAAGGTGCGCGATACACCGCTGTGGATGACCACCAGCTGGGGCAGCACCGAGACCGCACCCGCCGTCACCTTTGCCAACTGGCAGCTCGACCGCCCCGGCGTCATCGGCCTGCCGATGCCGGGCACGCAGGTGAAGTTCGTGCCTGCGGGGGGCGGCAAGCTCGAGCTGCGCATCAAGGGCGACAACATCACACCCGGCTACCGCCATAACCCCGAGGCCACCGCCGCCGCCTTCGACGAAGACGGCTACTACCGCATCGGCGACGCCGGCCAGCTGCGCGACGCCGCCGACCCGCTGCAGGGCATCGTCTTCGACGGCCGCGTGGCCGAGGACTTCAAGCTCACCAGCGGCACCTGGGTCAGCGTGGGTACGCTGCGCGTGAAGCTGGTGTCCGCGCTGTCGCCCTGGGTGGCCGATGCCGTGATCACCGGCCACGACCGCGCCGAACTGGGTGCACTGCTGTTCCTGTCGGAGGCCGCGCGCGCGCTGCCGGCGGCCGAGCTGGCCGGCCACCTGAGGGCCGGCCTCAAGGCACTGGCGTCTGAGGGCGGCGGCTCGTCGCAGGTGCCGTCGCGGCTGCGCTGGCTGCAGGGCCCGCCCGATGCGGCCAGCGGCGAGATCACCGACAAGGGCTACCTCAACCAGCGCATCGCGCTGTCGCGCCGCGCGGGCGATGTCGAGTTGCTGTACGCCGCCACGCCGGCCGACGAGCGCACCGTGTTGCGCTGAACCCCCTGATGCACGCCAAGCCGATGAACCCCACCCTGCCCCACTTCGAACCCGTGCCGCCCGAGGGCGTGTTCGCCTCGCTCGGCCTGCTGCAGCTCGAGCGCAGCGGCCCGGTCTTCCACCTGCGCCTGAACCGCCCGGCCAAGCGCAACAGCGTCTCCGACGAACTGCTGCTGCAGATCCACACCGTCGTGCTGAACCTGCCCAAGGACGTGCGTGTGCTCGTCATCAGCGGCGCGGGCGAGCACTTCTGCGCCGGCCTGGACCTGTCGGAAGTGAGCGAGCGCACCGTGGCCGAGGGCATGGTGCACTCGCGCGCCTGGCACGCCTGCTTCGACGCGCTGCAGTACGGGCCGGTGCCGGTGATCGCGGTGCTGCACGGCGCGGTGGTGGGCGGCGGGCTCGAGCTCGCGTCGTCGGCCCACCTGCGTGTGGCCGAGGACGGCACCTTCTACGCGCTGCCCGAGGGCACGCGCGGCATCTTCGTCGGCGGCGGCGGCTCGGTGCGCATCACGCGGCTGATGGGCACCACGCGCATGACCGACATGATGCTCACCGGCCGCAGCTTCGACGCCGACGAGGGCCAGGCCTTCGGCCTGAGCAACTACCGCGTCGCTGCCGGCCAGGGTTTGGCCAAGGCGCTGGAGCTGGGCCTGAAGATCGCGCAGAACGCGCCGCTGTCGAACTACGCCATCACGCAGGCGCTGCCGCGCATCGCCGATCTGCCGGCGGCCGACGGCCTGTTCGTCGAGAGCCTGATGTCGTCCATCGCGCAGGGTGACGAGGCCGCCAAGGAGCGCGTGCGCGCCTTCCTCGAGAAGCGGGCTGCCAAGGTGAGCCGGCCCGCATGACGCCCACCAGCGAGCCCCGGGTGAACGTGCACCGCGTGCAGGTGCACTTCGGTGACTGCGACCCCGCCGGCATCGTGTTCTTTCCGAACTTCGCGCGCTGGATGGACCAGTCCTCGCTGGCCTTCTTCATGGCCGCCGGGCTGCCGCCCTGGCGCGAGCTCAGGGCCACGCGCGGCATCGTCGGCACGCCGGTGCTCGAGACGCACACCCGCTTCATCAACCCGGCCACCTATGGCGAAACGCTCGAGGTGCACACCAGCGTCACGGCCTGGGAGCGCAAGGTGTTCCGCCACCTGCACCGCGTGATGCGAGGCGATCTGCTGCTGTGCGAAGGCACCGAGGTGCGCGCCTTCGTCACCGCACACCCCGACGACCCGGCCCGCCTGAAGGCCATCGCGCCGCCCGAGGACATCGTGGCGCTGTGCCGCTGAAGCGACCCCAACACCCCTCATCACCCCAGGAGACAACCCGATGAGCTTGACCCGCCGCCAGACACTCGCACTCGGCGCCCTCGCCGCCACCGGCCTTGCCGGACACGCCCGTGCGCAGGCCTTCGAGCAGCCGAAGTTCCTCTACGGCTTTCCGGCCGGCAGCGCGGGCGACATCGTCTGCCGCCGCGTCGCCGAGCGCGTGGCCGGCACGCCCTACGCGAAGAACGCCGCCATCGTCGAGAACAAGCCCGGTGCCGGCGGCCGCATCGCGCTGGACACACTGAAGACCTCGGCCACCGACGGCTCGGTGCTCTGCATGGGCCCGTACAGCACGGTGTCGATCTACCCTCACGTCTACCGCAAGCTGAGCTACGACCCGACGGTGGACTTCCAGCCCGTCTCGACCACGGCCATCATCCACCACGGCTTTGCCGTCGGCCCCGTGGTACCCGAGAGCGTGAAAGACGTGAAGGGCTTCATCGCCTGGGCCAAGGCCAACCCCGACAAGGCCAACTACGGCAGCCCGGCCGCCGGCAGCACGCCGCACTTCCTGGGCGCGCTGCTCGGGCTGAGCCAGAACTTCGAGTTCAAGCACATCCCCTACCGCGGCAGCGTGCCGGGCATCACCGACGTCGTCGGCGGCCAGGTGGCGAGCATGTTCACGCCCGGTGGCGACTTCCTGGCCAACCACCGCGCCGGCAAGCTGCGCATCCTGGCCTTCTCGGGCCGGACCCGCCTGCCCTTCGCGCAGGACGTGGCCACCTTCGCCGAGCAGGGCTTCGGCGAGCTGACCACGGAAGAGTGGTTCGGCTTCCACGCCCCGGCGAAGACGCCGATGAACGTGGTGCAGGCCGCCAACGCGGCCATCAACACGGCGCTGCGCGACCGCTCGGTGATCGACGGCATTGGCGTCGTCGGCCTCATCGCGCAAGGCAGCACCATCGACGAGATGGCGCGCAGCCAGCGCGCCGAGCTTGAGCGCTGGGGGCCGCTGGTCAAGCGCATCGGGTTCACGGCGGATAGCTGATCCCCCCCCGTAGCGCCTGCGGCGCTCCCCCCCAGGGGGGCGCCGCCAGCGGCCGGGCGGAGCCCGCTCCGCGGCGGCCGCTTGATGTGGCGTCTGGGCCTGTCGGCCCGACGCAGCCCGCGCGCTACTGCGCCGTCCAGCCCCCGTCCACCGCCCAGGCCACGCCGCGCACGTTGTCGGCGGCGGCGCTGCACAGGAACACCGCCAGTTCGCCCAGTTGCTCGGGCGTGGTGAACTGCAGCGAAGGCTGCTTTTCGCCGAGCAGGGCCACGCGGGCTTCGTCGCCGCTCAAGCCGTCGCGCACGGCGCGGGCGTCGATCTGCTTCTGCACCAGCGGCGTCAGCACCCAGCCCGGGCAGATGGCGTTTGCGGTCACGCCGGTGGTGGCCAGTTCCAGCGCGCTGGCCTTGGTGAGGCCGACGATGCCGTGCTTGGCCGCCACGTAGGCGCTCTTGCCGGCGCTGGCCACCAGGCCGTGCGCGCTGGCGATGTTGATGATGCGGCCCCAGTTCCTGGCGCGCATGGCCGGGATGGCCAGGCGGCTGGTGTGGAAGGCGCTGCTCAGGTTGATGGCGATGATCGCGTCCCAGCGCTCGGCCGGGAAGTCCTCGACGTTCGCCACGTGCTGGATGCCGGCGTTGTTGACGAGGA
>JAIYDH010000322.1 GCA_027487585.1 Rubrivivax sp.
CCGAACTGATGGCCATCCTCAAGAAGAGCAAGGCCAACAACCCGCCGCTGGGCATCACCGGCGTGCTCTGTTTCAGCGAGGGCATCTTCCTGCAGGTGCTCGAGGGCGGCCGCAGCGCCGTCAACCAGCTCTACAACCGCATCGCCACCGACCCGCGCCACCGCCAGGTGGAGCTGATGGTCTACGAGGAAATCGGCGAGCGCCGCTTCGCCGGCTGGAGCATGGGGCAGGTGAACCTGTCGCGCCTGAACCCGGCGCTGATGCTCAAGTACTCGGCCCTGCCCACGCTCGACCCGTTCGCGGTGTCGGGCCGGGTGAGCCTGGCGCTGTTCGACGAGCTGATGGCCACGGCCTCGATCGTCGGCCAGCCCTGAACGCCGCGTGCCGGGGCCCGCGGGCCTTGGTGCGGCGCGGCTGAGGGTAGATCCGGACGAAGTTCTTCAGCTTGGTGCAAGGCGGCTCTGTATATTCGTATTTGCTTATATCCAAATCGACAACTGCAGCACGACCGAGGTCCGACGTGCCCGAACAAGCTGATTCCCCTTGCCCCGGTTCGTCGGGGCGCCTGCTCAAGGCGCCGGAGAGTTTTCTCGATGCCGAGGGTGTGCGCACCGTGTTCCGCGAGGCCCGCGAAGGCCGGCGGGACTTCATCCGCACCGCCTTCGCCAGCGCGGTGGCCGCGAGCGGCACCCTGGCGGCCGGCAAGGCGGCCGCGCAAGCCAACCCGGTGCCGGCCGAGGGGGGTGACCCGAACATCCTGAAGAACCCCGAGCACACCACGGGCCTGGGCCAGAGCGTGGTCACCGACGGCTACGGCAAGCCCAGCCAGTACGAGAAGAACGTGCAGCGCCGGCAGAGCCCGGGCCTGACACAGACCAACCAGGCCAGCGTGAGCTTCGCGCCGCTGCAAAGCCTGTTCGGCATCGTCACGCCCAGCGGCCTGCACTTCGAGCGCCACCATCAGGGCTGGTGGGACATCGACCCCAGCAAGCACCGGCTGATGCTCAACGGCTCGGACGACAAGCTCCTGAAGCGGCCGATGGTGTTCACGATGGACGAGCTGATGCGGCTGCCCAGCGTGAGCCGCTTCCACTTCATCGAGTGCGGGGCCAACAGCGGCATGGAGTGGGGCAACGTCGCCGTGCCCACCTGCCAATACAGCCACGGCATGATCAGCTGCAGCGAGTTCACCGGCGTGCCGCTGAAGCTGCTGCTCGACATGGCCGGCGCCGACTACAAGCGCGGCCGCTACGTGCTGGCCGAGGGCGCCGATGGCTCAAGCATGACGCGCACGATCCCGATGGAGCTCATCGAGAACGGCGAGGTCTTCGTCGCCTATGGCCAGAACGGCGAGATGCTGCGCCCCGAGAACGGCTACCCGCTGCGCCTGGTGGTGCCGGGTGTGCAGGGCGTGAGCTGGGTGAAGTACCTGCGCCGTATCGAGGTGGGCGACAAGCCCTACGGCACCAAGGACGAGACCATCCACTACGTCGACCTCATGCCCGACGGCCTGCACCGCCAGTACAGCGGCATCCAGGAGTGCAAGAGCGTCATCACCACGCCCAGCGGCGGGCAGGTGCTGCTCGACCAGGGCTTCTACTCGGTGTCGGGCCTGGCCTGGAGCGGCCGCGGCAAGGTGCGGCGCGTCGATGTCTCGGCCGACGGCGGCCGCAACTGGCGCCAGGCCACGCTGCAGGGCCCGGTGATGGACAAGTGCCTCACGCGCTTTTCGCTGCCCTGGGTCTGGGACGGCAAGCCCGCGCTGCTGCAAAGCCGCGCCACCGACGACACCGGCTACGTGCAGCCCAGCTTCAAGCAGTTGCGCGCCGTGCGCGGCACGCGCTCGATCTATCACAACAACGCGATCCAGACCTGGCTCGTGCACGAAAGCGGCGAGGTGAAGAATGTTCAGCTGTCGTGAGCTGCGCGCCTGGGGCGTTGCCGCCGCGGCGCTGTTGACGGCCGGCGTGGTGTGGGCGCAGAGCACCGCCTTCCCGGGCATTGGCCGGCCGGCCACACCCAAGGAAGTGCAGGCCTGGGACATCGACGTGCGCCCTGATTTCAAGGGCCTGCCCAAGGGCGCCGGCTCGGTGGCGCGTGGCCAGGTGGTGTGGGAGGCGCAGTGCGCCTCGTGCCACGGCATCTTCGGCGAGAGCAACGAGGTCTTCTCGCCGCTGATCGGCGGCACCACCGCGGAGGACATCAAGACAGGCCGCGTGGCGCGCCTGCGCGACCCCAGCTTCCCGGGCCGCACGACGCTGATGAAGGTGCCCACGGTCTCGACGCTGTGGGACTACATCAACCGCGCGATGCCCTGGAACGCGCCCAAGTCACTGAGCACCGACGACGTGTACGCGGTGACAGCCTTCATGCTCAACCTGGGCGGGGTGGTGCCGGACAACTTCACGATGTCCGACGCCAACATCGCCGAGGTGCAGGCGCGCATGCCCAACCGCAACGGAATGACCACCGACCACGGCCTGTGGTCGGGCCGCAGCATGGGCAACGGCGGCAAGCCCGACGTGCGGGCCACGGCCTGCATGACGAACTGCGCCACCGAGCCCAAGGTGGCCAGCTACCTGCCCGACTTCGCGCGCAACGCGCACGGCAACCTGTCCGAGCAGCAGCGTCTGGTGGGCGCCCAGATCGGCGCCGACACCACACGGCCGCCCGGCAACCGCGTGCGCCCCACGGCCGCGGCGGGGGGCGCACCCGCCCCCAGCGCCGCGGGCCAGGCTGCCGTCGCGCTGGCCCGCCAGCACAACTGCCTGGCCTGCCACGGCGTCGACAACAAGATCATCGGTCCCGGGCTGCGCGAAGTGGCCCGCAAGTACGCCGGCCGCGAGGACGCGTGGGCCTACCTCACGTCCAAGATCAAGGCTGGCAGCGCCGGCGTCTGGGGCGTGATCCCGATGCCCGAGCAAACCCTCCCCGATGCCGACGCCCGTGCCATCGCAAAATGGCTGACTGACGGCGCCCGTCCCTGAGCGCCCCTGCGCACCACCGCACCCCTGAAGGAGCTGAACATGACCACCCGTCGCAAGATGCTGACGACCAGCGCCCAGGTGGCAGGCCTGCTGGCCGCCGCCGGCGTGCTGCCCGCCACCGCCCATGCGGCCTGGCCGCAGAACGCGTTCGAGGCCAAGACCATGGCCGACGCCGCCAGGGCCTTCGGCGGCGGCGCGCCGGTCGAGAGCAAGGACATCACCGTCACCGGGCCCGACATCGCCGAGAACGGTGCCGTCGTGCCCGTGGGCTGCAGCACCACGCTGCCCGGCGTGAAGCGGCTGATGCTCCTCGTCGAGAAGAACCCCAACGTGCTAGCCGCCGCCTTTGACGTGAGCGACGCGGTCGACGCGAGCTTCAACACGCGCGTGAAGATGGGCCAGTCCTCGAACGTCTTCGCCGTGGCCATGATGGGCGATGGCAAGGTGCTCTTCGCGCAGAAAGAGATCAAGGTCACCCTCGGTGGCTGTGGCGGATGAGGTCCACCACTTCAACAGTCAGACGAATCACCGAAATCAAGGAGAGACACCATGGCAGACCCGATGCGCATCCGCGCCCAGATGGCCGGTGACAAAGCCACCGTCCGCGTGCTCATGAGCCACGAAATGGAAACCGGCCAGCGGCGCGACGCCGCCGGCAAGCTGGTCCCCGCCTGGTTCATCCAGGAAGTCAGCGCCAGCCACAACGGCAAAGCCGTGCTCACCGCCCAGTGGGGCCCGTCGATCGCGAAGAACCCGTTCCTGCAGTTCTCGGTGAAGGGCGCCAAGGCCGGCGACAAGATCACCGTGAACTGGCTCGACAACAAGGGCGACAAGCGCACCGACGAAACCACCGTGACCTGACCTGCGGCGCTCGCGCGCCGGGCGCCACCAGAGCGCTTGCTGCAAACAACAACAGGAGACAAGCCCGCATGAAGAAGTTCCAACACATGACGGCGCTCACGGCGGCCGTGCTGGCGGCCGCCCTGGCCCCGATGGCCGCGCAGTCCCAGCAGAAGTCCACCGCCGACGGCATCGCCGAGTACCGCAAGATGCTCGAAGACGGCAACCCGGCCGACCTCTTCGAGGCCAAGGGCGAAGAGCTCTGGACGCAGAAGCGCGGCCCCAAGGCGGCGTCGCTCGAGAAGTGTGATCTGGGCAAGGGTCCGGGAGTCGTGAAGGGCGCCTTCGTCGAACTGCCGCGCTTCTTTGCCGACACCGGGAAGGTGCAGGATCTCGAATCGCGTCTCGTCACCTGCATGGCAGCGCTGCAGGGCCTGGATGCCGCTGAGATCGCCAACACGCCCTTCGGCCGGGGCGAGATGGCCAACGTCACCGCGCTGGCCACCTTTGTGGCCGCGTCGTCGCGTGGCATGCGCTTCAACCTGCCGCAGAGCCACCCCGAAGAGAAGAAGAGCTACGAGATCGGCAAGCGCGTGTTCTTCTTCCGCGGCGGCCCGATGGACTTTTCGTGCGCCGGCTGCCACAGCGTCGACGGCCAGCGCATCCGCCTGCAAGACCTGCCCAACCTCACCAAGAACCCCGGCGACGGCGTCGGCTTCGCCGCCTGGCCCGCCTACCGCGTGAGCAACGGCCAGATGTGGAGCATGCAGCTGCGCCTGAACGACTGCTACCGGCAGCAGCGCTTCCCGTTCCCGGGCTTTGCATCGGACATCACCGTCGCCCTGGGCACCTACATGGGCGTCAATGCCAAGGGTGCGCAGTCGATCGCCCCTTCGATCAAGCGCTAAGGCCAAAGGCACCGACACCATGACGAAGAAGCCCTTTCTCTTTTCGCTGGCGGCTGTGTCTGCGGCCGTGCTGCTGGCCTCGTGCGCCAGCGTTCCCGCCGGCCCCACGGCCGCCGAACTCGATGCCGAAGCCCTGAAGCTGATCCAGGCCGCCTTCCGCGAGCAGGGCATCGCCAAGGTCGACCGCATCAAGCAAGACCTCGGGCAAAGCGCCTGCTCGTCCGAGAAGCCACCCACCGAGGCCTTGGCCGATGCCGTCACCGCGCAGGCCAAGAACACCGTCAAGTGGCCCACCGGCGGCCAGTACATCGGCAACTGGCGCGAGGGCGAGCGCATCGCCCAGAGCGGCCGCGGCCTCACCTGGACGGACAGTTCCGCCGCCAGCAGCGCCAACGGCGGCAGTTGCTACAACTGCCACCAGGTCAGCAAGGAAGAGATCAGCTTCGGCAACATCGGCCCCAGCCTCTACAACTACGGCAAGAAC